>JAEURA010000223.1 GCA_016789005.1 Anaerolineae bacterium
CAAACGCATCAAAATCGGTTGTTGGCTCATAAGCAGCCAGAACGTGTTGTAGGGGCGCATCGCGATGCGCCCGAAATCGCGGGCGGTTCACGAACCGCCCCTACAAGACCCAGCATGTCTGTTGTGACCCCATCGGGAAATCTGATGCGTTTGCCCTGAGATGCGAGACCTGAGATAGGTTGATTTTTCAGAATACGCTCTATAATCGGTCTCAACAACCGACACCACATCCAATGAAAAGGACCGACTCATGCAGCAGCCGCTTCTGGACATCCGGCTCACTTACTGCACAGCCTGACACTACACCGAACGCGCCATCCGTGCGATGGCAGAAATCCTGAACGAACGCGGCTTGGAATATTACATTGCCGCTTGGACGCTGGTCCCTGCGATGGGCGGGCGGTTCGAGCTTGAAGTCAACGGCGACCTGATGTTCTCCAAGAAGGCGCTGGGACGCCACGCCGAACCGGGAGAAATCCGCGATGCGGTGATCCGCAAGCTGGAGTCGATCAAGCCCGACTGGCAGAACGCCGACGAACCGGAAGTGCATTGAGCGTCGGGCGCTGACAGGGCATCGAGGGGCGCACGAAGAGGCGCTCCCTCGATGTCGTGATGCTGAACGGGGCATGGTGAATTCAGACGAGGCGCGCTGTCTCCTCGACCGTGAAGCGCATCAGGTCCAGCACCGCGTCCAGATCGTCGGCGCGCAGCCGATAGAGGAGCGCCCGTTCCAGCAGTTCTGCCCACCGCGCGCCGCTCTGGGCGATCACCCAGCGGACGGCGGCTGGCTTGGAGGCGACCGTTCCGGTGTGCAGCGTGTAGAGCATGCGGCACATGGTGACGGCGGCGTACGCTCGATAGCCGAGGTGCTCCAACTGCGCCGGATGGTCAATCATCGGCTCCCACCAGAAACGGATCAGATCGATCACGCCCCGGCGCAGTTCTTCTGGGCTGACAGGATCGATCAGCGTCTGCGGCGGTGGACCGGTCACGATGACGCCGTGTTCGCGCGCCACCCAGCGATGGATGACCCAGTCGGTATGATGTTCGACCCAGGTCAGCCGCTCAGATGGACCGCGCTCGATGCGCGGATGATACGAATCGCCAGGATCATAGCGGCGCAGGGCGGCGCGCGGGATGTATGACGCTTCGATTTCGGCGGCGAACGGCTCTCCGCTGGCGATGAGGCGCTCGTGAAGCGCCTGAAGCGCCAGGAACTCGGCTTCAGAGAGAGTCTGTTCGGTGACGATCAGCACATCGACATCGCTGTCGGCGTTGAAGTCGCCGGTTGCGAGCGAACCGGTGAGGTAGATGCCGACGAGCTGATCGCCCAGGATGCCCTGGACTCCTTCGCGCAGAGGGTCCAGCAGGCGGTTGACTTCAGGGTAGGCGGTGGGTTCAGTCATTTGACGACCTTTCTTGTCATGCCCCCGCTGTTTATGATAGACTGTTCGTCAAAAGTTCAAGAACAGCGGAAAATGCTCCTATCAAACCCAGACCAACCTCCCCAACGACGCCGCGTGTTGGGTGCGCTGATCTGACCACACCGGGTCACGTTCTGTCAGTCCATGCCAGAATCGTCCCGGTGTTTTCTTTTTAGGTGGGGTCTGGAACGAGTAAGGAAAGGACAACTTGGAAGACGGCGGTTTATCGAGCATCATCCTCTTTATCAGCTTGATCCTGCTGCATGGCGCGCTGCAAACCAGCGCCTCGGCATTTGCCAATTTCCGGCGCACGCCGGTGCGTGAGCGCGCCGACGAGGGCGACCGCAGCGCAAAGCGTCTGCTCAAACTGGCGGACGACCAACCGCGGTTGCAGCTGACTTTGCAGCTCACCCTGACCTTCATCCGCGTCGCTCTGGTGGCAGTCGCCTACGCGCAGATCGCCTTATGGGTGGCTTCGCCCGAAAACGCCGGGCTGATCATCACCGCTGCGCTGATCGTCGTCGCGCTGATCCTGTTCATCGTCGGCGATGTGGTCGCCTCGGCGGTCGGGCAGTCCTATGCCGATCAGCTCGCCCCTGTCGCCCTATCGCCGGTCCGCGTGCTGGCGCTGATCCTCACCCCGCTGATCACGGTGATCGTCCGCTTCACCGACCTGCTCAGCCAGATCGCCGGGAGCGAACCCCTGAGCAAAGCCGTGGTCGAGGAAGAACTGATGACGCTGATGGACGAGAGCCATCAGAGCGGCGCTATCGAATACGACGAGAAAGAGATGATCTACTCCGTCTTGCAGTTCGGCGAGACGCTGGTGCGCGAGGTCATGATTCCGCGCCCCGATGTCACCGCCGTGTCCATCGGCGACTCGCTGACGGAGGCGATGAAGGAGTTCATCGACAGCGGGCATTCCCGCATCCCGGTGTACCAGGACGAGATCGACAACATTCGCGGCATGCTGTACGCCAAAGACCTGCTGCGCCTGTTCACGGAAAGCGGCGGGGTCGCAGGCGGCAAGTCGATCACTGATCTGATGCGTCCTGCCTATTTCGTGCCGGAGACCAAGCGCGCCGACGCGCTCTTCAAGGAGATGCAGCACCGCAAGACGCATATCGCCGTCGTCGTCGATGAGTATGGCGGCACTGCGGGCATTGTCACCATCGAGGACCTGGTGGAGGAGATCGTTGGCGACATCAAGGACGAATTCGACGCGAACGAAGAGGACGAATACGTCAAGGTCGAAGACAATGCCTACGTGGTCGATGGCGGCATGAACCTGGACGATGTGAACGAGCTGCTGGACATCGATCTGCCGGACGACGAGAACGACTCCTTCGGCGGCTACATCTACAGCCGGTTGGGGCGCGTGCCGGAAGTCGGCGAGACGCTGGAAGAGGCGGGGGTGTTCATCCGCATCGATGCCGTAGAGAACCGCCGCATCCGCAAGGTGTTCGTGCGCCGCGTCGTCGAAGTCGAAGTGGATGCCGACGAGTCGCGCGACCGCAGCCGGGACCGGGCAGACAAGCCCGCGCCGGACGATCCCATCGAACCGGCGCGCTCCGCAACGTAGCCTCTCGTTAGCCTGACCGCGCATTCGGCGGCATTCTTCTCTGTCCATTACACAGGATACCGGGGATGCCGCTGTTGATTCCATCCTCTGCCATCGCGTCGGTTTGTCTCGCCGGTGCGGCGTGGAACTGTTCATCGAACGGCGTTATCCTCAGGAATGTATTCCGTGAAGTGAGAAAGTCTCATGCTTGAGAAATTGACATTAGCCCGCTTCAAGAGCATATATCATGCTGAAATACCTCTCGGTCCGCTCAATGTGTTGATCGGCGAAAACGGAACGGGTAAGTCCAATCTCCTCGACTTTCTCTCGCTGATGAAATCGGCGGCGCAGGGCAAGCTCGGTCAATCTATCAACACGATGGGTGGGCTGGGCAACGTGGTTCATTATGCCGCGTCTGAACGATCATTTGGGTGGAGCGCTGAATTCCGCGATGTCGGAAAAGAAGCGCGGTTGTTCTATTCGGGGGAAGTGGCGCAGCGCGGCAGCACAGGGGGCTACGTCGTCGATTCCGAGGAACTGGAACGCCCGCCCTACCCGAATCAGAAGCAGAACTTCAAGTTCCTTTCGGCGGAACGGGGTCGTGTCAGGATTATGAAGCCCAGGACGAGCGGGGCGAAAGGGGGCGATCCTTCTGATCAGCAGGAACGGGAAATGGATTACGAAGAAACCGATCAGGAACTCGTCATCTCGCAGATACGGGATCGGCACAGCTACCCCAGCCTCTACGAAACGTCGCGCCTGATGGCGGACTGGGGGATTTATCGCGGCTTCGGTTCGGACGCGCTGAAAAATATGCGCGATTCGCAGCTCTTCAATACCAGCGAACCGCTGCGTCTGAATCCCGATGGCAGCAATCTGGTGTCAATCCTTCAGCAATTGGGGAATGAGCCGCGCTACCGCCCCATCAAGCTGCGTTTGTACGAGGTGATGGAAGCCGTCTTCCCTGACTTTTCCGAACTCAACACGCCGATTACCGCAGGCGGGCGCGGCGCGCTGACTTACGGCAGCAGATACTTCGATAATGTCGGCATCCCCGCGATTTCGATGTCCGATGGACAGCTGCGTTTCCTCGGACTTGTGGTGCTGCTGCTGCTTCCAGACCCGCCGGCGCTGATCGCCATCGACGAACCGGAAATCGGGCTGCATCCCGACATGCTCAGCATTCTGGTCGAACTGCTTCGCGAGGCGGCAGAGAAGACACAAATCCTGATTACGACGCACTCCCCGCGCCTGGTTGACAGCATGAAACCGTCGGAGGTGATCGTGGTCGAACGCCCGGACGGAAAGACCACCTTTGAGCAATTGTCCGAGGAGGCGCTTGATCCCTGGATCGAACGCTACAGCCTGGGGCGACTGTGGACGATGGGCAGGTTTGGCTGAAATGTCAGTGCTGCTCATCCTATGTGAGGGCGAGACTGAAAAGCACGTCCTCAAAAGCTTTCTGCAACCCTATACATCGCTGCGCTTCACGGACGTAGAAATTCTGGCATACGATGGCAACGGTGACCTGAAAACGAACTTCAAAGCCGATCCAGAACGCCAGCTGAAGACGGAGCCATCGTCGTCGGTGATCTGCCTCGTCGATCTCCATGAAGAACCCTTTGGTGTAGTCAAGCCTTCGATGAACACCGATGAGGCGTTTGATGCCGTTCAGGACATCATGCTTGCTTCAATTGATGCCCGTTATCGTGCGCGCTTTGGCGCTTTCCCGGTAGTGATGGAACCGGAGACGTGGCTGCTGGCAGATGCGGAAGTTATGGCGCATGCTGGACAGACGCGCCTGGGCGAACCAGAAGCGATTCCACACCCGACGACACAGCTCAAAAAAATAGGCGTCAGGTACAGCAAAGGAATTGGTGCACGCAAGTTATTCGACAGATGCAGCGCCAAAAGAGTCTATGACGACAACTGCCCTCACTTCAAGGCGATGATCGACTGGATCGTGTCTGGCAGCCCGGTCGCTGAAATACCAGCTTCCCCGGAAGATAGAGTGTGGGAAGCGAAGCGCGACGAATTATACGTTACGTATAATCAGGCTGTGGCAGAGTTGGAGAAAGACCCTTCTGACGCAAATCTCCAAAAGGAAGCTGAGGCTGGACAAGTTTACAGAACGCACCTCAACACGCGACCACAACGGTTCAAACGGTAAGTGGTGCGACGGCAGGGCAAACGCATCAAATTTTCAATCAGATCATGATGGGTCAACGCAGTCCCGTAGGGACAGCCTTCTGGCTGTCCGCCGTATCGGACGCGCAGAAGCGCGTCCCTACGATACCTTGTAACCTTTTCTGACCCATTCATCGATTTTGATGCGTTTGCCCTGGGTGCGACGGGAGTGCATGGGAGTCGAACCCACCGCAGCCGGGCACGCCGCCTGCCGCCGGTTTTGAAGACCGGGACGCCCACCGGGACATTTGCACCCCCGCCGAACATTCTAGCAGGTCAGGCGGGCGGGGGGTATGATCGACTGTATGATCTCGCTGCGCTGCCTCGCGGCGTGCGGCGTTCATGGCGAGGTCCTGGATAATCACCTGCAAGGAAGAAAGTCGATGACGAAGAAGGCGCTGTTTGTGGTCGGGGGGTGGACAGGACACACCCCGTTTGAATCGGCTCGGCTGTTCGCCGGGCTGCTGGAAGGGGAAGGCTACGTCGTCGAGATCAGCGATACGCTCGACGCCTATCTGGATGCCGAGAAGCTGCGCGGTCTGGACCTGATTGTCCCCACCTGGACGATGGACAAGATCAGCAATGAACAGGCGAAAGGGCTGCTCGACGCGGTGGAGTCTGGGGTGGGCGTGGGCGGCTGGCACGGCACGATGGGCGATTCGTTCCGCGACAATACCAACTACCAGTTCATGGTTGGCGGGCAGTGGGTGGCGCACCCCGGCAATATCATCGATTACACGGTCAGCATCACCCGGCGCGACCACCCGATCACGGCAGGGCTGAACGACTTTCAGATGCACTCTGAGCAGTACTACATGCACGTTGATCCGGGCAACGAGGTGCTGGCAACGACGACTTTCGACGGGACGGTGACTCCCTGGATCGCCGGGACGATCATGCCGGTCGTCTGGACACGGCGGTGGGGAGCGGGGCGGGTCTTCTACAACTCACTGGGGCATACCGCCGCCGATTTCGACGTGAGCGAAGCGCGCGAAATCACCCTGCGCGGGCTGCTCTGGGCGAGCCGGTGAATCGGACCTCACCCCTGGACCCGGACGACGGGCGGGCGGGGGTGAGGCGCACCATCGCTGAACGCTGGCGCTAGGCTTTCGGCTGTTCGCTGGCGTCTTCGCTCTTCTTTTCGCCGCCGTTCTGCAAGCCTTCGCGGAAATTGCGCACCGCGCTGCCCAGTTCGCCGCCGATTCTGGAGACACGCCCGACGCCGAAGAGCAGCAGGACGATCACCAGGATGATGATCAACTCGGTAGGTCCTAGACTCGGCATGGTGGATTGACTTCCTTCTATGCTGTGATCCCTGCCGACATTATACACGCTTATTGCCCAGGACACCCCGGCGTGTTACACTTTTTGGACCACCTGCGATTGAAGGATCGCCGTGCCACAGCAAGCGCTTTACCTCAAATGGCGACCGGCGCGCTTTGACGATGTCGTCGGTCAGGAACATATCACCCGCACGCTGCGCAACGCCCTGAAGCAGGGGCGCGTCCGTCATGCCTACCTGTTCAGCGGACCGCGCGGCACCGGCAAGACCACTTCCGCCCGGCTTCTGGCGAAAGCCCTGAACTGTACCGACCCCGACCCTGACCGCCGACCGTGCAATGTATGCCCGGCGTGCGTCGCGGTGAACGAGGGACGCTACCTGGACCTGATCGAGATCGACGCGGCGACCCACACCGGCGTGGACGACGTGCGTGACCTGCGCGACAAGATCGCCTTCGCGCCGGGCGAGGGGCATTTCAAGGTCTACATCATCGACGAAGTCCACCGCTTTTCGGGCAGCGCCTTCGACGCCCTGCTGAAGACGCTGGAAGAGCCGCCTGAACACGCCATCTTCGTGCTGGCGACCACCGAGATCGACAAAGTGCCGCAGACGATCAAGAGCCGCTGCTTGCAGTTCGAGTTCCGCCGGCTGACGGTCAGGGAAGTCGCCGAACGGCTGGCGCTAATCTGCGATACCGAAGGGCTGCGCTACGACCGCCGCGCCCTGGAGATCGTGGCGCGTCACGGGACCGGAAGCGCCCGCGACAGCATCAGCCTGCTGGACCAGATCGTCACCGACCCCGACGAGCCGATCACCGTTGAACTGGTGGAAAGTGTGCTGGGGACGGCGAGCAGCGCTGCCGTGCGCACGCTGGCGGAGGCGATCACCCTGGGCGATGCCGCCGAAGGGCTGCGGGTGATCAACGACGCCATCGACAACGGGACCGATCCCCGGCAGTTCGGCGCGCAGACCGTCGCCTTCCTGCGGGCGGTGCTGATCGCCGGGACCGCCGGGACCGACCTGATCGAAGCATCCGAGGAGGAGCAGCAGACCTATCTTCGTCTGGCTCAGCAGATCGACCTCGCCGTCTTGACGCGCGCCATCCGTGCCTTCAATGATGCGGTCAACAGCGCCAAAGGGGGCTGGCATCCACAGCTTGCGCTGGAACTGGCGCTGGTCGAATCGCTCCAGCAGCCGACCACCGCCTATGCGCCGCCGGTCTACGCGACCACCGTGCCGACCGCTGCACCTTCGCCCGGCGGGGAGTCCGCGTCAGCGCCGGACGTGCGCGATCAGGCGGCGGCGGTGTCCTCGGCGTCGATCAACGAGAAGTGGAAGACCGTCCTGCAGCGGATGATGCGCTACAGTAAGACCGCGCCGGAGATCATGCGCCATTTCCGGGCGCACCATGTAGAAGGGAACGTCGTCTATCTGGGGACGGACAACGACACCTACTACAGCCGCATCCAGCCCTACCCGGAGAAGCGGACGGTCATCGAACGGGCACTGGCGGATGTGTTCCGCGCGCCGCTCACCGTGCAGGTCATCAAAGTCAGCAGCCAGGAATTGAACACAGCAAGCGCGCCGATCACCGCCGAAGCCGCCAATGATCTGCTGCTGGCGACCGGGTTGGAACTGGGTGCGCAGATCGAACGCATTGATCCCCCTTCAGAAGAACCTTGACGATTGAAGCGAGAAGGAGTTGTCTCATGAGCAAACGACGCGGCGGACTGACCGGCGGCATTCCCGGCGGATTGGGCGGCGGCAATGCCGGCTTGATGCGCCAGCTTCAGAAGATGCAGGAAGACATGGTGACCGCCCAGGAGGCGCTCGCCAACGAGACGGTGGAAGTGAGCAAGAACGGCGTGACCGTCGTCATCACCGGTCACCAGCGGGTGCAATCCATCGTCATCGATACCAGCAAGATCGACACCAGTGATGAAGAATGGGCGACCGACCTGCAGGACCTGCTGGTCATCGCGGTCAACCAGGCGATTGAGGAAAGCCAGACGATGGCGGCGCGGCGGATGGAATCGATCACCGGCGGGTTGGGCGGCATGCCGGGACTGGGCGGTTTGCTGTAGACGCAGCGCAAGGTGCAGGAGAGGGGCATTAATGGAATACAGACTGCTGGGCGGGTCGGGGCTGAAGGTTCCGGTGCTCTGCTTCGGGACGGCGACATTCGGCGGCAGGGGTGATTTCTTCAGCAAGTGGGGGGCAACCCAGGTCGAAGAAGCCGCGCGAATGATCGATCTGCTGCTGGAAGCCGGCGTGAACTTCGTCGATACGGCGAATGTTTACTCCACCGGGCTTTCTGAAGAGGTGCTCGGCGCAGCGCTGGGCAAGCGCCGGCAGCAGGTGATCATCTCGACCAAGGCGACCTATGACATGAGCGACGACCCCAACGAGGTCGGTTCGTCGCGCTATCATCTGATACGCGCCTGCGAGGACAGCCTGCGCCGCCTGAAGACCGAGTATATCGACATCTACACCATGCACACCTTCGACGCGCAGACGCCGGTCGAGGAGACTCTGCGGGCGCTGGATGATCTGGTGAGCAGCGGCAAAGTGCGCTACATCGCCTGCTCGAATTTCTCCGGCTGGCATCTGATGAAGTCGCTCGGCGTCAGCGACCGCTACGGGTGGACGCGCTACACCGCGCACCAGGCGTTCTACTCGCTGGTGGGGCGCGATTACGAATGGGAACTGATGCCGCTGGCGCTGGATCAGCGCGTCGGCACGCTGGTGTGGAGTCCGCTGGCGGGCGGGCGGCTGAGCGGAAAATACCGCCGCAGTCAGCCCATGCCAGCCGATACGCGCATCGCCCTGGGCGCGGGCGAGGGACCGATCAGCGAGGCATATCTGTATCAGGTGGTCGATGCGATGGACGAGATCGCCGCCGAGACGGGCAGGAGTCATGCGCAGATCGCCCTGAACTGGCTGCTGCGCCGCCCGACCGTCTCCAGCGTCATCATCGGCGCCCGCAGCGAGGCGCAGCTGCGCGACAACCTGGGCGCGGTCGGCTGGGCGCTGACGCCGGAGCAGGTGGCGAAGCTCGACGCCGCCAGCGAGACTTCGGCGGCATATCCCTACTGGCATCAGCGCGGATTCCAGCGCAACCCGACCGCCGTGCCCTACTACAAGAACTGGGATTGAGGCGCGATGTCCAGCACTGCCGTCCCTCCGCCGGTCACCCGCCTGATCGACGTGCTGTCGCGCCTGCCGGGAGTTGGTCCCAAAACGGCGTCGCGCCTGACCTATTTTCTGCTGCGCGCGCCCGACGAATTGAGCATCGAGCTTTCCGAAGCGGTGGGTCAGATGAAGGCGCTGACCCGCCTGTGTTCGGTCTGCTACAACATCACGGTCGATGACCCCTGCCCGGTGTGCAGCGATGCCGTGCGCGATCAGAAGACCATCGCCGTCGTCGAAGAACCGCTGGACGTGCTGGCGCTGGAACGCACCAACGTCTATCGCGGCGTCTATCACGTCCTGCATGGGGCGATCTCCTACGTTAACGGCGTCGGACCTGAAGATCTGCGCATCCGCGAACTGGTCTCCCGTGTCGAAGCAGGCGGCGTGAACGAGATCATCATCGCCACCAATCCGGGGTTGGAAGGCGACGCCACCGCCATGCACATTCAGCGAGAGCTGGCGAAACTGCCGGTCAAGCTGACGCGCCTGGCGCGTGGGCTGCCCGTCGGCGGCGACATCGAATATGCGGACTCGGTCACGCTCATGCGCGCCTTGCAGGGGCGCAGCGACATGTAGGCGGGCGGTCTGCTCTTAATGGTTGACCCCTCGCGGGCATGACAGGGACGCCTGTCATGCCCGAACTTCCTCAAAGTTCGTTCAGAAGAGACCCTTTACAGCCAAGAAGCGTCTGATATACTCCCGTCTCGCTGTCAGGAACAGGCGATGTTTCGGCAAGAAACAGCGCGATATCCCAAGAAATCGCAAATCAATTTGTGATAGTGTGAAAAAGTGGGATACGAGAGGCTTGACAGGGCGTAAGGGGTAGAGTAATCTAACCGTACGCAAACAAACGCGGCAGGAAGTGAGCCGCGACGCACATTAACAACAGAAGCGTGCAGACGAAACCAGAGTCAAAAGACGGAGAGTTTGATCCTGGCTC
>JAEURA010000277.1 GCA_016789005.1 Anaerolineae bacterium
GCGCCTCTTTGTCGCTCGCACCCTGGATGGCGAGCCCTTATCCACTTTTACCCTACCCTATCTCTCGCCTGACTTTCTCATGGGTACGGGGTCGGTGAACTTGGATTCGAGCTAGGGGGTCGCTCCCTCTGAACTCAACACGCCTGACCACCCGGTGCGTCTACACCGTCAGCGACGCCAGATCGCGCGGGTAGTAGGTCAGGATGCGGATGCCATCCTCGGTCACCACCACCGTGTCGGAGTGGCGGAATCCCCCATAGGCTTCGTCGTACAAGCCCGGCTCGACGGTGAACACCATGCCCGGCTGGATCACCGTCGTGTCGCCCACATCCAGGAACGGTCCCTCGTGATAGCGCATGCCGATGGCGTGCCCGGTGTGATGCCGCCACAGCCCTTGCAGCCCGTGCTCGGCATAGTAGGCGCGCACGGCGGTATCCACGTCGCAGCAGCGCGCCCCCGGCTGGATCGCCTCGAACGCCAGGTTTTGCAGCGCCAGCATGTGATCGAACAGCCGCTTCTGCCCGTCGCTGGCGCGCCCGATGATCATCGTCCGTTCCAGTTCCGTGCTGTAGCCCCACACCGCCGCCGCCGCTTCGCCGACCAGCACATCGCCGGTCTGAAAGGCGATGTTGTTCGCCAGCGCGTGCGGGATCGCCGCGTTGCGCCCGATCTGCCCGCGATATTCGGCATGCGCCCCGTCGCGCTGCCACCCCTGTGCCTTGTAGATCGGCCCGAGGGTGTTCAGCATCGCCTGGGTCGCCTCGAAGTTGGCGCGCTGGGTGACTTCGGTCTCGGTCCTGCCCGGCGCGGTGTAGGTTTGCAGCAGGCGCAGCGCCAGGTTCGCCCAGCGCGTGCTCTCCTCGATCAGGGCGATCTCCGCCGGCGACTTGATCATCATCTGGTCTTCGACGACCTCGCTGATCGGCGTAACCGTCAAGCCCATCTCGGAGAGCGACCGCCCGCGATAGCCGAAGAGGCGCGGGTAGCCATCGCTGTCCGCGCCGACCCGCCCGGCGATGCCCATCTCGCCCAGCAGCGTCCGCAGACGCTCCATCGGGTGCGGCGAATCGGGGTATTCGACGTAATGCGCCGTCCGGTCGATCAGCGCATTCGCCCGCGCGTGCTCCAGCTCCATGCGCGGCACGAACATGGCGCGCTCGCCGTCCCGGTTCATCACGAAGCCGATCGGGCGCTCGGTGGGGATGAAGGCGAAACCGGTGTAGTACTTGACGTAATCGCCGCTGAACAGGACGACCCCGGCGAGATCGCGCGCTGCCAGCTGGTCACGCAGCGCGTCGCAGCGGCGCCGATATTCCGGCTCGGCAATTTGCAGTTGAAAATGCGAAACGGTCATGCCTGCATCCTCCAGTAGTGCTTTTTCCCGATTTTTGCCCGCTTTTTCGATCCTCGCTAGAATTCGTCCTATCCCGCGAAAACAAAATACCTTGATCGGGATGGAGATGGAGACCTTGTATGAAGACAGCGGTCCTTTTGTTCGTCGTACTCCTCTTACTGGCTGTGCCCGTGCTGGCGCAGGATGCCGATACGGTCGTCATTCGCGGCTTCGGCAACATCGTGACGTTCAACCCGGCGCTGTCGTCGGACGGCGCGTCTTATCAGGCATACAGCCTGCTCTTCCCCTCGCCGGTCGAGACCGACCCCTTCACCGGCGAAACCGTCCCCGGCTTGACCAGCTGGGTGGCGTCCGATGATGGCTTGACCTACACCTTCACCATCCGCGAAGGCGCGGTCTGGAGCGACGGCACGCCGATCACCGCCCAGGATATGGCGTTCTCCATCGGCGCGGCGCAGAACACCGACCTGGGGACGATCTGGGAATCCAACGCCGATCTGGTGGACAGCGTGACGATCATCGACGACCGCACCTACGAGGTCAAGATGTCGGATGTCAACTGCGCGGCGCTCAGCGACTTCGCCGCCATCCGCTTCCTGCCCTCCCATAAATTTGCGGCAGACTACAGCGATTTCGCCTCCAGCGATTTCAACATGAACCCCGATGTCAGCGGCGGTCCCTACATCCTGGAAGAGTGGGCGCCGGATGAATTCCAGCGCTTCCGCGCCAACCCCGACTTCTGGGGCGGCGCGCCGCAGATCCCCTTCCTGATCAACCGCGTCATCGGCGAACAGGCGCTGGCGATTCAGGCGATTCAGGCGGGCGAGATCGACTACACCTACTTCCAGGGCGATCTCTTCGAGCAGATCTCCAACCGCGACACCCTTCAGTTCGCCAACTTCCCGCAGGTGACGGTCAACTTCCTGGCGCTCAACTGGGCGGACCCGAATAACCCCTCGGCTGCCTATGACGACGCCGGCAATCTGGTCGAACAGGCTCCGCACCCGATCTTCAGCGATGTCAAGGTGCGCCAGGCGATTGCGATGGGCTGGAACAAGCAGGACGTGCTGGCGACGCTGGGCGGCGAAGAAGGCGGCACACCGCTCGTCGGCGTGGTCGCCCCGACGATCAGCTGGGCGTACAACAACGAGGTCGAAGTCTGGCAGTATGACCCCGAAGCGGCGGCGGCGCTGCTCGACGAAGCCGGCTGGACCGATGCCGACGGCGACGGCGTGCGCGAATGCAACGGCTGCGCGACGGCTGAAGCCGGGACCCCGCTGGCATTCACCATCCGCTACAGCAACATCCTCCAGCTGTTCGAAACCTCGGTGCTGGTGGCGCAGGATCAGCTCAGCCAGCTGGGCTTCGATGTCAGCCTGGAACTGGTGGAATGGTCGAACTACATCCCAGAGGTCTATTTCGGGCAGATGTACGACGCCACCGCCATGAGCAACAGCGGCGGCACACAGCCCCCGGACCCGAACGACTTCACCACCCTGCTGCTCAGCAGCCAGGATATCCCCGGCAGCGGCAATAACCTCACCTCGTACGTGAACCCTGAAGTGGATGATCTGATCCGTCAGGCGCGCTCGCTGCCCGGCTGCGATCCGGCGGCGCGCGCCGAGATCTACTACCAGATTCAGCAGATCACGCACGACGATGTCGCCTACGACTGGACGTTCACGCCGAACATCTTCCAGGTCGCCAACAGCCGCATACAGGGCTTCAATCCGGGTCCCTCGTGGGTGTTCTACGGCTACACAGCGCACGTCCACGAGTGGTCGCTGTCCGGGTAGGCATCATTCGCAGCTTGTCAACGGGGCGGGGCGAGCCAGCGGCTCGCCCCTACGGCTCCAAGAGGGTGTGCAGGCTTTACAGATACTCCACGTGGTTCACCATGTCTCCGGCGGTGTAAACGGCGCAGATGAGTTCCAGTCTGGTCACCCAGTCGCCGATGGAGTGGCGGTTCTGCTTGCCGTAGATGATACCAAGATGCTCGACACCCTCGGATGCGATCACCAGGAGATCCGCATCGGCAGTGATCAGGACGCGCCCCAGTTCGACCGCGCGGCGCAGATGATTCGCGTCACTGTCGCCCAGCGCGCTGAGGTCGCGCACCGTCACAACATCGATGCCACGCAGCCGCAGTTGGTCGGCGATGACCGGCGTCAGATTTTCATCCAAATAGAGGCGAATGGCGGCTGCCAATGCGCTTTTCCTTCATGGCATCGGCAATCGAGTCCTGAGACTGGATCTGCGCATCGATTTCAGCCTTGTGATCATAGTAGTACGCCAGCGCTGCGTAGACCTGCGCCAGGGTCAGGCGGTAGCCTGACGCGATCTCATCCGCCGTCTGCATATGGATCACCTTGGCAATGGCGATCGCCGAGACCTCGATGGTGGTGCCGGCAATGCAGGGGCGTCCCCCGCGCACGTTCGGATCAATCGAAATCAGGTTGATGCTCTGAATGGCTTCCATCGCTGTTCATCCTCTAGAACTATGTCTCCTCCGGGCCGCGCGCCCACGCCAACTGCTTCATCACCCCCAAGGGCATGCCGACTTCATTCGCCGCTGGGGTCGAATGCGCCAGAAACCCAACCGCCTGTGTGTTTTCCAACGGACCCCAACCCTATTCTACCTCGCCTTCAATCCTTCCCGCGATGTCTCGTAGGGGAGATCCGGCGGGTCTCCCTTCTTTTCAGCGGGCGAGCCAGCGGCTCGCCCCT
>JAEURA010000278.1 GCA_016789005.1 Anaerolineae bacterium
CATCAGCACAAGGGCGATCGGCGCGCCGATCAGCGCCGCCGTCAGCAGCGGCTTGAGGCGGTTGCTGGGGTGATGCGCCAGCGCGCCGCCGAGCATCGGATCGGCGGCGACAATCGGCTGTTCGGGGGTCAATTCACCATCCTCGTGTCTTCAGAAGCCGAGACAGTGTACTATATATAGTAGGGAAGAGAATACCGCCGTCTTGCAGCTACCTAAGGAGCGCGCGATGTCCACCGATCAGGCGATCATGGCACAGGCAGTTCACGAAGAGGCACTGCTTTCCAAACGAAATGTCGTCGGCGTTGGCGTCGGCTACAAGAACAAGGCGGGCGATACCAGCGGCGATGTCGCGGTGGTCATCCTGGTCGAACAGAAGCTGCCCCTCGCCGCCCTCAGTGCCGACGATCTCGTCCCGCGCGAACTGGAAGGCATGCGCACCGATGTGATCGAGGTTGGCTACCTGCGCGCCCTGCAGACGCCCCGCGAACGCTTCCGCCCGACGATTCCTTCGGGTGTCAGCTTCGGTCACTACAAGATCACCGCCGGGACGCTAGGGACGGTCGTCAAGGACCGCACGACCAACGAACGGCTGATCCTTTCCAACAACCACGTCCTCGCCAACAGCAACGACGCGCTGAAGGGCGACGCCATCCTGCAGCCCGGTCCGATGGACGGCGGCTTGCAGCCCGCCGATATCGTCGCCACCCTGGAACGCTTCATCCCACTGCGCTACGTGGGCGACACCGTAGAACCGCCGGTGACCACGCCGACGCCGAATCCCACGCCGACGCCCACCCCGACGCCGACGCCGGGCGGTTCTTCCTGCGATGTCGTCTCGCTGCTGGTGGCGCTGGCGAACGCCATCGCCAAACTGGTCGGTTCCAATCAGCGTGTGGCGGCGACCACGCAGCAGGCGCTCGCCGTCGCCGCCATGACCGGGATCAACACCATCCCGGTCGCCCAGATCACTCCGGAAAACCGGGTGGACTGCGCGCTCGCCCGACCGGTCAACCCGGCGATGTTCAGCGACGCCATTCAGGTCATCGGCACTATCGCCGGGACCAAACCGGCGGCATTGGGGATGCGCGTGCGCAAATATGGGCGCACCACCGAGTACACCGAAGGCGCGGTCACGCTGATCAACGCCACCGTCAACGTCGGCTACAGCACCGCCGCCGGCGCGCGCACCGCCCGCTTCGTCGGACAAACGATCACTGAAGCGATGAGCAAGGGGGGCGACAGCGGGTCGCTGATCGTCGATGCGGCGGAAAACAAAGCCGTCGGGCTGCTCTTCGCGGGCAGCGACATGGCGACGATCTTCACGCCGATCGATGTCGTCCTCGACGCGCTTAACGTCAAGTTTTGAAAGGCTCGAATCCAAGACAGTCGGAGGGCAACAGCCATGTCTGACTCACGTTCGACGCAGGAACAGCTGCAGCAGGCACAGGTGGTTCAGGAGCGCTACAGCGACATCCTGATGAGCAAGCCGCACGTCGTCGGCGTCGCCATTGGCTTCTCTTCGCGCCGGGAGGGCGAGACCGACGCCGGGGGAAAAGGCGACCGGAAGGTCTGTCTGATCGTCATGGTCGATGCCCTCATCCCCGAAGAACAGCTCGCGCCTGAGGATCGCATCCCGGACATGCTCGGCGGCATACCGGTCGAAGTTCAGCTCACCGGTTTGTTCACCGCAGGGTTTTCGACGGAATAACGACGGTCGAAAACGGGCGAACGCTGCGCTAAGCTAAACAGTGTTCGTTCGCTGCCACGAGGTGTCCTATGGCGCGTCCCGTCCGACTCTTCCTGTCGCTGCTGACCCTCAGCCTGATCAGCGCAGGCTGCAATCTCAACGCTGCGCCGGGCGCGGCGGCGATTTCCGGCGCGCCGCTGGTGCAGATCAGCGCCCCACAGCCGGGCGCGACCTACCTGGAAGGCGTCGAGGTCAACATCGCCGCGCAGGTCTCCAACGCCGGCGCCGACATCGACCGGGTGGAGTTCGCCATTGACGAATCCCTGGTAGAGACGATCTCCGAAGCGAACCCGCAGGGCGCGGCGGTGTTCGGCGTCAATCATACCTGGCAGGCGGCGGGACTCGGCGAACACCGCATCGCCGTGACCGCCTTCCGGCGCGATGGTTCCGCCAGCGAGACGGCGCTGGTCGCCATCATCGTCATCGCCGGCGGCGACGTGAACACCGGCGCGACACAGCCCGGTCTCCCAACGGCTTCCATCCAGGCAACCCCCTCAACACAGGCGACGCGCTTCGTCCTGCCGACTGTCACCCCACTCGGCGGGCAGGGCGGTGAACCGCCGACTGCGCCGCCATCTTCTGAGCCAACCACTGCCGCGCCGACGGCGCAGCCCACCGCTGCCGCTGCTGCCGCCCCCATTGCCAGCTTCAGCCAGGGGGTCAACGTCCGCCGGGGACCCGGTCTGGAATTCGATCCGCCCATTGGCGCGTATGCCGCCGGGCAGACCGCCGAAATCCTCGCCGTCAGCACGGGCGGCGACTGGTACAAGGTGCGCTATGGCGGCGGCGAAGGCTGGGTCTACGGTCAGCTGACGACGGTCACCGGCGATACCAGCGCGCTCCCGCGCGAAGCCGGTCCGCCGCGTCCGACGCCGCGCCCGGCGACCGCGACACCGGTCCTGCCGACCGGCGCGCCCGCTTCCGGCGCGAACCTGGTCGCCGGCATCGTCGTGCTCAACCCCGCCGCGCCGGTGTGCGCCCAAACCTTCGTCGTCGGGCTGGATGTGGCGAACCTGGGCACAGAGCCGACGAGTGCCAGCGGCACGGTCACGCTGAACGACGTGCGCGCCGCCGACGGTTCGGCGCAGGGCAGCACCATCGGCGGCTTCCCGATCCTCCAACCGGGACAGACCGTCCGCATCGACATGCCTCTGACCATCAGCACGTGGTACAACGAAACGCACCGCATCACCCTGACCATCGATCAGGAGAACCTGATCGCAGAAAGCAACCCGAACGACAACGCCGTCAGCCTGGAATACTTCCTGGACAAGGGCGGCTGCCCGTAACCGAATGGGTGGTTTTGCCTATCGTTGAGTCCAACCTCACCCCGACCTCACCCCCTACCCCTCTCCGCGCGGAGAGGGGTAGGGGGTGAGGTTTGAGGGGCAGCCGCCAAAAACGATAGAACGAGCAACGTTCTAGGCTTCCCTTGCAGACTTCCGAAACCGTTTTCCGAAACGGGCGATGCGCCTTGTTGACACGCCTCAACATGCTGGCTATACTGAATGTAAATCGGTTTACTATGCTTTGGTATAAAGTTCAGTTCGAAAGCGGTCGCCATCTTGCCGCCCAAAGACAAAGCCTCTCCATCCAGCGCATCTGTCACCATCCGCGATGTCGCGCGCCTCGCCGGGGTGTCGCCCGCCACCGTCTCCAAGGTGATGAACAACGCGCCGTACGTCAGTGAAGAAACCCGCCAGACCGTCCGCGCCGCCGCCGACAAACTCAATTTCCGCCCCAACAGTATCGCCCGCAGCCTGAAGATGAGCCGCACCGCCACGCTGGGGCTGATCACCGACGATCTGGAAGGCGTGTTCACCATGTCGATGATGCGCGGCGTCGAAGAAGTGGTCAGCGCTCAGGGGTTCAGCGTCTTTTTGTGCAACAGCTATGGCGATGCCGCCCGTGAACGCGCCCATCTGGAGGTATTGATCGACAAGAAGGTGGACGGCGTCATCCTGATCAGCGGCTACCGCGTGCGCCAGCGGGGCGCGCCCGCCCTGCCGCTCGGCGACATCCCGGTGGTCTACCTCTACCAGTACACCGACGAAGCCGCCGTGCGCTGCGTCGTGCCGGACGATTTCGGCGGCGCGGTGCTGGGCGCGGGGCATCTGGCGGGGCTGGGGCGGCGGCGCATCGCCGTCATCAACGGACCCGCTCATTACGAAGCCACCCGCCACCGGCTCGAAGGCGTGCAGCATGCCCTCGCCCGCGCCGGCGTGCCCTTCGATGCGGCGCTGGTGCGCGCCGGCAAGTGGTACGAAAGCAGCGGCTACGCCGCCGCCAGCGATCTGATGACCCTGCCCGCTCCGCCGGATGCCCTCTTCTGCATGAGCGACAGCATCGCCGTCGGTGCGCTGGGCGCGCTGCATGACCTGGGCGTGCGCGTGCCGCAGGATGTCGCGCTGATCGGCTTCGACAACCGCAGCTTCGCCGTTCATCAGCGCCCGCCGTTGACTACCGTCGCTCTGCCTCTGGTGCAGATGGGACGGCTGGCGGGCGACCTGCTGCTGAAAGACATCCGTGAGGGAGGATCGGCAGCGGAACTGTACCGTGTCCCCTGTGAACTCGTCGTCAGACAGTCCTGCGGCGCGAGCCGCGCCTGAACGCCAGCGAAGGAGCGAAGGCATCTTGGAAATCTACGATCTGAGCTACGATCCGCGCGACCCCCTCTACGACCTGCCGGACATGCCCGGCGTCCGCTGGGGCGTGCAGATTTTCACCACCCGCAACCTGTACCAACTGGACCCGGCGCAGGTTTCGCTGACGGACGGCGGCATGACTCTGGCGGCGAGCGGTCTGAGCTGGGCAGGGCAGCAGCAGCGCAGTCCCGGCGAGGTGATCGTCCACATCAGCCGCGACGGCGACGCCTATCAGTGGCGGATTCAGGCGCGCCATGCCGAACCGATCAAGGCGGTCAAGCTGATGCTGTGGGGGCTGCCGGTCAGCGCCTTCGAGCAGGGCTGGTGGCAGCCGACCAGCACCGCCGCGCGGACCGCCATCCCCACGCTGACCGCGCCCGTGCGCTGGAACTATCCCTGGCGCGAATGGCTGACGCCCTGGGCGTGCGCCGGCGAGCAGGACGGATCGCCGCTGATCTGCGTGAGCTTCCGCGACCGCGAAGTGCGCGCCAAACGGCTGTACACCCACCTGCCGCCCTATGCCGACGGTCAGCCGGTGCTGGAACTGATCTTCGAGGAGGACGCCCGCCGCTGGGGGAGCAGCATCGCCGCCTGCGAGATGCGTCTGCGCGTCACCGACCGTCTGGCGGATGTCGATGCCGATTTCGCGGCTCACCTCGCTTTCGTGGAGGATGCCTACGGGTTGCAGTCCTGGGAGACCCGTTCGGATGTGCCGGACTGGATGCGCGATATCAAGCTGGTGCTGAACCTGCACGGACAGCACTGGACCGGCTACGTCTTCAATACCTTCGACCAGATGGCGCAGACGCTCCGGACCCTCACGCAGCACGTGCCGGGACACAATATCCTCGCTTACCTGCCCGGATTCGAGGGGCGCTACTACTACGCTTACCCGCACTATCGTCCGGGCGAGGCGCTCGGCGGCGACGCCGCCTTCCGCCGGCTGGTCGCCGAAGCCGACCGCCTGGGCGTGAAGCTGATGCCGATGTTCGGTATGCACGGCGCGAACGTGCAGGTCTACCCCGACTACGAGCGCTCGGCGTTCCGCAGCCGTACCAACAGCTATCTGACGCTGGTCAACTTCCCGGACTGGGATACCGACCGCTTCGGCGAGGATGATCAGGTCTTCCTCAACCCCGGCGAGCCAATCTTCCGCCAGCACCTCATGGAACAGGTCAGCGCCATCGTCCGCGACTACGGCGTCAGCGGCGTCTTCCTGGATACGTCGGCGTGCTGGTTCAACGATCCCCGGCACAACCTGTACGAGGGCTATCAGAAGCTGATCGCCGACCTGCACGAGCGCCATCCGGGGCTGCTGGTCGCCGGCGAAGGCTGGTTCGACGCGCTGCTGGCGGTGCTGCCGGTCAATCAGAGCTGGCTGGGGGTAGACCGGCACTTCAAGTACCCGCAGATTCTCAGCCGCTATGGGCGGGCGCTGGGGCATCTGGCAGAAGGCGCGCCGGGTCCCGTCAGCACCGGCGTTCACGAGCGCGGTTTCACCTACCGGGTCGCGGGACCGGTCACGCCAGGGCATATCGCCTCGGTGGGCATCGCCGACGATGCGATGACGCGCTATGTCGACGAGGTGATCGCCGCCTGCAGGGCGGCGGTTGGGTAATCTGGTCATTCCGGTGTCGGGCAGTTTTCGCGCTGCTCCGCCGCTGACGATAGACTCGTGATTTAGCAATAGGAGTTGTTCAAAATGAAAAAGGGAGCGTTACTCTTTGTCGTCCTGCTGATGCTGGTCGCCAGCGGGGTCTCGGTCATGACGGCGCAGGATGCGGTAACCCTGCAAATGTGGTCGCGCGACAGCAACCAGGACTTCCTGCGCGAACTGGTGGACATGTGGAATGCCGACCACCCTAACCAGATCGAGCTGACGATCATCCCGGCGGCGGATTTTGTCACTCGCGTCGGCGTCGCCTCGGCGGGCGGTGAAGCGCCTGATCTGCTGCCTATCGACCTGATCTACGTGCCGCAGTTCGCCCAGGCGGGCAACCTGGTCGAGATCGGCGCGTTCATCGACGCGCTGCCCTACGCCGACCAGCTCAGCGCCTCGCACGTCCACCTCGGCGAATATGACGGTGGGCGTTATGCCGTCCCCTTCGCCGCCGAAGGCTCGGTGCTGCTGTACAACAAGGGGCTGTTCGAAGCGGCGGGACTCGATCCCGAAGCGCCTCCGACGACCTGGGAAGGAATCTACGAAGCCGCCAAAGCCATCACCGCCCTGGGCGATGACAACTACGGCTTCTACTTCAGCGGGGCGTGCGCGGGCTGCAACGCTTTCACCTTCCTGCCGCTGATCTGGGCGAGCGGCGGCGACGTGCTGACCGAAGACGGCTTGAGCGCCACCGTCGATACACCCGAAGTGCGTGCGGCGCTGGAATTCTACAAGCGCATGTGGGACGAGGGTCTCATTCCTCCGAGCGCGCAGGCGGACACCGGCACCGACTTCTTCGGCGCTTTCACCACGGGCAAGATCGGCATGGTGGGTTCCGGAGCCTTCTCGATTGCCATTCTCAAGAATGATCACCCCGATATCGACTTCGGGCTGACCTTCCTGCCCGGTCAGGAAGGCGGCATCTCGTCGTTCGCCGGCGGCGACTCTATCGCCATCACGTCCAGCTCGCAGCACGCGGCGGAAGCCTTCGAGTTCATCTCCTGGGTGCTTTCCGACGAAATCCAGCTGCAGATGTTCGCCGCGCGGGGTCAGCTCCCTCTGCGCGCCGACCTGGTCGACAACGAGTTCTCGCGCGAGGACCCGCGCCTGATCACCAACGCCGAAGCCATGAACCTGGGCAAGACGCCGTACAGCTTCGTCTATAACCAGCTGTTCAACGACGCCAATGGTCCCTGGCTGGCGATGATCCAGACCGCCATCTTCCAGGGCGACGTCGACGGCGCGATTGCCAACGGTCAGGCGGGATTCGCCGCCATTCTGGGCGAGTAGCCGCTGCGCGTCCGCCCGCCAGTATCCTTTTCTCGGACCCTTCTCCCGCTGATGCGGGAGAAGGGTCCGGGTGAGGGTTGATAACGTCCTCTTTCAAGTCGGAAAGTGATGCTGACGTGAGCACGGTTAATCTTCAAATCAGCGAGCGCCGCGCCCAACGCGCCGGCGGCAGCATCGGAAGACGGAGCGCCGGGCTGTTCTTCGTACTGCCGGCGGTCTCTTTCACCGTCGTCTTCTTCATCCTCCCGCTGATCTTCACCGTCTACATGTCGCTGCACGACTGGCCCCTGCTGGGCGATCACAAATTCATCGGGCTGGACAACTACAGCGCCCTGCTCAGCGACCGGCAGTTCTGGAACAGCCTGTGGTTCACCACCCGCTATACCCTGCTGATCACGCCGGTGATCTTCATCCTGGCGTTCGTGCTGGCGCTGCTGGTCTCGCTGCCACTGCCCGGTGTCGGCATCTATCGCACCGTCTACTTCCTGCCGGTGGTCATCGGGCTGGGGTCGAGCAGCCTGTTGTGGGTCTGGCTCCTGCATGACCGGGTCGGCGTGATCAACGCCATCCTGACCGGTTTGGGTGTGATGGACCGCCCGATCATCTGGCTCGCTGATTCCAGCTATGCCATGACGGCGATCATCATGTCGGTGGTCTGGAAGACGGTCGGCTTCACCATGATCCTGCTCATGACTGGCATGCAGGCGATTCCCGCCGAACTCTACGAAGCCGCCAAGGTCGATGGCGCCAACTACTGGGCGCGTCTGCGCTACATCATGATGCCGCTGCTGCGCCGCACCTTCGCCCTGGCGCTGATCCTGTCGGTGATCGGCTCCTACCTCGGCTTCGATCAGTTCTTCATCATGACCGCCGGCGGTCCGCAGAATTCGACGATCTCGGTGGTCTACTGGATCTACAAAAACTCCTTCACCAACTTCAAGCTCGGCTACGGCGCGTCGCTCTCCATCGTGCTGCTGGTCATCCTGGTCATCCTGAGCGTCATTCAGCTGCGCCTGCTGCGCGACGAGACGAGTTATTGAAGGAGCATGGCATGACGACCTCTGTTTCCGCAGCTTCAGCACCTTCCACCGCGCACAGCCGGGGCGAGAACCGCCTGGGGCGGATCGCCTTTTACATCGTCTGCACCGCGCTGGCGGCGCTGTTCCTCTTCCCCATCGTCTGGACGGCGATCAGCTCTGTGAAACCTCCCCCGGAAGCTTCGGCAGTGCCGCCCACCTTCCTCCCGTCGCGGCTGGACCTGGGCAACTTCGTCAAGCTCAACGAATATGGGCGCGGCGTGTGGAACTACGTCGGCAACAGCGCCGGCACAGCGGTCATGACGGTGATCGGCGCGACTCTCCTCAGCACCCTGGCGGGCTACGGCTTCTCACGCTTCCAGTTTCGGGGCAAGGGACTCCTCTTCGTCATGATCCTGATGACGCTGATGATCCCGTTTCAGTCGATCCTCATCCCTCTCTTTCTGATCCTGACCGGGCTGAAGCTGCAGAATACGCTGTTCGGGCTGGCGCTGGTCTACATCACCTTTCAACTGCCCTTCGGCGTCTTCATCATGCGCAATTCATTCGATGCCGTCCCGCGCGAGATCGAAGAGGCGGCGCTCCTCGACGGGTGCAGCTCGCTCAGCATGCTCTACCGCGTCATGCTCAACATCGTGCGACCGGGGATCATCACCGTCGGCATCTACGCCTTTCTGAATTCCTGGAACGAATTCCTCGCCGCGCTGATCTTCATGACCAAAGAGACCAGCTTCACCCTGCCCATCCTGCTGACCAGCGTGCGCAGCGGCTACTATGGGTCCATCGACTGGGGCGCGCTGCAAGCCGGGCTGATCGTGACGATTGCGCCGTGCATCTTGATCTTCCTGCTGCTTCAGCGCTACTACATCAGCGGGCTGACCGGCGGGGCGACCAAGGGGTAGCCTCACCTCACCCCTGCTGCGCTTCGCTTAGCTTCCCCTCTCCATATGGAGAGGGGATTGAGGGGTGAGGTTCCATGCGCAGGGGATTGAGAGGCGGGGTTCCATGCACAGGGGATTGAGGGGTGAGGCGGTTGTCCCTACATCGGGCGCGCTTCGTCCACTATACTTTCGCGCATTGTGACCGATTCTGACAGGCATGTGCGTGTATGAAACTCGGCATCATCGGCTTACCCAACAGCGGCAAAACCACCATCTTCAACGCTTTGACGCGGGGCAACCTGCCCACCGGCGCGGCGACCAGCGGTCAGTTCGAAGTCCACACCGCCGTCGTCAACGTGCCGGATGTCCGCGTGGACAAGCTCAAGGCGATGTACAAACCCAAGAAGACCACCTACACCCAGGTGACCTACGTGGACATTGGCGGGCTGGATAAGGGCATCGGCGAGGGCGGTTTGGGCGGACAGTTCCGCAACCAGCTTGCCCAGCTCGACGGCTTCCTGCACGTCGTGCGCACCTTCAAAGATGAAGGCGTGCCGCACCCCTACGACAGCGTCGATGCGGCGCGCGACGTTGCCATCCTGGACAGCGAGTTCATCCTCACCGATCTGGTCGCCATCGAGGGGCGTCTGGAACGCCTGGATGTCGATCTCAAGCGCAAGGGCAAAGCCGGCGACCCGGTGCTGAGCGCCGAAAAAGATCTGCTGGAACGGATGAAGGCGCATCTTGAAGCCGACCGCCCGCTGCGCGATCTCGACCTGACCGAAGAAGAGATCAAGCCGCGGCTGGTCTTCGTCTTCCTGACCCTGCCGCCCGCGATGTTCGTGCTGCCCGCCGACTACGCTTGCGTCGATGCGGCGCTGAGCTATGACCACCGCCTGAGCCGGATCGTCACCCTTCAGGGGCGCATCGAGGCAGAACTCAGCCAGCTTGAGCCGGAGGACGCCGAGATCTTCATGGCGGAGTACGGCATCACCGAACTCAGCGCCGCCAAAGTCATCCGCCTGTCCTACGAGCTGCTCAACATCCAGTCGTTCTTCACCGTCGGCGAAGACGAAGTGCGCGCCTGGGATGTGCGCATCGGGGCGACCGCGCCGGAAGCCGCCGGGGTCATCCACAGCGACCTGCAAAAAGGCTTCATCCGCGCCGAGGTCATGGCATACAGCGACCTGATCGCCGCCGGCAGCGAAGCCGCGCTCAAGACAGCGGGCAAATTCCGCCTGGAGGGCAAGGACTACATCGTCAAAGACGGCGACATCGTGCACATTCGCTTCAACCTCTGACGCGGCGGACCGGCTGACGCCATGCACGACGCCCTGCGTCTCTTCATCGCCAGCGGCATCGTCCACCCGGAACCGGGCGGACCGGCGACCTATCTGCACCGCCTGCTGCCGGAACTTCAGGCGCGCGGCTGGCAGGTCTCGGTCGTCAGCTACAGCGATGACCGCCCGGTCGAAGCGTACCCGTACCCCATCCAGCGCATCCCGCGCCGGGCGCTGCCGCTGCGCTGGTTCGACTATGCCCGCGCCGCCCGCCCGCTGCTGAAGTGGGCGGATGTCGTGTATCTGCACACGCTGGGGCTGCCGCTGCTCGGCGACCGCCGCGCGCCGCGCGTGGTCAAGATCGTCGGCGACCAGGGGTGGGAGCGCGCCATCCGCAAGGGCTGGGTCGCGCCGATGCTGGACGTGGACGAGTACCAGCGGGCGGCGCTGCCCCCCCCGGCGGCAGCCGACCGGGCGGCGCGAGCGCGGGAGGCGTCGGCGCTCGACGGGGTGATCGTGCCCAGTGAATACCTGAAGCGGATGGTCGTCGGCTGGGGCGTGGACCCGGCAAAAATCCAGGTGATCTACAACGCCCTGCCACCGGAAGACCGCCGTGCCCCGTCTCACACCCAGCGCGACGCTCGCGCCGCTTTCGACCTGCCGCAGAATGCGCCGATCTTCCTGACCGTCGGGCGGCTGGTGGCGTGGAAGGGCGTCGATCATCTGATCGCGGCGCTGCGCCGGGTGAAGGACGCCCATCTGGTGGTCGCCGGGGAAGGCCCTCTGCTGGAGTCCCTCAAAGCCGCAGCGGCAGATCTCGCCGAGCGGGTCTATTTTCTGGGGCGGGTCAGCCGCGAGCGCATGCCCCTGCTGATGCGCGCCGCCGACTACCTCGTGCTGTATTCCGGCTATGAGGGGCTGTCGCACACTCTGCTGGAAAGCCTCGCCGTCGGCACGCCGGTGATCGCCAGCGACAAGGGCGGCAACCCCGAAGTCGTCCAGCACGGCGTCAACGGATTGCTCGCGCCCTACGTCGATATCGAAGCGCTGGCGGCGGCGCTGACCGAAGCGCTTCAGCCGGGGAAGCGCGCGGCGCTGGCGGCGAACGCCCCGGTCGGCATGGAGCGCTTCGACTTCACCCGCATGATCGCGGCAACCGACGGCGCGCTGCGCGCCTATGCCGCGCGCTGATCTGCCGCCTCCCCCGATCCTGCGCCGCGCGGGTACACTTACCAGGCGCGACTCGCTGTTCTCGACAACCCTAAACTGGAAAAACCATGTCCTCATCCTCCGCATCACCCTACCTGCTCTTTCCCAACCTGCTCGATCTGACCGTCGATCCGCCTCAGGAGAGCATCATCAGCCGCACGCTGACCAAAGACGAACAGCTCAATGTCATCCTCTTCTCGTTCGCCGCCGGGCAGGTGCTCAGCGATCACAGCGCCGCATCGACGGCGATCATCCACATCCTCGACGGCGAGGCGGTGATCGGGCTGGGTGACGAGAAGTTCGACCTGAAGGCGGGCGCGTGGATTCGCATGGAACCGCGCCTGACTCACAGCGTATTCGCCACGACATCCCTGAAGATGCTGCTGATCCTGCTGCCGAAGACCGCCGCCCCGGCAGACGCCCAGGAGTGAGTTCGATGCGCGTCTCGATGCTGCGCTATCCCCTGTTTGCCGGGGTCATGCTCATGCTGCTGGCTGCCGGCTGGGCGGCGCTTCAGCGCGCCGGCTGGTCGCTGCCGGAAATCCGCCCGGCGCTGGTTGGCATGCATGGTCCGCTGATGATCGGCGGCGTGTTCGGCGCGCTGATCTCGCTGGAACGCGCTGTCGCCATCGCCGCGCTGATGCGTTCGCCGCGCCACTGGGCATTCCTCGCACCGATCTTTTCGGCGGCGGGCGGCGGCGTCCTGCTGCTGGTCGGCGCGGAGCCGGCGGCGAAGCTGCTGCTGCTGGCGGGGAGCGCCTGCCTGGGGGCGGTCTACCTGCGCACCATCACCGTGCGCCGCTACTGGTCACTGTACACGGTCATGATGGGTCTGGGAGCCGTCCTGTGGCTGGTGGGCAACCTCGCCTGGGCGGCAGGACAGCCGATCTACGTCGCCATCCACCCCTGGCTGGGCTTCATCATCCTGACCATCGTGGGCGAGCGGATCGAGCTGTCGCGCGTGCTGCGTCATACCCGGCGCACCGAGCAGCTGCTCATGGCGGCAGCGGCGGTCTACATCGGCGGCGTCCTGCTGGCGCTGATCGACCTGGGACTCGGCGTGCGGCTCTCCGGTTTGGGCGCGCTGCTCCTGGCGCTCTGGCTGATCCGCTTCGACCTCGCCCGAAGAAATGCCCGGCAGACCGGGCTGGCGCGCTACATCGCTCTGTGCCTGCTGATCGGCTACGTCTGGCTCGGCGTCGCCGGCATCCTGGCGATAGCCTTCGGCGCGGTCTACGCCGGGCTTCAGTACGACGCCTTGCTGCACGCCGTCGCCGCCGGGTTCGTCCTGTCGATGGTCTTCGGGCACGCCCCGCTGATCTTCCCGGCGCTGACCGGACGGCACATCGCCTACAGCAGCCTGTTCTACCTGCCGCTGATCCTGCTGCACGCCGCCGTCCTGCTGCGCGCGATCAGCGATCTCGCCGGCGCGTTCGACGGCAGGATGTGGGCATCGCTGCTGAACGCCGCAGCCGTCGTCATCTTTTTCGGGGTGGTCGCCGCCGGCGCGCTGCGCTCGACGCGCGGCGAACCGGGGTAATCGATCATTGGCGCAGCGCGGGCGGCATGGTTTAATTGCCGCACCATCGTCCAGCAAGTGATGAAGCCACATGAGCGAGACCCGCGAAACTATTGAGCCGATCTCCGGCGAGCAAGCCCGCGCCATCCTGGAAGCGGCGATTGCCGAGCGCCTGGGCGCGCACTGGCGCGACGAGGACAGCGGTTGGCAGCTCGTCACCGGGCATGACTTCATGGCGCGGCTGACGCGCGGACGAGTCAACGTCGATTTCTACGTCGATCTGCTCGGTCAGGTGACGGTGCAGCAGAGCGAGATCACCGGCGCGCAGGACAGCGGACGGCTGATCGCCTGGGTGTTCCTGCTCCTGTCGCTGGGAATCGCCTTCCTGATGGCGCGCATCGTCGGGTGGCTGTGATGGCTGCCGCCGACCACCCCGCAGAGGTCCGTAGGGGCGAGCCGGCGGCTCGCCCGATGCCGGCTCGCCCCTACGGGATGCTGGTCATCGTAGTGGCGGCGGTGCTGCTGGCAGCCCTGCCGGTGATCACCTACCCCCTGGGGCGCGATCAGGGCGAGTTCGCCACCATCGGGCGCGGCATCCTGGATGGCAAAATTCCCTACGTCGATCTGTGGAATCCCAAGCCGCCGGCGGTCTTCTACGTCTTCGCTGGGATGCTGGCGGTCTTCGGACGCAGCAGCGAGGCGCTCCGACTGATCGATCTGCTGCTCTATCCGCCTATCGCCCTCGCCCTCTTTCTGATCGGGCGGCGCGCCGCGAGCGCCGGCGTCGGGCTGTGGGCGGCGCTGCTGTTCGGCGTGTTCTACTTCACCGAGACCTTCTGGACGCTGACCCAGAATGACGGCATCGCCCTGCTGCCCATGACCTGGGCAGTCGTCTGCGCTTTCGCCGCCGGGGATGCATCGTCGAACCGGTCGGCGCCCTGGGCATTCGCCGCCGGAGCGCTGACCGCAGGTGCGGTGTGGTTCAAGTACCCGTTCGCCGTCTTCCTCTTCCCGGTCATCGCCGCCTACTGGGCAGCTGCCACGCGGGTTCGTCCGCGCGATGGCGCAGCTTTCGCGCTGGGCGGGCTGCTGATCGGCGGCGGCGGCATCCTGGTCATGATGTCCATCGGCGCATGGGACGCCCTGTGGGAAAGCGCGGTCGTCACCAGCCGCTACACCGCGCTGGGCGCGGCGGAAAACGGCAATCTGCTGCTGGTCGGCATCGGCTCGCGGCTGATCCACTGGTCGGGGCTGTGGCTGCTGGCAGGGGTTGCGGCAGCGAGTTATCTGCGGCGGCTGTGGGCGGGCGGGCGGCGGCGCGACCCCTGGACGGCGCTGCTGATCTGGCTGGTCGCCGGGTTCGCCATCATGATCGTTCAGCTCAAGGGCTACGACTACCACTGGCTGCCGATGTTCCCGCCGCTGGTCCTGTTCGCGGCGTTCGTCTTCGACTGGTTTCTGGGTCTGCTCTCCGCCGTCGTGCAGCGCCGCAAAGCGCTGCTGGTCGCCGCCGTCGGGCTGGTCCTGCTGCTCGTGCCGACGCTGGAAGTCTGGGGCAAAGCGCTGCCCTATCTGACCGGGCAGATCGACCGGATCGCCTATGACGAGGGGTTCGTCGCCGGAGACGTTTACGCCCATGAATCGACGCGGATGGCGCAGTTCCTGCGCGAGCGGGTCGCCCCTGGCGATTCGCTGTTCATCTGGGGCTTCCGCCCGGAAGTCTATTTTCTGAGCGGGCTGAATCCCGCCGTCCGGTTCATCTTCCAATTCCCGCTGGTCGCCGATTGGTATCCGCCGGAATGGCGCGACCAGACCGTCGAAATCCTGTGGGCAGCCCTGCCGCCCTACGTGCTCGTATTAGAGGCTGATTATATGCCTTGGGTCACAGGGAGCCAGGAGGATTCACACACGCTGCTTCTGGGGTATACTGAACTGCGCAACTGGCTGGAATTCAACTATGTGCGCGATTCGCAGATTGGTCCCTTCTTGATATGGCGACGCTTATCCACCCCGACATCCTGATGAGCAAGAAACACGAGAAAACCCCCAAACCCCATATCACCGTGCGCGGCGCCGTCGAGGAAGACATCCCGGCGATGGTCGATCTGATCCGCCATTACGTCGACGAGGGCATCCTGCTGGCGCGCACGCTCGACGAAATGATCGAACTGCTGCCCGGCTTCTTCGTCGCCGTCACCGACGAGGGCAAACTGGTCGGCTGCGCGGCGCTGGAAATCTATTCGCCCAAGCTGGCGGAGCTGCGCAGCGTCGCCGTCGCGCCGGAAGCGCAGGGGATGGGCGTCGGCAGTCTGCTGGTCGAAGCCTGCGTCGCCCGCGCCCACGAACACCACATCTTCGAAGTGATGGCGATCACCTCTCAGGATGCTTTTTTCAAGCGCTGCGGCTTCGATTACACGCTTTCCGGCGTGAAGCGCGCGCTGTTCCTGCAAACCCGCGACCACTACACCGACCACTAACCTGTAAACGAGTCACCACTGATGCGCTATTTCGGATTCCTCGCCCGCTTCGTGATCATCCCGCTGGCGGCGCTGACCTTCATCCTGTGGCGTGGAGCGCGACGCGGCAAAAAGATGCCGGAAGCGCTTCAGGGCATCCCCCCGCTGGCGGCGCTGGCGGGGCACGTCGCCGTCGCCGTCGCCTACACCACCCCCTGGGACAACTACCTGGTGGCGTCCAAAGTGTGGTGGTACGACCGCAAACTGTTCACCGGGCTGGTGCTCGGCTACGTGCCGATCGAAGAATACACTTTCTTCGTGCTGCAAACGCTGCTGACCGGAGCCTGGATGCTCTTCCTGGCGAACCACCTGCCGCATGACGAGCGCCCGCCGGTCAACCCGCTGCGCTTCCGCCTGGGCATGGCGGCGGCGCTGGGGGCGATCTGGATCGGCGCAGTGTGGAACCTGTTCCGGGGTCCGAAGTCGCGGACCTACCTGAGCCTGGTGCTGTCCTGGGCGCTGCTCCCGATCATCTTCCAGGTCGCGTTTGGCGGCGACATCCTGTGGCAGCACCGCCGTCTGGTGGCGCTCGGCATCATCCCCTCGACGCTTTACCTGGGCATCTCGGACTCGCTGGCGATTGACTCCGGGACCTGGACGATCAACCCGGAAAAGACGGTCAACGTCGATCTGGGCGGCAGGCTGCCGCTGGAAGAGGGACTGTTCTTCCTGCTGACCAACACGCTGATCAGCTTGGGCATGACGCTGGTGCTGTCCAGGGAGAGTCAGAAGCGCGTGCCGGGTCCGCTGCGCCGGCTGCTGAGAATTGAGAAGTAGCGGCAGGACAACAATCGTGTCATCCTGCCGCCGTACTGGTTCATCCGCCGCCGGCTTCGCCGTTGAGCATCAGGTCCGGCAGGAATGCCCCGCCCGACGAGCTGATCCCGGTCACCTCGAACGCCGAACTGTCCACCGCCGTGTAACCCGACGCATCGGTGCGCAGCCGGTATACGCCGGGTGTATTTACCGAGACGGGCAGCCCCAGTACGCCGCCGGTACCGGTCGTCCCGGACCAGGAAAAGCCGGGGATGACCGATCCGGTGGGGTCATCGATCAGATTCAGCGTGATCGCCACCCCTTCCAGCGGACGCGGGTCCTGTGTCGCCGGGTCTACGACCTGAAGATAGACCGCGAACAGTTCTCCGGCAATCACCGACGCCGGCGGCTGAATCGCGAACGCCAGCCCAAAGGCATCCTGCTGCCACAGTTTGAAGGAATAGGTTCCGAACGACGCCGGAGCGTTGCCGCGTACCGTCAGCGTGTACGTCCCGGTCTGACCGAGCTGCAG
>JAEURA010000304.1 GCA_016789005.1 Anaerolineae bacterium
CGGACTACCTGTCAACTCAACGGGCGGACATTTTTGGGGACGAGCGTTTTTCTGAACTCTTCTCCCCTCACCCCCCCCAGCCCCCTTCTCCCACAGAAACGGGGAGAAGGGAGAGTCAAGTCCCCTCGCCCCGCGCGCGTGGGAGAGGGGACTTAGGGGTGAGGGGGACAGATACCGCAGAAATTCATAACACCTTCTAAGAGTATGCGCGCGATTGTGGGACTCTTCAAAAAATTCTGTTGAATTGCACCTCACCCCCTGCCCCCTCTCCATTGCATGGAGAGGGGGTGCGAGCAAGCTCGCCTGGGGGGTGAGGTCAAAGACTACATGGCTTCGTCGATGATCGCCTGCAGGTCAGCCTGCAGCGCGTCGAGTTCCGCTTCGAGGTCGATGTCCGCGCCGGTGTCGCCCAGGAGCAGCGTGGCGAAGTCCGCGAAGCGCTGCTGCGTGCGGGCGTAGTTCGGGTTGTCGGATTCGTGATGCGGGGCGGCGGCATACGCCAGGCTCTCATTGATCAGACCCCAATTGGTGACGCTGGGGAAGGTCACCGCGCGCTCGGCGAGGTAGGGTTCCTGGAGCTCGGGCAGCGCCGGGAATGCGCCGTAGACGCTCAGCAGCGAAGCGGCAGCCTCACCCTGCAGGTAGCTCACGACGGCGAACGCTTCGGCGGGGGTGTCGGTCGTCTCGTGGACGTAGAAGGTGTCCACGTCGGTCGGCGCGTAGTAGCCGCCTTCGTAAGCCGGCACGGGCGCGAAGTCGAAGTTGACCTGGTCGCCGATGCAGCAGGTGTACCACAGCGGCACGCGCGCCATCGCCACGCGGCCCGACGCCATCGGCGTGGGCGAGAAGAGCTGGCTGTTCACATAGGTGTTGTTGGGGATGAAGTGGCTCTCCCACAGACCCTTCCACATCCACTCCGCCTCGGCGCGCCAGTTTTCGGGGATGGTCACGGTGCCGGATTCGGCATCATAGAAGGCGTAGCCGCCGAAGGTCGAGAAGTCGGCGCGCTGGGTGCTCCACTGCTGAATAAAGCCGAACTGCTCAACCGCCGCGGTGTCGAAACCGTCCATCGTCGCGTCGTTGCCGTTGGCGTCGACGGTCAGGAACTTGGCGATTTCGGCGACGGTGTCCCAGTTCCATTCCACTTCGCTGCCATCGGGCATGACGTAGGGCGCGCCAAATTCCGACGGCGGGTAGTTGAGTTCCGCCTCGTCGAACAGGTCGATGTTGTAGAACATCAGCGACGGATAGACGGCGAAGGGGATGCCGACCAGACCATCGTCGGTGCGATACAGGTCGACCAGCGCATCCGGGTAGACCGACAGGTCATACCCCGCCGCGTCGATCAGGGGCTGCAGGTCGAGCCACTGACGGCTGAACAGGTTGGAGCCGCTGACCCCGACCGGACCGACGATGTCCGGGGGCGTGCCGCCGGCGATCAGCGTGCTGAGCGTGTCCGGGGCGACCTGGTTGCTGGCGGCGAGGATCAGTTCCAGTTCGATGTCGTCGTGCGCGGCGTTGAAGTCGGCGACGACCTGCTGCTGAGCGGCGATCTGCTGTTCGTTCGTGCCGGTTCCAAGACCGACGAACCACTGCACGACGACCGGGTCCTGGGCGGAGACCGGCGCGAGCGCCAGCGCGGAAAGCGCCAGCAGGGCGACGAGAGTGAGAAGGAGCTTCTTCGACATGTTGTTTAACGTCCTTTTATAGGATTTGCACTTGCACAGTTCTTGCAGCGTACCATCCGTAGGCAGGTGAACCCCGGTGTCTGATCAGTCAATCTTCCTGGCGCTCTCCTTTCCTAGGACCCTACCGTCGAACGCCGAATGACCAGGCGCGTAGGGAGGACGATATGCTGCGGGTGTTCCAGCCGCCCCTCGATGAGGTCCATCAGCAAGGTGGCAGCACGAGAACCAACGTATTGGACGGAATGGTTGATGGTGGTCAGCTGGGCGCGCTCGGCGACATCCAGGTCGTCGAAGCCCACCAACGCCACGTCTTCGGGCACGCACAGCCCGGCTTCCGTCAGCGCGTCGAGGACGCCGAGGGCGATGGTATCGCCGCCGGCGAAGACCGCGTCGGGCTGGTGCGGCAGAAGCTGCTTCATGCCCTCATAGCCCGCGTCGCGGTGGAAACGTCCATACACGATCAGGTTCGGATCGACCGGCAGCCCGTGCGCGCGCAGGGCGTTCTGGTAGCCTTCCAGGCGCTCGACGGCATCCATGATGTTGATCTGCCCGGTGATCTTGGCGATTCTGCGCCGCCCGATGGCGATCAGATGATTGACAGCCATCTCTGCCGCTGCGACGTTATCGACTGTCACATAGCTGACCCGTTCTTCGTGGTGCGGCGGGGTTTCGACGATCACGAAGCGGCGGTCATGTTTGAGGAGGTAGGTGAAGAGCGGGTCACCCTCGATCACCGAACTGAGGATCAGCCCGTCGGCGTGGCGCTGGCGGACGACGCGCTCGGCGAAGTTTTCACGCTCTTCCTGCTCTTCGGCAAGATACAGCAGCAGCGCGTAATCCCGCTGGTTGACCGCCTCGGCGACCCCCTGAAGGAGCATCGGGTAGTAGGAGTTGTCGCCGAAGAAGACGTTGGTGGTCTGCGGGATGGCAGTGCCGATGATGCCAGACCGGCGCGTGACCAGGGTTCGCGCGGCGGGGTTGGGGCGAAAGTTTTCTTCCGCGATCACCTGCAGCACGCGCTGGCGCACCTTTTCGCTGACGTAGCGCTCGTTGTTGATGACGCGCGAGACGGTCGAGCGAGATACCCCGGCTTTTTCCGCAATGTCTTCCAGGTTCATAAAACACTATCCAAAAAGGCGCTGAGCCATTTTCTGGGAGCGATCTCTGAGAGCGTTCCCAGACTTGTGGATACCATAACATGAGGTTGAAACCGCTGTCAAGGGGTTGGCGATTTTTAGTGCAAAGTGCATCAATGCCGCCGAAAAATCGCCAGGATCAGTGAATCACAGACTGCACTCCATTTGGCGGTTCGCCGGAGGCTAAAGCACCCCGGCTAAGCGCAGAGACTATCCCGCTGAAGGGGATAAAGGAGCGCCTTTAGTGCGCTGGTCTTTGCTTAAGTGAAGTCTCGAAAGCAATCCACGAACGGGAGACCCGGCGGGTCTCCCCTACAACGGACGTGCCGTAGGGGCGAGCCGGCGGCTCGTCCGTTGAAAAGATGCGAGACATGGCTTTAGCCCTCGGCGGCGCTCGCGAATCAAGCATGCCGGGTCAGAATCGTGATTCACTGAGGATCATCCGTCCTGTGCCCATCCTGCGCCGGGCAAACGCTCGCAAGTAAAACTTGCCGGCAGAGACTATAATCAGTGAGTCACAGATTGCAGCATCCTCACCCCCAACCCCCTCTCCACTGCGTGGAGAAGGGGCGCAAAACGGGTCAGGAAAGTCCCCTCTCGATGCAATGGAGAGGGGATTTAGGGATGAGGACGGGCGCGCTAATGCGCGACCGATTGGGTTATATACCGGACGCAGCACCAAGGGGCGCGCGGAAGCCATGCAGGGATCACATGACACAGAATGGGTGAGCCTGAGAGAGGCAGCGGCGCTGCTGGGCGTGCACCCGGCAACCGTGCGCAACTGGGCGGACAAGGGCGAAATTCCCGCGCGCCGCACGCCAGGGGGTCACCGCCGCTTTCGCAAAGCCGACCTGATGCATTACGCCGAATCGCAGGGCGAGCTTCAGCCGCTCGAAGTGCAGGTGATCATCCAGAACGCCCTGGGACAGGCGCGCATGCAGGTCAGCGGCGGCGGGCTGCGCGATGAACCCTGGTATCAGGCGCTCAGCGAGTCCATCCGCCAGCGGATGCGTGATCAAGGGCGGGTGGTGCTGGAGGCGCTGCGCGGCTACCTGGGCGCGGGCGCGCCAGACGCCCGTCTGAGCGACGCCATCCGCATCGGCAAGGATTACGCCGAAGAACTCCTCGCCGAGGGCATGACTCTGCCCCAGGCGGTGCGCGCCTTCTTCTACTTCAGCGATTTCGTGACCAACGCCGCCCTCACCTGGTCGGAGATCACCCCGCCGAGCAATTCCCCGGAATGGGCGATGCTGATCCGGCAGATCGACGCCTTCATCCACGCCATGCTGCTGTCGATCATCGAATACTACCAGGAAGATTGAAGCGTGTCGGTCGATCCGGCATGGCTGGCGCTCAGCCTCGTCGAACACATGGGCATGACCCGACTGCGCGCCCTGCTCGATCAGTTCGGCGACGCCGGCACGGCGCTGGCGGCAGACGAGGCGGCGCTGCGCCGCGTCCCCGGCATCGGCGCGGTGATCGCCGCCGCCATTCGCGCGGCGGATGCTCCGGCGGCATCGCGCGATCTGGCGGGGTGGGAGGCGGAAGGCATCCGGGTGCTCCCCTACTATGATGACGCTTATCCTGCGCCGCTGCGCGACCTTCCCGACGCGCCGCCGATCCTGTTCCTGCGCGGTCAGCTCGACTGGCTGGCGGGAGACTCCGCCGCGCTGATCGGCACGCGCCGCCCGTCCCCGGCAGGAGCCGCCGCCGCCCGCCGGCTCAGCGACCGGCTGGCGCGCCAGGGCTGGTGCATCGTCAGCGGGCTGGCGCGCGGCGTCGATACCCTCGCCCACACCGGCGCGCTGATCGCCGAGGGGACGACGGTCGCCGTGCTGGGCGGCGGCATCCGCCAGATTTATCCGCCGGAAAACGCTCATCTGGTGGAGAAGATACTGCGGGTGCAGCGGGGCGCAGTCCTCAGCGCGGCGCACCCCGACGCCGGGACGACCGCCGCGCGGCTGGTGGCGCGCAACCGCATCATCGCCGCTTTGTGCCGCGCCGTCATCGTGGTCGAATCCAACGACGACGGCGGGGCGATGCACGCCGCCCGGCGTGCCCTGGAACTGGGGCGGCAGGTCTACACGCTCGATCTGCCCGCCGGCGGCAACCGCGAGCTGATCGCTCTGGGCGCGCGGCTGATCGACCCGGATCAGCCGATTCTGACGTGATTTGATCTGCCCAAGCCCCGTCGGCGTGGGTTAAACTATTGGCATGTCGCGGGCGGGCGCTCATCCCGTCTATCACACAGCGAGTCGCAGGAGAGAGCAGCGTCATGGGTCAAGTCGGTTTGTTTTATGGCAGCAGCACGGGCAAGACCGAGGCGGTCGCCTATCAGATGAAAGACCTGTTCGACAAGGCGAAGCCGGGGCTGGTCGATATTGCCAATATCGGCAGCACCACGCCGGAACAGTTCCTCGGCTACCAATATCTCATCTGTGGGATTCCGACCTGGAACACCGGTCAGCTTCAGGACGACTGGGCGATCTTCGTACCCAAGCTCAAGGGCAAGGACATGAAGGGCAAGAAAGTCGCCATCTTCGGGCTGGGCGACCAGAACGGCTATGGTTTCAACTTCCTGGACGCCGTCGGCACGCTGGCGGATGATCTCATGGACTGCGGCGCGCAGCTGTGGGGCATGTGGTCCACCAAGGAATACCAGTTCAACGAGTCCAAGGCGCAGGTCGAAGACCTGTTCCTGGGGCTGGGCGTCGATGAAGAAGGTCAGTCGGAAAGGACCTCCGCCCGCCTTCAGGCGTGGGTGGCGCAGATCGTCAAGGAATTCGAGGTCTAGAGCCTGTTATGAACTTTTCTCCCCTCAACCCCCCA
>JAEURA010000307.1 GCA_016789005.1 Anaerolineae bacterium
CAGAGGCTGTCTGCAAACTGCTCACCTCACCCCGTTTCGCTGCGCTCAACCGCCCCTCTCCAATTGGAGAGGGGCAGGGGGTGAGGTTGGGGTGAGGTTGTGTGAAAACCGGCTTTGCAGACACGCTCTCAGCGAATCACGGATTCAGCACAGACGCCCAGCGGGGCGCCCCTAAAGCCTCGTTCTAAATCGTAGAGATGCGCATTAGCGCTTTCCTACCTCCTAAAGGCTTTCCACGACTCTATCCAACACGAAACGGCGCAGCCTTCTTCTCGCCACCCATGTCTTCCAAAACAAGATGTCAAATGTACTTGACATCGCGCATGATTTGCACTACTCTATGTAAAGTAAATTTTACATAGAGTCCGATTCAGCGGACACACAGGAGGTCCTATGTCCTATCAGGAAAAGCGCAGCCTCGTCTCCATCGCGACCACGCTGCTCGTCTCGTCCATCTACCTGTCGTACATGCTCGGGCGCTTCCCCGGCGCGGACGTTCCTATTGTCGAACTGCTGCGCTACTGGGGGGCGGTCATCCTGCTCTCTATCCCGGTGTTCATTCTCGCGACCATCTTTGTGACCATCCTGTTCGTCATCCTGAACACGATTGTCACCCGCGAAGGCGAGCCGAAGATCACCGACGAGCGCGACAAACTGATCGAACTGAAAGCCTCGCGGAACGGCATGTACGTGTTCATGGTCGGCATCATGCTGGCGATGACGCCGCTGCTGATCGACCTGCCCGTGTCAACGATGCTGTCGGCGATGTTCCTGACGCTGTACGGCATGGGCATGCTGAGCAGTGTCGTCAGCGATGTGTCGCAGTTCCTCTACTATCGGAGAGGGGTCTGACGTGGGCAAGGCGATCATTCGGAACAAAATCCGTAAGCTGCGCTTTGATCACGACGAAATGACGCAGCAGGAATTGGCGGATCGGGTGGAAGTCACACGACAGACGATTGTCGCTATCGAAAGTGCGAAGTACTTCCCTTCCCTGGAACTGGCATTTCGCATCGCGCGGGTGTTCAACCTGCCCGTCGAAGACGTTTTCTCGTTCGAAGAAGAAGCCTGATCCTCGAACGCGATCCATCTCATCCGTCTCACAACACGACTATTTCCCACCTGGAGGGAATCATGAAAGCGGTCGTCTACGAACAATATGGCGCGCCGGAAGTGCTGCATGTGGCGGAAATCGCCAAGCCGACGCCGAAAGACGGTGAAATCCTGGTCAAAGTCCACGCGGCAACGGTCGGATTTGGCGACCTGATAGCGCGCGACTTCAAGCGCGTCACCCCGCGCACGTTCAACATGCTGGGTCTGTTCTGGCTGATGGCAAAACTCAGCTTCGGAGTCAACGCGCCCAGGCAGCCTATCCTGGGCGCGGAATTCGCCGGGGAAGTCGAAGCCGTTGGCGGGGCAGTGACGCGCTTCAAGGTGGGCGATGCCGTCTTCGGTTATCGCGGGCAGAACCTCGGCGCGTATGCCGAGTATCTGTGCGTCCCGGCGGATGGCATGGTCGAGATCAAGCCCGCCAACCTGACCTATGAGGAAGCCGCTGCGATCCCCTACGGCGCGCTGACCGCGCTCAACCTGCTGCGCAAGGTGGACATCAAACAGGGGCAGAAGGTGCTGATCAACGGGGCGTCGGGCGGGATCGGTTCGGCGGCGCTTCAGCTTGCCAAGCATTTCGGCGCGCACGTGACCGGAGTCGCCGCGACGCCGCGCCTCGATCTGATGCGGGCATTGGGCGCGGACAAGGTACTCGATTATACGCAGGACGATTTCACGAAGAGCGGCGACAGCACCTACGACGTGATCTTCGACATCCTCGGCAGGAGTTCGTTCGCGCGGGCGAAAAAGGCGCTCAAGCCGGATGGACGCTTCCTGCTCGCCAGCTTCAAGCTCAAGCAGCTGGGGCAGATGATCTGGACAAGCTGGCGCGGAGGCAAGCGCGTGATCTGCGCGCTGTCCTCGGAAAAGCCCGCCGACCTCACGCTGATCAAGGAGCTGGTCGAAGCCGGCACGCTCAAGGTGATCATCGACCGCTGCTATCCGCTGGATCAAGCAGCGGCGGCGCATCGTCACGCCGAAAGCGGGAACAGGCGCGGGAGCATCGTCCTCAGCATGCAGGCGTAACCCCGGTCTTGCCGCCAATCGGGTCTGGCAGGGCAAACGCATCAAAATCGGCTGTTGGCTCATAGGCAATCGTAGGGGCGCATCGCGATGCGCCCGAAATCGCGGGCGGTTCACGAACCGCCCGACCCATCATGTCTGTGGTGACCCCATCGGGATATTTGAAGCGGTTGCCCTGGGGGCGCTGGCGCTGTTCTGGCGCGATCACCGCTCCAGCCGGTAGAACCTGCGCTGCGGCTGGTCGTAATGACGCGCAGTGCTGTGCCAGCCCGCTGCATCCAGCGCGCCGACAGCCTGTTCAAAGTATCCGTTGGCGAGGGACTGGCTTTGCTCCTGCTCGTAGGCGACGACCACCCGCAGCCAGTAGGCATCGCGCTGCCAGGCTGCGACATCGTAGCCCATGCCCGGCGGAAAATAGTCGGCGGGCGGTCTGTCGGGCAGCACGGCGACCCAGCCGACAAACTCCCGATCGGGCTGGAAATAGTGAATGTACAGCAGGACGCTGACGGCGGAAAGATCGTCCGGAAGCCTGGCTGCGGCGAAGTCCTCGGTATCCGGCTCGCGGCGAACCGGCGCGAAGCCTGGTCTGGTCTGTGCCGGACGGGAGCGGGCGGGTCTTTGGCGCGACATCAGATAGGCAAAGGCTGTCACCAGCAGCGCCAGCAGGACGATCAGCAGCAGCAAAAGGGGCTGATTCATCGGCAGTCCTTTTACTCAGGCACGAATCGATTATACGGCACAACCGGGCAGCAACCCGCCCTATCTGCTCAAACTCCCGCCGCGTCCTCGCTCAGGATGTCGTCCAGGGCGCTCGTGAAGAACGCCGCGTCCGCCTCGGTGAAGATCAGCGGCGGACGCAGCTTGATCACGTTGTGATGCGGTCCATCCGTGCCCGCCAGGATGCCCTCCTCGCGCAGCCGGTTGACGACGTAGGAGGCTTCGTCCGCCGCCGGCTCCCGCGTGTCGCGGTCCCGGACCAGCTCCACGCCCAGGAACAGCCCCGACCCGCGCACGTCGCCGACGACGGCATGACGCGCCATCAGATCGCCCAGCATCGCCATCCAGGAGCCGCCGACCCGGCGGGCGTTTTCCGGCAGATGCTCCGCTTCCAGCACGTCCAGCACCGCCAAGCCTGCCGCGCAGGCGACCGGGTTGCCCCCGAAGGTGCTGAAGAACTCCATGCCGTTGTCGAACGCCGCCGCGATCTCCGGCGTGGTCACCACCGCCGCCAGCGGGTAAGCATTGCCGATCGGCTTGCCCAGCACGACGATGTCCGGCACGACCTCCTGCAGGGCGAAGCCCCAGAAGTGCGTCCCCAGCCGCCCGAAGCCGACCTGCACCTCGTCGGCGATGCACACGCCGCCCCCCGCCCGCACCTGGGCATAGACTGAGCGCAGGTAGCCCGGCGGCGGGACGATCTGCCCGCCCACGCTCGGCAGCGACTCGGCGATGTAGCCCGCCAGACCGCGCCCTTCCGCCTGAAGGGCGGCGATCAGCCCGCCGACGTGGGCGGCATATTTCTCCCCACGCGCCGGGTCGTCGCGTCGGTAGGCGCCGCGATAATCGTCGGGGATCGGCGCGACGTGGACCCAGGGCTTGCGCCCGCTCCCGCCCGGTCCGTTGAACTTGTAAGGGCTGATGTCGATCAGGGCGTTGGTGTGTCCGTGATACGCCGCATCCAGCACGATCAGGTCTTCGCGCCGGGTGTAGGTGCGCGCCAGCCGCAGCGCCAGCTCGTTGGCTTCACTGGCGGAATTGAGGAAGAAGCAGACGCGCAGCGGCTCCGGCATGAGCGCCGTCAGCCGCTCGGCGTAGCGGATGATGTTGTCGTGCAGGTAGCGGGTGTTGGTATTGAGCAGCGCCGTCTGCCGCTGGATGGCGCGCACCACGCGCGGGTGGCTGTGCCCGACCAGCGGTACGTTGTTATACACGTCCAGGTAGGCGCGCCCGGTCTCGTCGTAGAGATACTGCATCCAGCCGCGCACCATCTTGATCGGCTCGCGGTAGGAGAGGCTCAGGCTGCCGCCGATGCGCGACCGCCGCCCCGCCAGCGTCTCGGCTTTGGCGGGTTCGGGCGCGGGAAAGCGGTCCGCCGGGATGTCGAGCAGCAGGTTCGGATCGGGCGAGAGGCTCTTCCAGATCGCCCGCTGGCTGGCGCGCGCCACGCCGGGGAAGTCGTTCTCCAGGTCGAGCAGATCGGTGATGACCTGGAAGTGCAGATGCGGCGTCCAGTCGCCGTTCCCCGGCGGCGCGCCGACCGCCGCGAGACGCTGTCCCGCCTTCACCGCCATGCCCGGCGTCAGGGTCGTCAGCGGGCTGCGGTCGAGGTGTCCGTAGAGCGTGTAGAAGGGCACGCCCTCGCCGGTCGCATGGCGCAGCAGGATCAGCGGACCGTAATCCTGCGGTTCGGCGTTGTCCGCCAGCGCATGGACCACGCCGTCCAGCGGGGCATGCACCCCTGTGCCGGCGGGCACGAAGAAATCCATGCCCAGGTGGACGGTGCGCCGCTCCTCGGTCGGGCGTGCCCCGGTGGCGAACGCCGCCGTCTGGTAGATGGCGCGGGCTTCGTCGTAGCGCCCGATGCCGATCGGCGCGCCCGCCGCCGCCATTTCGCGGGGGATAATGACATCCAGCGCCGCCCGTTCGATATTCGCCGGGTCCGCGCCGAGCATCAGGCTGCCGATGCTCAGATCGAGCGCGATGGCGGGGGCGGTCTTCACGTCCGGCGTGATGACCGAGGCGCTGCTGCTCGCCTGGGTGCGCAGCCACGCCGTCACCGCCGCGCTCTGCGGGACCGGTTCCAGCCCGCACGCCGCGCGGAAGGTGTAATGGGCGAAGCGCGGGTGTATCCCCGCCAGCTTCTCCAGCGCCGCCCACGCCGGGCGCTCGCTGATCGTCAGGTAGGGGTCGTCCGGCTCCTGCGCCTTGCGGACTGCCGAGCTGGCGACGCTCACGCTCAGGCGGGTGCAGATCAGCGGGAAGATCAGGGCGATCTCGGCGTCGGTCAGCGGAAAAGCGGCGTGATAGCCGGCGATGACCTGCGCCGCCGCGCCCAGCGGATCGGCTTTGTCCAGCAGGGCATAGGCGGCGGCGATGACGACCTCGCCGACCGTCTGAGTCAGCAGCATGTCGCCGAAGTCGATGACGCTCACCGCCTGGCGGGGGAGCGGCAGGGGCGCGCCGACCAGCACGTTGTAGTCGTTGGCGTCGTTGTGGATGACGCTCCGGCGCAGCGCAGACAGCGCCGGCAGCACCTTGGAGTCGTAGAGGGCGAGATGCCCTTCGACCAGCGCCCGCCGCGCCGGGTCGGCGATGTGAGGCAGCCCGTCCCGAATCCACCCCGCGCGGGCGAGATCCCACTTCAGGTCGCGCGCCGCCGCCGGGTGGCTGAAGGAGAGCAGCGCCGCGTCAATCGCCCCCATCAGGCGTCCCAGGCTGTTCAGCAGATCGCCGCTGTGCGGGCGCGCCTTCGCCAGCGTCACCCCCGGCACGTAGCTGAGCATCCAGACCAGCCGCCCTTCCGGCGTGATGGCGATGGTATCGCCCGTCAGCGTCCGCTGCACGCGCGGCAGGGTCAGCGCCGGGGCATGCCCCGCCAGATGATCGAGCGCGGCGCACTGCAATTCGAGCAGGGCGCGCGGCTGATCCGGGTGCATGACCTTGAGGACGTAGCCCCCGCCGCCGGTCGCCAGCGTCAGGCGGAAATTATCGTCGTATTCGCCGGGGAGCGCCTCGGCGCGGGCGTCGATGCCGTAAAAGTCGCGCGCCAGCCGGCTGGCTTGTTCCGGCGTCGTCCGCTGCGCCGCGTGTCCCATGATCATGGCGTACTCCATCTCAGTTTTGTCATGCTTTGTTCTATCCGCGTGGTTGGTTATACTCTCGGCAGTATATCCCGTGCAAGATGGGTTTAATGCCATGTTCAACCCGGTCGATCACCCTCACCGTCGTCTCAACCCGCTCACCGGCGAGTGGGTGCTGGTTTCGCCCCACCGCACCAAGCGTCCCTGGCAGGGGCAGATCGAGAAGCTGCCGCCGGAAAACCGCCCGCAGTATGATCCGCAGTGCTACCTGTGCCCCGGCAACGTCCGCGCCAACGGTGAGGTCAACCCCGCTTACAGCGACACCTTCGTCTTCACCAACGACTTCGCCGCCCTGCTGGAAGACACGCCCGATGCCGTGAGCGATCACCCCCTGCTGCGCTCGTCCAGCGCGCGGGGGACGAGCCGGGTGCTGTGTTTTTCGCCCCGCCATGACCTGACGCTCGCCGAAATGTCGCCCGCCGACCTGCGCAAGGTGGTGGACATGTGGGCGGAGCAGGTCGGCGACCTGGGCGCGACCTATCGCTGGGTGCAGGTCTTCGAGAATCGCGGGGCGACGATGGGGGCGAGCAACCCGCACCCGCACGGGCAGATCTGGGCGGGCGATTTCGTGCCCAACGAACCCGCCGTCGAGGACGACAATCAGCGCCTCTACTACCAGGACGCGGGGTTGCCCCTGCTGGTCGATTACGCGGCACTGGAAGCCGAACGGGGCGAGCGCATCGTCGTGCAGAACGACGCCTGGATCGCCGTCGTGCCCTATTGGGCGGTGTGGCCCTACGAGACGCTGCTCCTGCCGCGCCGCCACGTGCGCCGGCTGACCGAGCTGGACGCCACCGGGCGTGATGCGCTGGCGGACATCCTCAAGCGGCTGACCACCCGCTACGACAACCTGTTCGAGGTCACCTTTCCGTACTCGATGGGCTGGCACGGCGCGCCGACCGGCGATCTGATCGCCCAGAATGCCGATCACTGGCAGCTGCACGCGCATTTTTACCCGCCGCTGCTGCGTTCCGCCACCGTGCGCAAGTTCATGGTCGGCTACGAGATGCTCGCCGAATCGCAGCGCGACCTGACGCCGGAAATGGCGGCAGCCCGTCTGCGCGATCTCTCCGACATCCATTACCGCGCCCGTTCGTGACGGCGCTGCGCAGATCCGCTTCGACCCTAGTGAGGACTGTCTTTCATGAGCCTGCAACAGCGCGTGACCGATGCCTTTACTGCTCAGTTCGGTGAACCGCCGACCCTGATCACCCGCGCGCCGGGTCGGGTCAACCTGATCGGCGAACACACCGACTACAACGACGGGTTCGTCCTGCCGATGGCGATTGACCGCGCCGTGTGGATCGCCCTGCGCCCGCGCCAGGATGGCTACGTCTTCGCCCACTCGCTGGAATTCAACGAATCGGCGGAATTCCTGCTCGCCGAAATGGTGCACCGGCACGGCGAATGGGCGGAATACATCAAGGGCGTCGCCTGGTCGCTGCAAGAAAACGGCTATGAGCTGATCGGCTGGGACGGCATCGTCACCAGCGATGTGCCGGTCGGCGCGAGCCTGTCGTCGTCGGCGGCGTTCGAGCTGGCGTCCGCCCGCGCCTTTTCCGAGCTTTCCGACATCCCCTGGGATCCGGCGGTCATGGCGAAGATTTGCCAACGGGCGGAAAACGAATGGGTGGGCGTGAGCAGCGGCATCATGGACCAGATGATCTCGGCGTCGGGCGTCGACGGCGAGGCGCTGCTGATCGACTGCCGTGACCTTTCGACCCAGCGCGTGACCGTCCCGGCGGGCACGGTGGTGATCGTCATGGATACCATGACCCGCCGCGAGCTGAGCAACTCCGGCTACAACGACCGGGTGCGCGAATGCAAGCTGGCGGTGGCGGCGCTGGGCGTCAAGGCGCTGCGCGACGCCACCCTGCCCATGCTGGACTCGGTGCGACATCAGATCGACGATGTGGTCTACCGCCGGGCGCGCCACGTCATCAGCGAAGATGAGCGCACGCTGGAAGCGGTCGAGGCGATGAACGCCGGCGACGCTGTCCGCATGGGCGATCTGATGAACGCCAGCCACCGCAGCCTGCACGAGGACTACGAAGTGACCAACCATCACACCAACCTGATGGCGGTCATCGCCCAGGGGCTGCCCGGCTGCTATGGCGCGCGGATGACCGGCGGCGGCTTCGGCGGCTGCGCGGTCGCCCTGGTCGAAGCCGGCGCGGCAGAGACTTTCAGCGCGGCGGTAGCGGCGGAGTACAAGGTGCAGACCGGCATCGACCCGGCGATCTACGTCTGCCGCGCCTCTTCCGGGGCGAACATCGTCGAGGCGTCGTAAGATCACCCAACCAGGGCAGGCGCATGCCTTCCCGTTGAACTCTGTCACCTGCCCATCTTTCGGCGCTCCCTGCGGCGGATGCGCATAGGGCTGACGTAGGGTCGCGGTTTTGCGAGCGTATCCTCACCGTGCGGGTGGCGTCCATGAACATTTCAGCAGACGGGGGTAAGCTGAAATTGTCAAGCGATTGTCAACGCCATGCCCACCTACTGACCGGCACAAGGGGCATGGATAGAACAAACGCTTCGGGGAGTTCGACAGGATGCAAACCGCACGCGCTGCCCCTTCTACCTCTTCTTTCAATCTGGCGCTGATCGCCCTGCCCCTGGCGGCGCTGCTGGGCTTCGGCGCAGCGGTCGCCCTGTTCGCCATGATGGACGCGCTGCCCCTGCCCGCCGCCGCCACGTCCATCCCCACCGCCGCGCCCATCGCCATTCTGCCCACCGCCCAACCCACGCTCATCGATACGCCGATCCAGGCACTCAAATGCCGGGTGACGAACCCCGCCAGCGCCGACCTGCTGGTGCGCAGCGCGCCGGACGAGGGGTTCGCTCCGCTGGGGATGCTCTCCGCCGGGGCGGGCGTGCAGGCGCTTGGGCGAACGACCACGCAGCCGGTCTGGTTCGCGGTCGGGTTCGCCGAGCGGCGCGGATGGATCGCCGAAAGCGCCGGGCTGCTGGCGGGCGACTGCCAGGCGCTGCCCGCCATCCGCAACCCGCTCGTGCCCGATGCGCCCACCGACCCGCCGGCGCACGTCATCGCCATCGATCGTGACGGCGCGGGGACCTTCCGCGAATCGATCAGCGCGCCGGGCGGCGACCCGGAAGACCTGGTGTGGGTGCGGGTGATCAACCTCTACACCGCCCCGCCGAACAATTTTCGTGAATTCACGCTGAGTCTGGAATGCGCCGGGACCGGCGGCGCAGCGCTGCGCTGGGGAATCGTCGGCAGTCCATCGCTGCGCTGCGGCGACTCGATGACTTTCCCGTTCATCTACGGCGCCAGCGACCGCCCGCTGACGATCCAGTTCCCGCCGGGCAGCCCACAGGCATTCATCACCTTTGCCCTGCGCGTGGAACCGGCGGCGCAGCCGGCGTAAACAACCGGGGCTTCCTGCACCGCATACCAGTAGGGGCGAGCCGGAGGCTCGACCGCTTCCCCCACCACCGCCGTCCCGTCTTTAGCCGAACATGCGCGAAAGCGTGCCCAGGAAGACTGTCGTATCCAGCGGCTTGGGGAAATAGGCGTTGAAGCCGGCTTTGAGCGCCCGCGCTTTGAGTTCCGGCGTGTGATAGGCGGTGATGGCGATCAGCGGCTTTTCCGAAGTTTCGGCAGCGGCGCGCAGCTCGTTCAGCAGCCCGAAGCCGTCCATGCCCGGCAGCGCCAGGTCGATGATGACCGCAGAATAGCCCTCCGGGTCCTCTTGCAGCTTCTCGATAGCCTGGTAAGCGTCGCCGACCACTGTTGTGGCGATACGCGCCGGAGCGAGCATCATCTCGACGACTTCGGCGCTGTCCGGCTCGTCATCGACGATGAGCAGATGCAGATTTGACACGACCTGATCCCTTCGTTTTCAAGCTAAGCACTCTCTCGTATCTTCCGAGCGGTGGTCGAGCCGTCGGCTCAACCCTACATTCAATGCCTTGCGCGGCGCCCCGGCGAGTCGCGCGATTGTCAGCTTCCGGCGAGACGTTATTCAGGTGCTGGGAGCCTTGGCGCTGACAAAGGCGCGTTCAAATTCAGGAATATCGACCAGGATACGCAGCAGCTCTTCCATGAACTTGGAGGCGTTGAGCGGCTTGGTGATGTGATTGCGAAAGCCCGCCGCCAGCGCGCGGTCACGGTCACCGCGCATGGCGTGCGCCGTCAGCGCGATCACCGGGATCTCGCTGGTGGCGCGGTTGTCGGTCAGGTGATACATCAGCTGCCAGCCATCCATCACCGGCATGGAAAGATCGCTGAGGATGAAGTCCGGGCGGATGTGCTGCCCCTTGATCAAATCGAGCGCCTGCTTGCCATCTTCGGCAGTGTGGACAGCAGCCCCGGCAAGTTCCAGCATCATCTGGGCGACGTCGCGGCTGTCTGGCTCGTCATCGACGACCATGACTACCCAGTTGCTGAGCGGACGTTTTGGATCGGTGATGGTCTGCATGTTGGTTTACGTCTCTTCCTGGATGCGGCAGTCAGGGGGCGGGTTCCGCCGGCGGCACGGGTTCCGGTTCGGATGCGACTTCCACGATGGGCAGGGTGATCGTGAAGGTGCTGCCCTTGCCAAGCTCGCTTTCGACGCTGACCGTCCCGCCCATCAGCTTGCACAAGCGCTGAACGATGGACAGCCCCAGCCCGGCGCCGCTCGTTCTGCGCACCGAGTCCATTTCGACCCGGCGGAATTCCTCGAAGATCAGATGATGCCAGGTCGGCGAGATGCCGATGCCGGTATCCCGCACCTGAATGGTCATGCGGTCGCCGGTTCGTCCGATTTTCATCTCGATCTCGCCCGCTTCGGTGAACTTGACGGCGTTTTCCAGCAGGTTGTTGACGATCTGCGTCAGCCGCTCCACGTCGCCGATCACGTGCTTGGGCAGCGTCGAATCCAGGCTGAACTTGAACTCCAGGTTCTTCTCTCTGACCCGCCTGGCGAAGTCGTCGCGCCAGGCGTGCGCTATCTGGTGCAGTTCGTAAGGCGCGTTGACGATCTCCAAACGCCCGGCGTTGATGCGCGACAGGTCGAGGATGCTGTTGATCAGTTTGAGCAGGCGGTCGCTGTTGGCGACGATGCGGTTCATCATGTGCCGCAGCTTGTCGGGGGTCAGGAAGGTGTCTTCCGCCGTCGAAGCGGTCGTCGCCGCGATGCTGGAATAGCCCAGGATGGCGTTCAGCGGTGTGCGCAGCTCGTGGCTCATGATGGCGAGAAACTGGTCCTTGAAGACGAGCGCGGCGTTGAGTTCGTTCACGTTGTCTTCCAGACTGGCGACCAGGCGGACGTTATCCGCCACCGGGATGACCAGGTTCGGCACGGTCTGAAGGAGCGCGATTTCTTCATCCGTCCAGGAGTGCGGCTGTTCGAAAGCGACAAAGACCAGCCCGATGAAGCGCCCGCCGGCGTAAAGCGGGATGACGATGGCGCTGGCGATGCCCAGATGGCGCAGGATGGCGCGCGCGCCGTCATCCAGCTGGGGGTCCCTGTCCACCTCGCCGATCAGCAGCACCGACTGCGGTGCATTGACGATCAAATCGGTGATGGGGAATTCGGCGAGCTGGAAGCGCGTCCCCACCTTCGGCGCGCTGCCGGTCGCGCCCGGCGCAGTACGAGTCTCGATGATCTCCAGACCGCTGGGCTGTCCTTCGGCATCCAGATCGAAGTAGAGCAGGGCGGCATGGGCATAACCGCTGGCGAAGGAGAACTGGGTGACCGCGCGCAGCATTTCAGCATTACTGGAAACCACCGAAAGCGCGCTGCTGAGATCGATGATGTTGGCAGCCTGTCGCAGCGCCTCCTCCAGGACTCGCTCGCGCATCGCCTGTTCTTCTTCAACCCCCAGGAGGCGGGTTTCCAATTCGGCGATACGGGCATTGGCGGCGGCAAGCTGCGCCGCAGAATCAGGTGCCAAAGCAACGCTCATAGAACAGCCTCACTCCTGTGCAGGTCAAAGGGTACGACCAAACGCCGATCTCAAAATTAACAGGTTTTTTGTTTAAATAGTACAACCCCAGACAAAATTCACAACTTTTTCACAGCCTGATCGGCGGCGGATGGCGCGCCCCTTTACGATTCTGGGATGCACGATCGCCTCCGTTGAGCGGGACCGACGGGTCACTGGTCAGATCGACGGCGCGGGCTATAATGGAAGCGATAAAAGATCGGACTCATTAGGAAACGGACGCGCCCATGCGACGGCACATCTTGAAGCTGATGGCAGTTCTCCTGTGCGCTGCGCTCGGACTGACCCTGCCGTCAGCGCTCACCGCGCAGTCGAATCCCTTCGAGGCGCTGGTATTCGACGCCCGCGCAGACCTGGAGCTGCTGGCAGATCAGGTCCTCGGCGAAGGGATTCGCCCTCCCTCCTGGGCGGGCAATATCAACCTCGTCTCTGAGACGGTCGTGACCGATCTGTGGTACGACAACGAACAGCTCGCCAATGCCATCTTCGGACCGGAAAGCCGTCCGGCGGCGTGGATCGGCGTGACCGTGCCGGTCAACGAGATCATCGCCCGCAACGTGCGTCACGATCTGGAACTGGCGGCGGACGAAGAGTTCGGCATCGATCAGCGTCCCGCCGAATGGCGCGGCGCGGTCCCGGTCCTGCGCTGCTCGCGCATCCTGCAAAACACGCTGACGGTGCTGGATCGCTTCTACAACATCCGCCCGGTTACCCCCGATTCGGCGCTCAACTTCTGCTTCAGCATCCAGTCGGAGATCGAAGACGAGCTGATCAACATCGTCTTCGGCACGGCGGACGCCAACGGCAATCTGCCGAACCCGTTCGACCTGCTGGGCGCGGCGCGCGGCGACCTGGAGCGGCTGGCAGATGAGCGGCTCGGTCTGCAAACGCGCCCCGACGGCTGGAACGGCGAACGGGACTCCAACACGCCCAATTTCACCGGCAACCTGCGCCTCGACATCGAGCTGCTGGCGGATGATCTGATCGGCATCGGAACGCGCCCAGGCGGCTACATCGGCTTGAATGCCGGCAGCCCGGCATCCACCTATCTCAATCTGCGCTTCGACCTGGAGCTGCTGGCGGATGTGCTGCTGGGCATCGAAACCCGACCGACCGGCTGGCAGGGCGCGAACGCCATCGAGCGCTGCGAACCGCTGGTGCGCAGCCTGGCGTTCATCGTCCAGGACTCCCTGGACTTCTCCATCGCCGAATTCGACCCGGCATCGCCCAACTTCTGCGCCGACGTGAGCACCGCCGTCAACAGCCTGGTGGAAAACCCGCCAGTGCTGGATGTCGTCGCCGAAGAAATCCTGTACACCGCCGAGTCACGCTACGCCTTCAGCTATCTGGACGTGGGGGCGATCGACTACATGGGCGTGATGCCGGCGGGCATCCGCTTCCGCGCGCTCTACCGCAACTACAACGAATCGACCATGATGTTCGTGCAGGGCGACAACTTCGCGGTCTATGTGGACCGGCGCTTCACCACCCTGCCAGAGACCACCTTCCGGGGGCTGCCCACGCTGAACGACGCGGATCCGCTGGCGTTCTGCGACGCCTACTGGTGCAATGGTCCCGGACCCACGCCGACCCCGACCGGGAGCGGGCCACTGCTGTCGATCCTGGTGCAGACTACCCCGGTCAGCGCCCCCAACCAGGGCGTGTTAGCGGGGACCAAGCGGCAGGTCTCCTGGAACAGCGTGCGGGTGACCTACGTCTTCGACAACCTGCAGGCGCGGACGGCGCAGGTGACGCTGGAACTGTGCCCCGAAGCGGCGCGCCCGGAAATCACCTGCGAGCCGGTGATCCAGGTCTTCGACAACACCACCAACACGCAGAAGCAGGTGATCTCGCAGTTCAACGGCTTGAACGTGTATGAATTCATCTACGGCTACACCACCAACCTGCTGATCGAGAGCGAGACGCTCTTCTCGCAGGATGTCTGGATCAGCGATCCGACCATTCGCTAACCCTCACCCCTGGTCCCCTCTCCCGCGTCTGTGGGAGAGGGGACCTACTGCTCACCAGGATGTTCCTTATGCCCGAATTCGACTTTGTGCGCTTCTACCCCAACGTCTATCTGCCGTCCGACGCTCAGATCGAGGAATTTGTCATCCTGGGCAAGCCACCGCGCGCCAAAGCGCCGGGCGAACTGCCGCTCTACCTCGGCGCGGGCTGCGTCATCCGCTCGCACACGGTGATCTACGCCGGCAACCGCATCGGCGAGCGGCTGCAAACCGGGCACAGCGTCATGATTCGCGAGGAGAATGTGATCGGCGACGACGTGAGCATCGGCACGCAGAGCGTGGTCGAGCATCACGTCAGCATCGGCAGCCGGGTGCGCCTGCATACGCGCGTCTTCGTGCCGGAATTTTCGGTGCTGGAAGACGGCTGCTGGCTCGGTCCCGGCGTCATGGTGACCAATGCCCGCTACCCGATCAGCCGGGGGGCAAAAGACCGCCTGGAGGGCGTGCACATCGAAGCCGGGGCGATCATCGGCGCGGCTGCCGTCCTGCTGCCAGGCGTGCGCATCGGCGCGCGGGCGTTGATCGGCGCGGGCGCGGTGGTGACGAAGGATGTCGCCCCTGGCGCGGTCATGGTCGGCAACCCCGCCCGGCTGATCAAGCGCATTGAGGACATCGCTTACTACGAGTGATCAGCCCTTGAGCTTCGCCTCGATCATGCGGGCGATCTCGCTCCGGTGTTTCCCCCTGGCAAAATCCAGCGGCGTCTGCCCGTCGTGGTTCTTCAGATGCAGGTTCGCCCCGCCTTCGATCAACACCTTCGCCGTGTCGATGTTGTTCTGCCAGATGGCGTCGTGCAGGGCGGTGTAGCCGTTGTACGGTCCCTGTTTGTCGATGTCGATGCCGGCTGCGACCAGCAGGCGCGCCACGTCGGTGCGCCCGGCGTAGGAGGCGGCATGGAGCGCCGTCGCCTTCATGCCCGGATCGACGACGGTCACGTCCGCCCCGGCTTCCAGCAGCAGTTTGACGATCTCGGCGTGTCCCTGGTACGCCGCCATGACCAGGGGCGCGTCGCCGGAGGAGTCATATTCGTTGATGTTCACGCCCTGGGCGATCAGCGCGCGCACTCTGGCGGCGTCATTGGCATTGACGGCTTGCATCAAGGCGGTCATGCGGTCCCTTTCGATTGAGGCAGTTGGTGCGGTCGATTATAATGGATTGGCTTGTATTTGCAGGCTGTTCATCGGAGTGCCGGCTATGATCGCACCACCACCAGCGCTGCCCGTTCCGCTGCAAGCCGACGAGTCTGGTGTCATCCGTATTGGAGAGACCCGCGTGACGCTGGATTCCATCGTCTATGCCTTTCGGCGCGGTACGACGCCGGAAGCCATCGTCGAGAAATATCCCACGCTGACTCTGCTCGATGTCTACCTGGTCACTGCCTACTATCTGCAATACCGCGAAGAAGTGGATGCCTATCTGCGTCATCAGGAGGCACTGGCTGAGGCTGTGCGGCAGCGGGTGGAGCAGGATTATCCGGTCGATGGGCTGCGCGAGCGTTTGATGGCGAAGCTGGAAGCAAAACGTCGAACATGACACGCATCGCCGCCGATGAGAACCTCGACAACGATATTCTTCGCGGACTTCAGCGGCGTTTCGCATCGCTCGACGTCATCCGCATACAAGACACAGAAATCTATCAAGCAGAAGATGCGGTTGTGCTGGCATGGACTGCTCGCGAACATAGAGTCCTTCTAACCCATGATCGCCGGACCATGCCTGACGCCTTCTACCGTCGGCTTGCAGACAATCTTCCCGTGCCTGGCGTACTTATCGCCAGCGCAGACCCGGCAGATATTGGCGCGGTCATTGATGATCTCACCCTATTGATCTCAGTCGATGACCCATCGGAGTGGGAAGGGAAGATAAAGTATCTTCCCTTCCGCTAAGCCAGGTCTCGCATCTTTCCAACGGTCGAGCCAGCGGCTCGCCCCTTCAGCCGGTTACTCGTAGGGGCGACCCGGCGGGTCGCCCACTCGTGGATTTCTTTCGAGATTCCACTCTAAGCCATGTTCCGAAACAATTCAATGTCCTCACCCCTGCTGCGCTTCGCTTAGCTTCCCCTCTCCATGAAAATGGAGAGGGGACCGAGGGGTGAGGTGTTCGTGGCTGTTCTTTGATTACTGGCTTAGAGGCGGCATCAGATGACGCTTATTGCGGCAGCACGTACAGCGTCACCGACTGCGCCGGCAGTTCCAGGACTGCCCCGTCGGCAAGCACCAGCGGCTCGACCGGCTCGGCGTTGTGTTCGGCGTCCAGCCGCCAGACTTCGGCATCGCCCGCCGGGGTGAAGCCCGACAGCGCCAGCGGATAGGCTCTGGCGTCCGGCGCGCGGTTGACGACGATCAGGGTCAGCGCGCCGTCGTCGCGCAGCGCCGCCGTGATCGTCACGTCCGGGTCGGGCGACTCGGAGGCGATCAGTTCGCTTCCCAGCCGCCGATACAGCGGATAGACGTAGTAGGTCGGGCGCACTTCGTAGCGGCTGATCAGCCCGAACGAGCCATCGGACCCGAGCGTGGCGAACATGAAATAGTCCACCACTTCGACTCGCTGCCGAATCATCCGCCCCAGCACGTCCGCCCACCAGATGGCATGATAGAACGAGTCGGGTGACGCTTCTCCGCCGATGACGTGGCTCCAGTTAGAGCTGATCTCGGTCAGCGCCATCGGCATGTCATGCCCGACCGTCTCGCGGATCACGGTCCGCAGATTGTCGATCACGACATCCCACTGGGGCGCGTTCTGGCGCAGGTCTTCGACGGTCGTCGGCGGAGAACTCATCGACAGGGGGAAGGGATAGCGGTGAACCGCGACAATATCGACCAGATCGCCGTTCGCCTCTAAAAAGGCGCGCACCCACTCGCGGCGCAGATTGGTGTACGTGTTTCCCTCCGGCGTGTAAGGGAACTGGCTGACTTCCGGTCCGATCAGGACGATGTCGGGATCGACCGCCAGCATGGCTTCGGCAGTGGCACGCCACTCGGCGTTGAGCCGCTCGATGGTGTAATCGACGTACAGGTCCGGCTCGTTGCCGATGCTCCAATGGCGGATGTCGTAGCCTTTTTCGAGGTTGGCGTAGCGCACCATCTCGGCGGCTTCTTCCGGCGTGCCGCCTTCCAGGCGAACGCTCACGCTGGGCACAGCGCCCCAGGCGCGCGCTTGCAGCATGAACAGGTCAAGCTGTTGGCGCGTGAACCCGTGCGTGTCGCCATGTCTGCCGGCGGGGAAGCGCAGATGCGTCACGCCGGACTCGGCTGCGGCGGGGGTCATGTCCACCGAGACCAGCGCCCAGGGTCCGTAATTCGCACCCAGGACGTAGGGGCTGATCGCGCCGAGCGGCTGCCCGGCATCGACGCGCAGCGCCGGCTCCTGAGCGGCGGCGCCAAAGACCATCAGCCCCAAGAGCAGTAGGGGCGAGCCGATGGCTCGCCCGATAGCGGCTCGCCCGATAGCGGCTCGCCCGATAGCGGCTCGCCCGACGATGCCCCGCCCGAACCGCAGGAAGCGCGCCAGGCGACCCAACGGGCGACCCGACGGGTCGCCCCTACGGAGGGATGAGGCAGAGAAGATCATTTCTCCACGCCGGTGACGACCACGCCGCGCATGAAGACGCGCTGCGCCAGGAAGAAGATGATCAGCGGCAGGATCAGCGCCATCATCGAGGTCGCCTGCACCAGCTCGGGGCGCGGTCCATACTGGAAGTTGAAGACCTGCACGCCGACCGACACCGGCTGAAGCTCCGGCTTGCCGATCAGGTAAATCAGCGGTCCGAAGTAGTCGTTCCACGCCCACACGAAGTGGAAGACGGCGACGGCGATGATGGCGGGCCAGGACTGCGGGATGATCACGCGCAGCAGGATTTTGAAGGGACCCGCCCCGTCGATCATCGCCGCTTCGTCCAGTTCGCGCGGCAGCGTCATGAAATACTGGCGCAGCAGGAAGACGTTGTAGGCGTTGGCGAAGAAGTGCGGGACGATCAGCGGCAGCCAGGAATTGGTCCAGCCGATGGCGGCGAAGAAGGCGTAGGTCGGGATCAGCGTCACCTGCGAGGGCAGGATGATCGTGCCGATCAGGATGATGAACAGGATATTCTTGCCGGGGATGGGGAAGCGGGCGAAGGCGTAAGCCACGCAGATGCACGACAGCAGCGTGCCGATCATGCCGGCGACGGCGATGAACAGGGTGTTGCCGAACAGCCGGGGGAAATCGATGGCTTCGTAGGCGATGCCGAAATTCTCTGTGGCGAAGGAGACTTCGCGCACCGGGGTCAGGATACGCCAGTTGCCCTCCCATTCGAAGACGCCGGCGTCCGGGTTATTGATGTCGATCATGTCGCTGGCGCGCCGGCCCGGATCGATCAGCGCGTAGCGCGCCGTCGTGCCGTCTTCCAGGGGCACTTCGTAAACGTCGTATTCCTGCCCTTCATAGGTGAAGGTGATCGGTCGGCTGGGGATGACCGACTCGTTCGCCGCCTGGGAAAGCTGCTCCGGCGTGGAAAGCGCCACCATCGCCATGTTGGCGAAAGGCAGCAGGTACACGCCCAGCATCATGCAGGCGAAGAGCGTGACCAGGGCGCGCGCCGTGAACTTGCGCAGCTGCATGCCGTAAAAGGGCGAGGTGTTGACCGCCGGGGAAACGGACGATGTCGCGGAAGTGGCTGCCATGATTTATCTCTCTCCCCCGGAATAGTAGACCCAGCGATTCGACGTGCCGAAGATGACCACCGTCAGCAGCAGCGCGATCAGGAAGATGAACCACGCCTGCGCCGAAGCGAAGCCCATCTCGTTGAACTGGAAGGCGGTGCGGTAGAGGTTGAGGTTGAAGAAGTTGGTCTCCGGGTTGGAACGGGTGGTGTTGCTCAGCACGTACGCCGGCAGGAAGTAGTTCATCAAGCCGATCACCGCCAGCACCAGGTTGTAGAGGATGACCGGCGAGATCAGCGGCAGGGTGATGCGATACCACTTGGTGAAGGTGTTCGCCCCGTCCACGTCGGCGGCTTCGTACAATTCGGTGGGCACGCCCTGCATCGACGCCAGCATGGTCAGCATGGCGTTGCCGACGCCCCACAAGCCGAGCAGCACCAGCCCCCAGGTGAGGGTGCTGGGGTCGAACAGCCAGTTGGGCGGCTCGGCGATGCCGATCAGGCGCAGCAGGCGGTTCAGCCAGCCGGTCTGCCCGTTCAAAAAGCTCTGCCAGATGAAGATGCTGGAGACCGCCGGGACCATGTAGGGCATGTAGAAGAGCACGCGCAGCAGCGGCTTGGCGATCAGCATCTTGGAATTGAGCAGCGACGCCATGAGCAGCGGCAGCCCGATGGCGATGGGCGTGGAGATCAGGGCGAAGCGGAAGGTCACCAGGAGCGCCTGGCTGGTGTTTTGCTCGGTGAACAGCCGCCCCCAGTTGGTCAGCCCGATGAATTCGATGGGTTCGCCGATCTTGAAGTTCGTGAAGCTGAAGTAGAGCGAGGCGAGCATCGGAAAGAGGGTGAAGACCAGGAAGCCGAAGATCCAGGGCGAGAGGAAGACGATCCCCCAGCGGCGCTGGCGCTGCATCATGGTGAGCGCCCCGGCGCGGGGCGGCGCGGCGCTGGAGGAATATGCGGTCACATCTTGGGCTGCCACGGCGGACTACCTTTCAACTCAACGGGCTGACATTGTTGGGGACGAGCG
>JAEURA010000315.1 GCA_016789005.1 Anaerolineae bacterium
AGCCTGTTATGAACTTTTCTCCCCTCAACCTCCCAGCCCCCTTCTCCCACAAAACGGGGAGAAGGGGGAGTCAGGTCCCCTCGCCCCGCGCGCGTGGCAGAGGGGGTGCGAGCAAGGCTCGCCTTGGGGTGAGGGGAACTCCTGCCGCAGAAGTTCATAACAGCCTCTAGTCTTCGCCTGTGCCAAGACCGAGCAGACCCGTCGGGACTTTAGGCTGACGCTGCTTCTCGTCTTCCTTGCCGAAACGGATCACCTCGCCCACATCGGTGATGGCTTCCACCGCCAGACCGAGGCTCTGAAGTTCCTTGACAAGCACGCGGAACGAGGTCGGGATGCCGGGTTCTTCAATCGGCTCACCCTTGATGATCGCCTCGTAGGTCTTGACTCGCCCCTGCACATCGTCGGACTTGACTGTGAGCATTTCCTGGAGGGTATAGGCTGCGCCGTACGCCTCCAACGCCCAGACTTCCATTTCGCCGAAGCGCTGACCGCCGAACTGCGCCTTGCCGCCCAAAGGCTGCTGAGTGACGAGGCTGTAAGGACCGGTGGAACGCGCATGGACTTTGTCTTCGACCAGGTGCGCCAGCTTGAGCATGTGAATGATGCCCACCGTCACCGGTTGATCGAAGCGGTCGCCGGTGCGCCCGTCGTAGAGGACATGCTTCCCGTAGACCGGCACCGAATGACCGGTTTCGAACATCACGCGATCGGCGATGCTCAGCAGCTCGCGCCCGCTGGCGTCTTCCGGGATGACTGTGTCCGGCGCTGCCCACTCGATCCACAGCCGCAGAGAGACATCATAGGCATTGCGGTCACGGCGCGCGCGTTCTTCGACGGAAAGCCCGGTCGTGTCGAACATGATGATGTCGTCGGGGTTATAGCCCTTGTCGCTCAGCCAGCCGCGCAGCACTGCGCGCCGCGCCGGGACCGGGTCTTCCGTCTGAAGGATTTCCTCCAGATCGTACCCCTCTTTGTCGCCCAACCAGGCGTTGATGTACTCGCGGCGGACTTCGTTGTCGTCGTCGTACTGCTCCAGGTCGCGATCGATCTCTTTCATCCACTCCCAGGCGCGATCGCTGATCTCCGTCCAGGAGCGGTCAATCATCCAGGCGCGCCCCAGTTCGGATTGAATTTCCCATTCCTTCGCGCCGTCGAACACCGGCGTAACGGCACGGAAACCCAACCGTTCGGATGCCCAGCCCAGGTGGACTTCCATGACCTGACCCAGGTTCATACGACCAGGTACGCCGGTCGGATTGAGGATGATCTCGACGGGGCGACCATCGCTGAGGAAAGGCATGTCTTCGATGGCGACGATGCGTGAGATAACGCCCTTGTTGCCGTGACGTCCCGCCATCTTGTCGCCGACCGTCAGCTTACGCTTCTGGGCGACGCTGACGCGCACCATTTTTTCTACGCCCGCCGGCAGATCAGGGTGTTCGTCGCGGGTGAAGGTCTTGACGTCGACAACCTTGCCTTTTTCGCCGTGCGGCAGGCGCAGGGACGAGTCTTTCACTTCGCGCGCTTTTTCACCGAAGATGGCACGCAGTAGCTTCTCTTCAGGGCTGAGTTCTTTTTCGCCCTTCGGGGTGATCTTGCCGACCAGGATGTCATTCGGTCCGACTTCCGCGCCGATGCGCACGATACCGAATTCGTCCAGGTCCTTCAGGGCGTCTTCGCCGACGTTGGGAATGTCGTAGGTGATCTCTTCAGGACCGAGCTTGGTGTCGCGGGCTTCCACCTCATGCTTCTCGATGTGGATGGAGGTGAATTTGTCACGCCGCAGCAGGTCCTCGCTGATGAGCAGCGCATCTTCGTAGTTACCGCCGTCCCAGCACAGGAAGGTCGCCAGAACGTCATGACCCAGGGCGATGCTGCCGTTGCGCGTCGAAGAACTGTCCGCCAGCACATCGCTCTTGCGCACCATCTGCCCCTTCTGGACGACAGGACGCTGATCGACGCAGGTGGACTGGTTCGAGCGGTTGTACTTGCGCAGACGGAAGACGCGCTCGTCGCCATTCGGCGCGCGCACGACGATGCGATCGCTCTGGACGCTGACCACCTCGCCATCAACATCGGAGAGAAGGACCTGACCGCTGTCCTTCGCCGCCTGGCTCTCCATGCCGGTCGAAACGATCGGCACATCGGGCTGAAGCAGGGGGACCGCCTGGCGCTGCATGTTCGAACCCATCAGCGCGCGGTTTGCGTCGTCATGCTCCAGGAAGGGGATGAGCGCGGCGCTGATGCCGACGATCTGGCGTGGGGCGATGTCGATGTAATCGAGCCGCTGAACCGGTGCGGCGAGGAATTTTTGATTGTGACGCGCCGAAACGCGCTCATTGACGAACTCGCGGCGCAGACCGATCTGCGCGTTCGCCTGAGCGATGACGTAGTTGTCTTCGGAATCGGCGGACATGTAGATGATGTCGCTGCTGACGAAGGGCTGCACGGGAACCTGTTCGATCCCGCCGTCGCGCAGCTTCTTGGCAGCTTTTTCGTCGACCACTGCCCCTTCGCTGACGAGGGTCTTGCCATCGGCATTTTCGACATCCTCGCGCACCATGCGCCCGATCAATTCGGGATCGGTGGGCGACAGGAATTTGATGACTTTGTAGTACGGGGTTTCGATGAACCCATACTCGTTCACGCGGGCATAGCTCGCCAGACGACCGATCAGACCGATGTTCGGACCTTCCGGCGTCTCAATAGGGCAGATGCGCCCGTAGTGGCTGTGGTGAACATCGCGCACATCGAAACCGGCGCGGTCACGGCGCAGACCACCCGGACCCAGGGCGGAAAGCGTGCGCTTGTGAGTCAGTTCCGCCAGCGGGTTCGTCTGCTCCATGAACTGGGACAGCTGCGACGAACCGAAGAATTCGCGCATCGCGGCGACGATGGGGCGGATGTTCACCAGTGTGATCGGCGTCACGTTGTCCGATTCGCGGATCGACATGCGTTCCTTGACGACACGCTCCGTCCTGCGCAGACCGACACGCAGCTTGTTCTGGAGCAGTTCGCCGACCGTCTTAACGCGGCGGTTGCCCAGATGGTCGATGTCGTCCTTGCCGATCTTGCCGTTGTTGATGAGGATCATGCGTTCGATCAGGCGCACCACATCGGCGCGCGTGATAGTGCGCATCGACCGGGCGATCAGTCCGTCCAACCCCAGTCGCTGGTTGAGCTTGTAACGCCCGACTCGTTCGAGATCGTAGCGGCGCTGATCGAAGAGCTGGCTGGTGAGGTATTCTCGTGCGTTGTCCAGCGTGGGCGGGTCGCCAGGGCGCATCTTGCGATAGAACTCTATCAGCGCCTGCTCGGCAACCGATTTCTTGTCGTCCCACTGCGGTTCCATCTTGATGGTATTGGCGATATAGGGGCGATCTGGGTTGGTATCGATCTCCGCGTACAGCGCCAGAAGTTCCTCGGTGCTGCCAGTCTTGATTGGCGCGGCGCTTTCCGGCATGCCGTCCGAGATCGCCGCCATCGCGCGCAGCAGGACCGTCACCGGAATGGTGCGCTTGCGGTTGAACTTGATGGTCAGATAGTCGCTCTTGCGCGTCTCAAATTCCATCCACGCGCCGCGATCTGGGATCAGCTTGGCGTTCGATTGCAGCCGACCGGTGGTGCGGTCTTCGTCGGCATCAAAATACACGCCGGGCGAGCGAATCAGCTGGCTGACGACGACGCGCTCCGTGCCGTTGATGATGAAGGTGCCTTTTTCGGTCATCAACGGGAAGTCGCCCAGGAAAATATCCGAGGTGACGACTTCATCGCCTGCTTCGCGATTGACCAGAGCCACGCGGATGTACAGCGGGGCGGCATAGGACATATCGCGTTCGAGGCAGACCTCTTCGCTGTATTTTGGCTCTTCGAACCAGTAGCGCAGACCGAATTCCTGCGCTTCGGGACCATTTCCTGGGAAATACAGCTTCAGGCTCCCGTTGTAGCTTTCGATGGGACTGATCTCATCGAACAGCTCAGCGAGACCTTCTTCCAGAAACCACTGGAACGATTTCAACTGCACCTCAATAAGCGAGGGCAGCGCCTGCACATCAGGGGTGCGGGCATAGTTCTTCACCTGGGTCAACCGCGCCAAAGCGATACGCTCCTCACGCTAACCGTACAAAAACAAAATCGGCTGCACGTGGTCGTTATTCACATGCACCGTAACGGGAGGACAAGAATGGTGACTGGATGAGGCGCATCCATGGTTATGAGGTAGCTAAAGGTCCGTAATGCAATCGCCCATTATAACAAAAAGAAGCACAAACTGTCAACAGCGTATTAACCACTGCGACAGAGTTGTGCAGCCAGTTGTATTGTGGACACCTGCTCAGTTCACGTGATGATCACTATACCAGAAACTTCAAAGCCAGCGCAAGCACCGTCCACCGTCCGGCGTCACGGCGGGCTGACGCCGCTGCTGCGAATCTGCCAACGGGGCGATGAAGGTCACGACGCTACGCTGATTTCATTGCCATCCGCCAGGCGAAGGCGGCGACGTGATAGCAGCATGAAACCGGCAAGGAGGGCGACGCCGGCGGCGATCTGCACGCGCGGAGGAAGGTATCGGACGCGCTGAATCACGCCGCCCTGGTGCGCGCCGAGCAGGTCGATCTTCAGCCGCTGGGCGAACCGTCGAGAAGGCTGAACCCCAACTAAGGTGACGTGCAAGCCCTGAATGAGCTTGAGGAATCCTTCGATTTCACCCCGCGACAAGGCATAGCGCGATACGATACGGTCGAGATCGCGATCATCCGACACGATGGCGTCGGTGACAGCGCTCAGCAAATCGTGCAGGTGACTCTCGGACTTAGAACCAGGGGTCATAGACGTTCTAGCTTTCCTTGATCTCGCTTGACGCAGGGAGTTCATCACGCATGTTTGGTTCCATCGCTTCGCGCAGTGCGAGGAGTGTGCGATGGTAGAGCGATTTGACGGCTCCCTCCGTACGATCCATGATTTCGCCGATTTCGGCGTTCGACAAACGTTCAACGAACTTGAGGACCAGGAGCTGCTGGCGTTCTTCGGGCAGGGCGCGCATGGCGGCGCGCAGGGCATCCAGCTCTTCGTCTTCTTCGGCTTTCTTGTCCGGGGCATCGGTGCGCAGGCTCGCTGCGATGTATTCATCCAGTGGGATGACCTTGCGACGCCCTCGGTCGCGGTGCCAGTTGGCGACCAGGTTATGGGCGATACGGTACAGCCACGCCTGGAAGGGGACGCCTCGTTCGGTGTACTGCTCGATATGCGACATGGCGCGAAAGAAGACGCGCGCCGTCACATCTTCGGCGTCGTGATGGTTGCCGGTGCGGTAGTAGACGTAGTTGTAAATCTTGTTCAGATAGCGTTCGTACAGGACGCCGAACGCTTCTTTGTCGCCGCCGCGCGCCAGGACCACCAGCTCGGAGTCCGAGAGGCGTTTGAGTCCCTTATGGGAAGGTAGGAGTCGCTTACGCAGGTTCATCATCGACAATCATAACCCTGTTGAGCATCGGGAGTTGCGCTCAATCCGCCAGATCGACCGTGTATAATGATGGCGTTTTGTAGCGCAGCGCAGCTCATGCCCCGCCGGGCATGATATTCGGAGAACGTGCAGGGCATCGGAATGACCAAACCACTCGATTTCCAGCAGATCATCATGAAACTGAACGAGTTCTGGGCGGCACAGGGCTGCGTGCTGTGGCAGCCTTACAATGTTCAGGTCGGTGCGGGAACAGGCAACCCGGCGACACTGCTGCGCGTCCTGGGTCCTGAACCCTGGCGGGTCGCCTACGTCGAGCCGAGTGTGCGCCCGGACGACGGACGCTACGGCGAGAATCCCAACCGCATGCAGTACTACTATCAGTATCAGGTCATCCTCAAGCCGGACCCCGGCAATCCCCAGGAACTCTACCTCCAGTCCCTGGAAGCGATCGGTATTGACCCGCGTGAGCACGATATCCGCTTCGTCGAAGACAACTGGGAAAGCCCGGCGCTTGGCGCCTGGGGGCTGGGCTGGGAAGTCTGGCTGGACGGTCAGGAGATCACCCAGTTCACCTACTTCCAGCAGGCGGGTGGTCTGGAACTGGAGCCGGTGTCCGTCGAAATCACGTATGGTCTGGAACGCATCGCGCTGCCCCTGCAGGGTAAGGATGCTGTCTGGCAGATCAACTGGGTTGATGACCTGCTTTACGGCGACATCCTGCTGCGCAGCGAGATCGAACACTGCACCTACTACTTCGAAGTCGCCGATGTCGAAGGGCTTCGCCGCACCTTTGACGTGTACGAGAGTGAGAGCAAGCGGGCGTTGGAAGCCGGGCTGGTCATTCCTTCCTATGACTACGTGCTGAAATGCAGCCATCTCTTCAATGTGCTGGACACGCGCGGCGCGATCGGCGTTACCGAGCGCGCCGGCTATTTCCGGCGAATGCGCGACATGACTCGGCGGGTGGCAAAGGCGTATGCCGAGCAGCGCCAGACGATGGAATACCCGATCCAGGACCGGCAGATCAACACGCGCTGGGGGACTCCCCAGGTGCAGGTGACGCCGGGTTCGGCAGCGCTCGCCGCGCAGAGCGCCGATTTCATCTTCGAGATCGGCGTCGAAGAACTGCCGCCAGATGACGTCATGACGGCGGTTGACCAGCTGAAAACTGCCGTCCCGGCGCTGCTGGAGACCCTGCGTCTCGATCACGGCGCGGTTGCCGTGTACGGAACGCCGCGACGCCTGGTCGCCTCGGTCGCGGACCTGGCGGCGCGCCAGCGCGATCTTGAACAGGTCATGCGCGGACCTGCCGCCGACCGGGCGTTCGACGCGGCGGGCGTGCCAACCAAGGCGGCTGAGGGCTTTGCCCGGAGCAAGGGCGTCAGCGTCAGCGATTTGAGGGTTCAGGACATGGACGGCGGGCGTTACGTGACGGCGCTGGTGCGCGAGACGGGACGCCCTGCCGGAGAGGTGCTGGCGGAGGCGCTGCCAGGGCTGATCGCCGGTATCAAGTTCGGCAAGTCGATGCGCTGGAACGCGACAGGCATCGCTTTTTCCCGCCCCATTCGCTGGCTGTTCGCCATGCACGACCGGGCGGCGCTGAAATTCAGCTATGCCGGTGTGGAAAGCGGCTCTTTCACGCTGGGACTTCGTCCGTACGGTTCTCCGATTCACCCGATTGCCCACGTTCAGGAGTACGCGCAGGCGCTGATGGGTGAACGAATCCTGCTCGACATCGACGCCCGCCGCGAGGTGATTCAAGAACAGGTGAACCATCTGGCGGCGACGGTGGGCGGGCGTGTGCCTGAAGATGCTGCGCTCCTGGAGGAAATCGTCAATCTCGTGGAGTCGCCCGTAGCGCTGCTTGGTCGTTTTGAGGAGAAATTCCTGAACCTGCCGCGCGAGGTGCTGGTGACGGTGATGCGCAAGAAGCAGCGATATTTCGCTGTCGAAGATCCGCAGGGGCAGCTGATGCCCTATTTCATCGCCGTGCGCAATGGCGACGAACAGCATCTCGATCTGGTCACGCATGGCAACGAACAGGTGCTGCGCGCGCGCTTCGCCGATGCCAATTACTTCTTCTCGCAGGACACCAGGAAGCGTCTGTCCGAGTTCCTGCCCCGGCTGGATACGCTCATGTTCCAGGAAAAGCTCGGCTCGATGCTGGACAAGAACAACCGCGTCGTCAGCCTCGTCGAGCCGCTGGGACAGCTGCTGAAAGCGGCACAGGGTGATGTTGCTACGGCAAAGACGGCAGCTGGCGTCCTTAAAGCGGACCTTGCCACGCAGATGGTTGTCGAGATGACGTCGCTTCAGGGCATTATGGGGCGGGAATATGCGCTGCGCAGCGGCTTTGCGCCGGCGGTCGCCGACGCAATCTTCCAGCACTGGCTGCCGCGCGGTGCGGATGATGCGCTGCCGTCGAGCGCGGCGGGGACCCTGCTGGCGATTGCCGACCGTCTGGACAGCCTGGTTGGGCTGTTCTCGGCTGGCTTGGAGCCGAGATCGACCGCTGATCCTTACGGGCTGCGCCGCGCCGCTCTGGGCATCATCCAGATTGTGGTGGGCAGTAAACTCGATCTCGATCTCGGCGAAGCGGTACGGCGTTCTGCGGAGGTTCAGCCGGTCTCGGTGAGCGTGGAAGTCGAAACGGCGGTGCTGAACTTCATCGCCGGCAGACTGCGGGTCTGGATTGAAGAGCAGGGCTGGCGGCACGACGTCATCTCGGCAGTTCTTGCTGCCCGATCGGCGCGCCCCTATCGTGCGATTGAAGATATTCGCGCCCTGACGGAGTGGACGGCACGCTCCGACTGGGAGACCATCCTGGACGGATTCGCCCGATGTGTGCGCATCACGCGGAGTGAAGCAGAGCGCTTCACAGTCGCGCCGGAGCGCTTCGAGCAGCCGGAAGAGGGCGCACTCTACGAGGCGTATCAAGTGGCACAGGCGAAGCTGACGCCCAACGGCGGGGTTGATGAATTCCTCCAGGCGTTTGTGCCGATGCTCCCGGCAATCACGTCCTACTTTGGGACCGGCAAGGGCGACGGCGTCCTGGTTAACGCGCCGGACGCAGCGATACGTCAGAATCGTCTGGGGCTGCTTCAGGCGATCAGCGCGATGCAGCAGGGGCGGGCTGATCTGAGTCATCTCAGCGGGTTCTAGGGCACACGTCGAGAGGCTTGAGGTCTGAAGAAAGAGCATCTTTGACGAAGGCGGCGCGCAGAGTGGAGCATGGAAAAGCCTTGCACAATGATCTGCGTGCCGCCCACTGCGCCACATTGGGAGAGTCTGACCCATTCTGACCCCACTATTGTGTGACTGTGTGAACATCCCTATAATGTTCGGGCAGTCATGGGGGACCTGGACGTGTCCACGGTAGATGAAATCAAGTCACGGCTGGATATCGTGCAGTATATCCAGCAGTACGTGCCTCTCAAGAAACAAGGGAGGTACCTGAAAGCCCCGTGCCCCTTCCACAGCGAGAAGACCCCGTCATTCGTGGTCAACGAAGATCGGCAGACCTGGCGCTGCTTTGGCGCGTGCGCTGAGGGGGGCGACATCTTTCGATTCGCCATGAAATATCATGGCTGGACGTTCAGCGAGGCGCTGGAAGAGCTTGCCCGGCGCGCCGGCGTTGAACTGCGCAAACCTTCACCAGAGCAGCGCGCTCAGCAGGATGAACTGGATCGCCTGCGCGGGCTGCTCAATCACGCCGCCGAGTACTTCCAGGACCGCCTGTTCGACCCCAGTCGCAAGGACTCGCTGGCGGTAATGGAATACGCGCGTCGCAAGCGCGGCTTGACCGATGAAACACTGTCGCGATTCCAGATCGGCTTTGCGCCGGAAGGCTGGCGGCATCTTCTAGAAACTTTCACTGCGCTCGGTTACGCGCCTGAGGATCTGCTGGCGGTCGGGTTGGTCAAGCGGAACGAGAAGGGCGACCTCTACGATGTGTTCCGCAACCGCCTGATCATCCCGATTCGCGACGAACGCGGGCGGGTGGTCGGGTTTGGGGCGCGAGCGCTCGCGCCAGATGATAATCCGAAATATCTCAATTCGCCGCAGACGCCTGTCTTCGACAAAGGACGCCTGCTGTTCGCGCTGGATTTCGCCAAGGAGCCGATTCGCGCCGACGGCAGTGTCGTCATCGTCGAAGGCTACATGGACGCTATTTCCGCGCATCAGGCGGGCTACAGCAACGTCGTGGCGCAGATGGGAACCTCGCTGACCGAGGCGCAGCTGCGCCTTGTCGTGCCGCGTCTGGCGAAGCGCGTCATCATGGCGCTGGATTCTGATCCCGCCGGACAGAATGCGACGCGCCGTTCACTGGATGTGGCGCGGGAGGTGCTTCAGGCAGACTACGCCGGACGGCTGTCGGTCGATATGCGTGTGCTGCAAATTCCTGGCGCTAAAGACCCGGATGATCTGATCCGCGAGACGCCGGATGAATGGACGAACCTGGTTGCGGCGGCGCTGCCCGTTGCCGAATTCGTCATTGACATGGAACTGGCTCAGCTTCCGTCCAACCCTTCCATTCAGGAACGGGAAGCTGCCGCACGGCGGCTGCTGCCGATCCTGATGGCGACCGAAGACAGCATCTATCAGAGCGCCAATGTGCAGCTGCTGGCGCTTCGCCTGAAGATGGACGAGCGCCGGTTGCTCAACTGGGCTTCGGACATCGTCGCCATTGAGCAGCGCGCGCCTCGCCCACAGCCGCCGAAAGGCGCAGAAGGCGTGGATCGCCAGCCGGAGCCGCCGGAACCGCCCCTGGAGCCTGGTTCAGCGGCAATCCCGGCGCTGCCCAACCTGCCGACGGAAGACTTTTGTCTGCGCGCCTTCTTCGCCCAGCCCAGCCTGCTCTATGATGTCAACCGCAAGCTGCGGGAGCTGGCGGCAGAAGACGAAGAGCTGCTTCAGAAGGTGCTCACGGAGTTCGCGCCGGAAGATTTCACGCGCGACAGCAACCGTGCGCTGATGGGGGCGTTCCTCGAGGCGATGGCGCAGAACGACTCGCCGCCCCTGGAGTATCTCGGCGCATCGCTGCCGGATTCGCTGATCGTCGAGGCGCAGCGCATCATGACCGGCGAGTGGGACCGACTGCGTCCTCTGCTGCGTCACGGGCTTTCTGCTGATCTGGAGGAATGGCTGGCGCGCTACGGGGAAGGCGACAGCTTGCAGGCGCTGCGTACAGCGCTCATTGACCAATCCCTTCGACTGCGGGCGATCCGCTTGCAGCGTGAACGGGAAGAGATCGGATACATGAGACCGGAAGACGGGTTTGACGAAAACGCAATTTCGTCTTACATTGCACGTTCATTACGCGCCAAGCAGTTGATCGATGCTGAACTCAGCCGCCGGACGCGATTCGCGCGCTCGTGAAGCATCCGCCCATGTAACTGGGAAGTAACTATGGCAAAGAAACAAGCACGACCAACCAAGAAGGCAAGTGACGAGTTCAAGCCGGCTGCTGAGGAACCAATGGAAGACGCCGAGGGCGACTTCGACTTCGAGGATGATCTCGACGACAGCATGGACGACTCGCTCTATGAGTCGATGAGCCTTCAGGATGACGATAACCTTGGGGAGATGCTTCTGGACGACGATCTAGAAGGCATTGATGACGATCTGCTGCTGGACGATTCGGCGCGGATGGATGCTGCTGCGCTTTCCGACGACCCGGTGCGTATGTACCTCAAGGAAATTGGGCAGGTTCCGCTGCTCAGCCCGACGCGCGAAACATGGCTAAGCGTGCAGATCGCTGCTGAGCGCCTGGTACACGCCTATTCTGTCGCCGCCGAGCAGGAAGAGTCAACACAGTCGGTCGTCCGTCAGGCATATCAGCTGGTCTTCGGCGCATGGAACACGCTGAACAAGAAGCTCGGCGACCGTGCCGCTGCGCCCGACCTGAAGACGATTGTCGACGAGACGCGGTTCATTCGCAGCGATGTCGATTCGCAGGGCGCATCATACATCCGCGAATTCCTGCGCGCCGGCGACTGGGGACGCGACGACGCCTGGAATCAGGTCGCACAGGCGTTGTTCGATGTGGTTCACGGCATGCTTCTGATTCCGATGAAGCAGCAGGATCAGATCGTGGCGCACTGGAAGCAGCACAAGACGCTTCCGAGCCAGGACCTGTTTGCGAAGGGGCTTAAGGAAGACGACGCGCTGGATGAGGCATTCAGCGATCTGTGCGCCAACCTGGAGATCGGCTCCAAGAATGCCATTGAGTCGCTCACGCGCGCCAATTTGCGCCTCGTCGTCAGCGTCGCCAAGCGCTATATGGGGCGAGGGATCAACTTCCTCGATCTGATTCAGGAAGGCAACATCGGTCTGCTGCGGGCGGTGGCGAAGTTCGAGCATACCAAAGGATTCAAGTTCAGCACTTATGCCACCTGGTGGATTCGCCAGGCGATCAGCCGGGCGATTGCCGATCAGGCGCGCACCATCCGCATCCCGGTGCATATGGTAGAGACGATCAATCGGCTGATGCGTGTGCAGCGCACGCTGACCCAGGAATTGGGTGCGGAGCCAAGCGCCGAGCAGATCGCGCTGGAAATGGACTTCCTGACGGCGGACGAGACCAAGGCGATCAAGGCGATTCGCCAGGATGGGCTGCGGCTTGACCCTGGCTTGCAGCGCAAGCTGCGGCGGGCGGCGCAGAAGGTGCGCAAGATCATGCGCCTGAGCCAGGAACCGATGAGCCTGGAGATGCCTATTGGACAGGAAGACAACAGCCTGTTGGGGGACTTCATCGAAGACGATAAGATGCCCGGACCGGTCGATGTCGCCAGTCGTCAGCTCCTGAAGGAACAGATTCGTTCAGCGCTGGGAGTGCTGAGCGAGCGTGAGCGCGAGGTGCTGGAAATGCGCTTCGGTCTGGTTGATGGTCAGGACCACACGCTGGAAGAAGTCGGCAAGCACTTCGGCGTTACGCGCGAGCGGATTCGCCAGATTGAGGCGAAGGCGCTGCGCAAACTGCGGCATCCGACGCGCAGCCGCCAGCTTCGCGATTATCTGGAGTTGTGAGAAGAAGGGCAGCGATCGCTGCCCTTCTTCTCAGTCCACCCAAACGGGCAGATGACCCAGAGCGATGATGTTGCTCCATGTGGCGCGATCGCCCTCGGTGAGGATTGCCGCCTCGGCGATGATCGTCGCGCCTGCTTTGTTCATCAGCAGATGCATGCCCTGAAGCGTGCTGCCGGTGGATATGACGTCATCGATGAGCGCCACGTTCTTGCCTTGCAGTGCAGCGCGATCCTTCTCGTCGAGGAAGAGGAGCTGCGGTTCCCCGGTCGTGATACTGAGCGTTTCTGAAGCCAGCGCGTCGCCCATGTAGGGCTTCAGCGTTTTGCGCAGCACCACGTAGGGGATACCAAGCTCGACCGCCAGCGCGTGAGCGATGGGGATCGACTTGGCTTCGGGCGTGACCAACAGGTCAATGGGGTGGTCGCGCAGTTTTTCGGCAAGCGCCCTGGCTGCTGCCTGGACCAGTTCAGTGTCACCCAGGATATTCAGGATGGCGATGCGAACGCCGGGTTTGATTTCGAACAGCCGAAGATTGCGCTGCACTCCGGCTATCTCGATGGGGTAGGTCTCAAAGGTTGAGGTCATGAGCGCGTTTGCTCCTGTCGAAGGTTCGAGGCGACAAGCCGCGCCATTTTAGCACGTCCTGCTGTAGGGCTGTCAGCTGCCGATCTCGTGGTAGCGTTTCACGCGACGAAAAATCTCCATGAACGCGACAAGAATATCTGACGTGGTGACGATACCGACCAGCGTTTCTCCCAGCATCACCGGAAGACTGCTGATGTGATGGTCGAGCATCAGTCGAACCGCTTCGTCGGCGTCGGCATCTGGTTCGATAGAGACCGGCGCTGGGGTCATGATAGTGCGCACGCGCAGGTTGTTGATCAGCTCTTCATCCTGCCAGCGGTCACGCAGGATATGTGGCGAGTTCAGGGCAGTTCGCAGATCGCGGTCGCTGACGATGCCAACGACCTGACCATTGGAATTCATGACGGGCAGATGGCGGCATTGATGATGATCCATCATCTCCAGCGCCTGTCTCAGGCTGCCATCCTGATGGATTGTCACCGGTTTTGCCGTCATTATGTCGGAAACGTTCATCACCACCTCGCTGCTCGTGAGGGCGTCCCCCGCTATGCGCACCAGGGGGTGGGCGTACTTACCCACCCCTGCGTGTCAGCGCTTCGAAATAGAGTTCAGGAATTGGCTTGCGTCTCAGGCGTGAGCGCTTTCGAGCGCGATTCGACCAGCATGCGGAAGATGTCCGACTCGGTAATGATGCCGATGAGATGCCTTTGATCATCGACGACTGGCAGCCCGCTCACCTTCTTCTCCAGCATGATGCGTGCAGCCTCAATGATGAAATCGTCAGCGCGCACGGTCGAGACTTTGCGAGTCATGACCTTTTCGACGGTGAGCTGTGCCCAGAGGTAGTTCAATTCCCAGATGCTCAACGTCGTTGCGTCGGACGGACTGGCTTCGCGCACATCCCCAAGCGTGACGATTCCGACGAGGGTGTCGTGCTCCACGACGGGGAGCCGGCGAATGCCATATTCTTTCATCATTTGATGCGCTGTGCTGATGGGAGTATCTGGCGTAACACTAATAACGGGTGCAGTCATCCATTCGCGCACAGTAATATTGTCAAGCATCGTGCAGTGCCTCCAGCCTAGTCTAGTTGCCTACACAATAGACGAGACCGCGCAAACGATGGTACTGTCGTTTGCGTGACGAACGTCACGCGGTCCTGAAACGATTGATTTCAGACCGGGATCGTCAGCGTGATGCGTGTGCCTTTGCCTTTGGTGCTGCTGATTTCGACGTGCCAGCGGTTCAGTTCTGCCCGTTTCCGCATATTGCGCAGTCCCAGCCCACTCACATTTTCGATGCGGGCGACATCGAAACCGACGCCATCATCTTCGAAGACAACGTGCATGACCTTGGAAGCATTGCTAATCTCGATCTTCAGAGTCCGCGCGTGAGCGTGACGCACCACGTTGCTGATCACCTCATTCGCCATCTGACAGATCGATTCGTAGGTGGTCTGTGGCAGCGTCGGCGAATTGCCGTCGTCGTGGATAGCGACTTTCAGGCTTGGCGGGATATGCAGACGATCCAGGACCTCGTGAAGGCAGTCAGCGAGCGGCTGCGGTTCGGCATCGCCGGAACGGAGTTCCTGGATGTAACGGCGAATATCAGTGATGACATTGTCCAGATCATGCATGACCTGGGTCAGATCGTCGGGGCGCATCTGTTCGCTGGTGCGAATGAGTTCGATGTACATGCCCACTGCATAGAGAGTCTGGATGACTCCATCGTGCAGTTCCATGCCAATGCGTTCTCGCTCTTCCAGGCGGGATACGCGGCGTTCCCGGTCGCGCAGCTGCGCGCCGGAGATTGCCAGCGCCGCATAGCCGGCGATCACCTCGATGACCTGCTGATCCTCATCTGAAAAAGGGTCTCCGCTGATTTTGTCGGAGAGGTAGAGCATCCCATAGAGGTTCTCACCGATGATGATGGGCACGCCCAGAAAGCTGGTCATAGGCGGATGGAATTCCGGGAAGCCGACCGAGCGCGGGTCATCCTGCATACGCGCCAGCCGAATTGGACGCAGATCGCGGATGATCGCTCCCAGGAGACCGCGACCTTCGGGTAATTGCCCGATCTTGCCTACTGTCTCTCGGTCGATACCTGAGAAACGAAAATGGCGAAGTCCCCCGACGCTGTTGGGGATACCCAGCGCAGCGTAGCGCGCACCGACCAGCTCGCGGGCTGAATCGGCGATTCGCTCCAGGGTCTCGCCCACCGTGTCTGCTTCGGTCGCGTACATCGCACGAGAGGCGATGTTCGTGAGCCTCGGCAGGATAAATGACATGGCATACTCAGAACTTGTGTCACTTTTCATCAGCACAACATCTTGCTAGAGTGTAGAATACGTGTATTGTACCGAAATAACAAATAGCGAGCTATTGCGATGACCAAGGTTGTCAGAATCCTCATCGCTGATGATCACGCTGTCGTGCGCGCCGGGCTGCGCGCGCTTTTGGAACGGCAGGGACACTTTCGCGTCGTCGCTGAAGCCTCGACAGGTGAAGAGGCGATTGCTAAGGCGCAGGAGCATCAGCCAGACGTTGCCGTGCTGGACATTCGCATGCCGGGCGTGTCCGGAATCGAAGCGTGTCGCCGGATCGTCGAATCTGTGGCGGGCTGTCGCGTCATCATGCTCACCTCGTATGCGGAAGACGAGCTGCTTTTCACCGCGATTCAAGCCGGGGCATCAGGGTACCTGCTGAAGCGTATTGGCGATAATGAGCTGGTGCAGGCGGTAGAGCGCGTCAGCCGCGGGGAGGGTATGCTTGATCCTGCCATGACCTCGACGGTCTTTGCCGAGATGCGCAAGGCGAATCAGGCGCAGCATGCCGCCGCCTTTGCCGAACTGACAGCCCAGGAACTGGCGGTGCTGGCGCTGGTGGCGCAAGGGTTGACCAATCGTCAGATCGCGGTGAAGCTGTACCTTGGTGAAGGAACGGTCCGAAATTACGTCAGCAGCGTCCTGGCGAAAATCGGCGTATCAAACCGGGCGGAAGCCGCCGCCTATGCCGTCAAGCACAATATCACGGAGCTGGTTCCGCCGACGGCGCTCACCAAGGATGAGGAAGGCTAGACACAGCAGGTCTGGCAATGATCAGGGGCGGCACACACCGCCCCTTTTGATTCACATCGGATAGGGGATGGGGATTACGTTGGGACTGTGTCCGTCTGGCGGGCGACTTTCATTTCCTGAGTATTGAGTGACCGCTTGCGCGCAGGGATGACATAGACGGGACAGACGCTCGACATCAGCACTTTCTCGGTGACACTGCCAAACAGCCAGCGGCTCAAGCCTGAGCGCCCGTGCGTGCACATGACGATGGCGTTCACCTGGTATTTCTTCGCGGCTTCAACGATGGCTGCCGCCGGGTCGCCGGTTTCGATCTTGGTGGTGACCTCGAAGTGGTGTTTTTCGGTAAGCTGTTTGGCGACGTGCGCCAGGTATTCTTCGGCGCGGACCTTCGCCGCTTCAAACATCTTCTCGTAGTCCATCAGCGGTGCGGTGGGCATCGGGTAAAAGTCATAGACTGGCAGTTCCGGGTTCTCCAGAATGGTGATCAGCGTGACCGTTCCACCCGCCTCAATCAAATCGGGCACGTACTCCAGAGCATTGTACGCCAGTTCTGACCCGTCGAGCGGGATGAGCAGGTGTTTCAGCATGGCTGGCTCCTTCAATAATTCTTTCATCAAACCTCTATACCCATGCTGTCACAGGGGCGATTTCCTACGTAGTGTCGTTTATCGCTATCTCGTGACGATGTTTGACACTATTGAACATGCTTTTACAGAGGTAGGCTAGCCAGTAGGGTCAGGCAGCATGGAAACTCGAGGAAGTGTATGCCCACGCGCGCCACGTTGAACAAGGTCACGGCAGAAGAAGCGGCTGCCGTCATTAAGTCCGGTCATCGAGTATTCCTGACCGGCAACTGCTCCACTCCCATCCGGTTTCTTGAGGCGGTAGTCGCTCGCTATCAGGAACTGGAGAACGTCGAGTTCGTACAGGTTCTGAGTATCGGCATGCCGGAATATATCACGCCGGAGATGTCCGAGCACATCCGGGTGAACAACCTCTTCATCAGCGATAACATGCGGCGCGCGGTCAATTCGGGCACCGCAGATTTCACGCCAGTTTTTCTGAGCGAAATACCCCGCCTGTTCATCGAGAAGCATATCAAGCTTGATGTCGCCGTCATCCACGTCAGCCCGCCGGACGAGCACGGCTACTGCTCCTATGGCGTTGAAGTCGGCGTGACGAAGAGCGCCGCCGAGTCGGCACGCATCGTCATCGCCCAGATCAACCCCCATATGCCCCGGACGCTGGGCGACAGCTTCATCCACGTACGCAATATCGACTATGCCATCGAGGTGAATGATGAGCTGCCGCAGGTGCGCCCTGCGCCCGCCTCGGATACCCAACTTCGGATTGCCAGCCACATCGCCCATCTGATCCCGGACGGCGCGACGCTTCAGACCGGTATTGGCGGTATCCCCGATGCGGTCCTGCGTCAGCTCGACAATCATCAGGACCTCGGCATCCACACCGAGCTTTTCTCCGATGGCGTGATGGAGATGATCGAAAAGGGCGTGATCACCAACGCCGCCAAGTCGATCCACACCGGCAAAGTTGTCGCCGGGTTCGTGCTGGGCAGCCACACACTGTACGATTTCATCCACGATAACCCGGTGATCGAGCTGCACCCGACGGAATACGTCAACGATCCTTACGTCATCGCCAAGAATGACCGGATGATTTCCATCAATTCCGCCATCGAGGTTGATCTGACCGGGCAGGTCTGCGCCGACAGCATCGGAACCAGCTTCTATTCCGGTGTGGGCGGTCAGGTGGATTTCGTCCGAGGCGCCAGCCGCAGCCGGGGTGGAAAGTCGATCATCGCGCTGCCCAGCACCACCCGCAACGATACTATCTCGCGGATTGTGCCGATCCTGAAGCCCGGAGCGGGGGTCACCACCACCCGCAACGATGTTCGCTGTATTGCCACTGAGTACGGCGTCGCTGATCTGTTCGGGAAGACCATCGCGCAGCGCGTTGAGGCGCTGGTCAACATCGCTCATCCCAGGTTCCGCGATGAGCTGCTGGCTTATGCCCGCGAACATTATCACGTTGGGCGGCTCTACGCGCCGCTCACCACGTAATTCGCACGGCAGGACTGAGTACAAAAAAGGGGGAGTTCGCGCGAACTCCCCCTTTTTTGTGTTTCCAGATTCAGACTACGCCGGTGGGATCGCCACCTGAACGCCGATCACGTCGGCGTCCAGCACGGTGTCCGACGCTGCCGCCAGGGTTTCGGCGCGGATGGTGAGCGCCGCTCCCGGCTGCAACCCGCTGAGTTCGATGACGATCTGCCAGACCCCTACTCCGTCGCTCTGTGGGGTGATGGTGCGAATTTCCTGCAGGAGCGCTGCGCCGTTTTCATCAAAGAGGCTGACCCGCACGCGGTTGCCGTTGGCTGCGTCGGCAGTGCCGGCGATCAGCAGCGGCTCTCCGTTGAGGATCGGCGAGCCGATCAGCGGAGTCTGAATGGCGACGAAATTCGGCGCTGCTTCGGGTTCTCCGAGGACGACGTTGATGCTGGCGAAGGCGACGATGCTGCCATCCTGCGCTGAAGTCGAAAAGGCGACAATCGTGCCTCGCGTCCCCGGCGCTGCGTCGAAGTTCAGCAGCGCTTCCCAGGGTCCTTCACCGCCTGTGCCGGCATCCGGCGCGTTGACGATGGTAGCAGTTTCGGCGACGATGCCGCCGTCATCGCTGAGGAGCCGCACGACCACGTTGCCCTCGAAGAGCCTTCCCCCCTGACCGCGCACGATGAGCGGCGTACCCAGAGCGACGGTTGTATAGGGCACAGGTTCAGAGATGGTGACGTAGGGCTGCTGATCTTCAGTCCCAAACAGGATGTAAGCGGCGTCGGTCAGCGATGGGTCGAGACCGGATGGCGACGGGGCGTAGGCGAATACGATGCCATAGGTGCCGGAGATGGCGTTGATGTTCAACGCTGCCTGCCAGAGCGAATCGCCAGTGTCATTCAGGGGCGTAAGTTCTGCCGGTTGTTCGTCGATGACCAGCCCCAGAGGATCGAGCACGCGGACGAGGATTTCACCGGTATATCCGCCGGATACCGTGCCGATGACGAAGGACTGCCCCGTCTCGTTGAAGCGATCACCATCGTTCGGCGTCGTGATGATCAGGCGCTGAAGACCGGCGTTGCCGTCGGGTGTAATCACCCCGGTTGGCTGGAAGATGACCTGAATCGTCGCGCTGCCCAGTATGACTCCGGACCCGGAGCGGACGAACGCCACGATGATCCCTGGTGTTGGCTCGGTCACCACGATTCCTGCGAGGGTGGCTTGCCAGCTGCTGTTGTTATCGGCGCGCGCCGATCCCTGGGCTAGCAGCCGGCGCTGACTGTCGAGCGCACGGATGGTCAGGTCGCGCCCGGCGAGGTTCGTCCCGCCGCCTCGCACGATGACCGGATCATCGGTGCTGACGCTGCCGTTTACCGTCGGGCTGTCGATGCGCACCGACAGGGCGCTCGGCAGTGGGGTGGGGGTAGCCGTTGGCGGGCGCAGGGTGGGCGTGAAGGTGACGACCGGCTGGCGCGGGATGCGCAGCTGCTGACCCACATAGAGCAGATCGGCATTGGCGATGCAGTTGGCGTATGCCAGTTCCGCCGCGGTGCTGCCCGTCCGCGAGGCGATGCGGTTGAGTGTGTCGCCAGGTTGGACGATGTAGATGAACCAGTCGATGCGCGGCATGCACTGCGCGCCATAAGTCACGTTGACCCGCGCCGAAATCTGCGGATTGTTGCTGATGGCGATGATCCCGCCGCGCGCCCCAGGCACGATGTTGACCGCCAGCACCGCCTGCCAGCTTCCATTCGGGTTGACGGCGACGATCTGCTGCGAAAGGACGCCGCCCAGTGCATCGACAGCGCGCACGGTGAGGGGTCCAGGGATATTCGCGGCGAATCCGCTTACCGGGATCGCCGCGCCGCCGATTGCGACCAGACTGTCTGGCGTCGGGCTGTTGATAAGCAGGATCGGCGCGCCGGAACTCACCCAGGTGATGTTCACCGTGTTGGAGGTGGCGATGATGCCGCTGCCCATCTGTACCAGCGCGCGGATGATCCCTGGCGTGCCGTTAGCGATGGCGGTGTTCAGCGTGATCGCTGCCGTCCATGCGCCGCCCGGTCCGGGCGTGACGACGCCCTCGCCAACGAATGTGGCTCCGCCACTGATGTACGCCTGGGCACGTATCACAGAACCGGCAGGGAGGTTGAGATGTGTACCGCTCACGACCACCTGTGCCGCCGTACTGATATTCGCACCGTTGACCGGAGAGGTGATCACGACGGTTGCCGTCGTGCTCTTCTGCCAGGTGATGGTGACGATGTTGGAGGTCGCCAGGATCGTGCCGTTGTAGATGTGGAAGGCGACGATCTGCGCCTGGTCGCCGGTGTTGACGCTGGCGGGATTGATGTTGACCGGCACGTTGAAATTGCCAAAGGCGTCGGGAACGATCCCCTGTTCACCCAGCGTGACCCCGCCCAGCGTTCGGATGCGCACCATGACGGTGGCTCCAACCGGCATCGGGAAGGAAGCGTTGCCGGTCACCGTGACGGGCAGCTCCGGGTTGATGATCTGCCCGTTGGTTGGCGTAAGGATGGTCACGAATGTGCCGGGGATGGTGGCGGTAGCGGTCGGCGTGGCGGTGGGCGGCGCAAACGTCGCGGTAGCGGTCGGCGTGGCAGTCGGCGGCGGGAAAGTTGGCGTCTCGGTCGGCGGTGCAGTGGTCGGCGTTGGCGCAGGACCCGCCCCCCAGGTTACGCCGATCTGGTCGACAGCGACCACGATGAGCGAACCGTCGAGGAGTTCGGCTCGGATTGCGCCGTCAGAGAACTCCGGCGGCATGATGCTGAACGGCACGTTTGCCGACCAGCTGCCCGTGCCCCCGATAGGCACAGTGAGCGACCCTACAGCCGTTGCGCCGCTGAACAGCGTCACCGTCACCTGTGCGCCGACGGGTGGCGTTCCGGTTAAACCAGTGACGCCGACCGGCGTCGTCAATCCGATGGTATCACCGTTCGTTGGGCTGGTAATGGTAATCGTCGAGGTTTGCGCCAGCGCCGCTCCGTTTGAGAGCGAGGAGGTGAGCAAGAATACCATCAGAAGGGTGAGGAACAAACTTCCTCTGCGCATGAATAGCTCCTTCGCGACTTGTACTTCGCGGCTGGACAAGTTTCTAATCCTATTATTCACTTTTTTCGTTATAAAGGGGTAGAAGCGTCCTCTCTACTTCTGCCCTACGCCATCGTTAGAAATTCCATACATAAAACGCGCCGCAGATCAGCCAGATCTGCGGCGCGCAGTTCGTAACGGAGTGGTTATTCGCCCTGCCCGACCGAATAGGCGGGTTCTCCGTCGAAGAGATACAGGTTTTCCGTCTTGATGAAGTCAAAGCCGGCTGCCTGCACGCGATTCAGCAGATTGACGATCTGCGTCGGGGTGATCGGCTTGCCCGGTTGGGTCGCAAAATAGCGGCAGCGCCAGTGATCGGAGCAGAATGTCTCTGGCAACCCATTGGGATAGACGCGCTGACCGCGATTGTTGATCATGGTCAGCGCCAAACCGTCGCCGTCACCCGCCGCCTTGATGGCATCACCCAGCCTGTTCGGGTCGCGATCATTGCTGTACAGGAAAACATCCACACCGACCAGTTCACGCTTCGCCGGCGGGCGCGGGGTGTAGGTCGCCAGCTTGATGCCGCTTCCTTCAGCATAGCTGACGGGCTTCAGCGTCTCTGGCTGTTTGCCCATCCGGGCGATGACCGCATCGGCGAATTCGCGGGTGCCTACTTCCTGCTTGCTCACGCCGGTCTCGACGCCGCGACGATACACATCGTAGGTGTGAATGCCATCTTCGATGGTGCGCAGCCAGGCATTGTGGACGCGCTCGGCGACCTGTGACTGACCGATATGCACCAGCATCATCACGCCGCCGAGCAGCAAGCCAGACGGATTCGCCAGGTTCTGTCCCGCACGGCGCGGGGCAGAGCCGTGAATCGCCTCAAACATCGCAGCGCCTTCGCCGATGTTTGCCGAACCCGCCAGACCGACCGAGCCGGCGATTTGCGCTGCCACATCCGAGAGGATATCGCCATACAGGTTGGGCAGGACGATGACATCGAAATCTTCCGGAGTGTCCGCCATTTTCGCCGAGCCGATGTCAACGATCCAGTGTTCGTTCTGGAGGTCAGGATATTCGGCTGCAACCTCATCGAAGACCTTGTGGAACAAGCCGTCGGTCATCTTCATGATGTTGTCTTTGGTGAACGCCGTCACCTTCCTGCGGTTATTGGCGCGGGCGTACTCAAAGGCATAGCGGATGATCTTTTCCGAGCCGGGTCGGGAGATCAGTTTCAAGCACTGATAGACTTCGTCGGTCTGGCGGTGTTCGATACCGGCATAGAGGTCTTCTTCGTTCTCGCGGACGATGACGATGTCCATCTTGGGGTGCTTGGTCGCCACGAACGGATAGTACGACACGCAGGGACGCACGTTCGCGTAAAGTCCCAGCGACTTGCGCGCCGTGACGTTCAGGCTCTTGTAGCCGCCGCCCTGTGGCGTAGTGATCGGCGCTTTGAAGAACACGCGCGTCCGACGCAGCGAATCCCACGCTTCAGGAGCCATGCCGGAGGTATGCCCTGCCAGATAGGCTTTTTCGCCGATCTCGATAGTTTCGATGTCGATGTCCGCGCCCGCCGCCTGAATGATACGCAGCGATGCGTCCATGATCTCCGGTCCGATGCCGTCGCCATGCGCGACTGTAATGGGGACTTTGTTCGCCATAACGCGAAAGACTCCTTGAAAAGGGTACGGTGCTAGAAAATGCAACCAGCCAAGTTAGACAGGCTAGTATGCCAACTTGGCTGGATATTGTGCCACATTTTTAGCAACCGCTAATCGAAGATGTCGAACAGGTCCCCCAGCATCGACTTTCGCTTCGGTTTGTAGCGGGGATCATCGCTATACCGGCGAGACTCCAGATCGTCATCATCGGCGTCGCGATATCCCTGGTCGCGGGCTGGAGGCTGCTGGCGCAGCGGCGGCGCATAGACTTCGCCCGCTGCCGTCATGCGTTCGATGATCTTGTCCAGCTCTCCGCGATCCAACCAGACGCCCCGGCAGTTGGGGCAGTAGTCGATTTCGACCCCCTGTCGTTCCGACAGCTTGAGATCGACCGTTTGACAGACCGGGCATTTCATTGCCAATACTCCTCATAACCCTACTTCAGGATTCCGCGCCGGATCAGCAGTTTTTCCGCCTCGACCGCCCAGAAGACGACCGTACTGAGCACGAGGCAGAGCGCAAGCTGGTCAAGCGTCAGCGGCGCGGTGTTGAACAGCGTGTTGAAGAACGGTGTGTAGATAGCGACCATCTGCAGGGCGACCGTCACGATCACCGCGCCGATCAGCAGGCGGTTGCCGCGCAGACCGACCTTGAACAGCGATTCGCGGTGAGAGCGCAGCCCCAGGGCATGTCCCATTTGCGCCAGAGTTAGAAAGATGAAGACCATCGTGTTCCAGGCAGGTGCGCTGTTCGCCGCCGTCACGCCGCTGCTGAACGCCCAATATCCGAGCGCCAAGCCGGTGATGCCCAGGACTGCGCCGACGATCAGGATATGCCGTCCCAAGCCGCGACCGAACAGGCTTTCATTAGGCGCGTAAGGCGAGCGTTTCATGCCGCCTTTTTCCGACTTTTCGACGCCGAGCGCCAGCGCCGGGACGCCGTCGGTGATCAGGTTCATCCACAGGATCTGCAGGGTGGTGAGCGGGATGGTCATGCCGGCGATCAGCTGCGTGACCAGCAGGACGATCAGCTCGCCAGTGTTGCTGGCGAGGAGATACTTGATGAAGCGGCGCACGTTGTCATAAATGGTGCGCCCTTCTTCGACCGCGCTTACGATGGTGGCGAAGTTATCATCGAGGATGACCATGTCTGACGCTTCTTTGGACACTGCCGTCCCGGTGATGCCCATCGCCACGCCGATGTCGCTGCGCTTGAGCGCCGGCGCATCGTTCACGCCGTCGCCGGTCATCGCCGTGATGTGTCCACGCCTTTGCAGCGCCTGGACGATGTTGAGCTTGTGCTCTGGCGATACACGGGCGTAGACGGCGACATTTTCCACCGTGCTTTCCAGCTGCGCCGCATCCATTTGGGAAAGATCAGTCCCGGTGAGGATGCGGTCACCTTCTTTGGCAATTCCCAGTTCGCGGGCGATGGCGAACGCCGTCAGCGGGTGATCCCCGGTGATCATCACGGGGCGAATGCCGGCTTCCTTGGCGACGCGCACCGCATCTTTGACTTCGAGGCGCGGCGGGTCAATGATGCCGACCATGCCGACGAAGACCAGTTCCTGTTCGACGTGCTCCTGGGTCACTTCGAACTGGGGGTGTTCAAAGCGCCGGAACGCTAAGCCAAGCACGCGCAAACCATTGCTCGCCATGCGGTTGTTGGCTTGTTCGATGCGCTGACGCCAGGTTTCGGTCATCGGCACGATTTGTCCTTCATGCCAGACCGACGCGCTGATGCTCAGCAGTCCGTCGACCGCACCCTTGGTGAAACTGATCGCCGTGCCGGGATGGAGGTCGAGCAAAGCGATCAGGTAGCGCTCAGCGCTGGTTGGCTCGACATGCGGCGCGACGCGATGGACGGTGGTCATGCGCTTGCGATCCGAGTCAAACGGAACCTCGCCGGTGCGCGGCAGGAAGGTTTCGAGACGCGGCTTCTGCAAGCCGTACTTGGCGGCGGCGTCGACCAGCGCCGTCTCCGTCGGATCGCCAATCGTCTTGAATTCGTGTTCGTGCTCTCCGCGCTCCAGGATGGCGTCGTTGCAGAGCGTGTCGCCCGCCAGGGTGATGGCGACGGCAGCGTTCGTACCGCCCTTTCCATCTCCATTCGCCTGCACCAGGGCGTTGTAGCCGATCTTCAACACGTCATCAATGCGCGATTCCTGACCTGCGACATCGACGATGGTGACGGTCATCTTGTTCTGTGTCAGGGTGCCGGTCTTGTCGGAGCAGATGGTTGTGACTGAGCCGAGCGTCTCGACGGCGGGAAGCTTGCGGATGAGCGCGCGGCGCTTGAGCATGCGCTGCGCGCCCAGCGCCAGCGCGATGGTCACGACGGCGGGCAGTCCTTCAGGCACGACAGCGACGGCGATCGCCACGCCGTTGAGCAGGACATCCTGCAGGCTGTCGCCGACGATCACACCGACGATGATGGCGATCACCATCACGCCGAGCGCTGCGCGGATCAGCACGCTGCCCAGTTCATCCATGCGCCGCTGTAGTGGCGTTTTCTCCCCCTCTACGTTCTGGATGAGCTGGGCGATGCGTCCCAACTGCGTCTTCATGCCGGTTTCGACCACGACTGCCACGCCGCGCCCGTAGGTCACGGACGTGCCCATGTAGACCATGTTATGTCGGTCGCCAAGCGCTGCGTCGGCGTCGGTGAGCGCCGCAGTGTTCTTTTCGACCGGTTCCGATTCGCCGGTGAGCGAAGCTTCCTGCACGCGCAGATTCGCCGTCTCCACCAGTCGCGCGTCGGCAGGGACGACGGAGCCGGCTTCGAGCAGGACAATATCACCCGGCACGAGGCTGCGGGGGTCGATGTCTACCACAGCGCCATCACGCCGGACGCGCACCAGCGCCGCCGCCATGCGTTTGAGCGCCGCCATTGCCTTTTCCGCGCGATACTCCTGTACGACACCCAGCACGGCGTTGAGGACGACGATTGCCGAAATGGCGATCACGCTGTCGGCTTTGCCGAGGAACGCCGAGATCACCGCCGCGAAGATCAACAGCAGCACCAGCGGACCGGTGATCTGCTCCCACAGAATCGCCAGGGGACTCTTGAGTTTCGCCTCGACCAGTTCATTGGCTCCATAGCGAACGAGGCGGGTCTGGACTTCGTCGCCGCTCAGACCGCCTTCAATATGGGAGTCCAGGTCATGAAGAATCTCCTGCGCATCGCTGGTATGCCAGGGCTGTACAGATTCGGATTTGTCGCGTGTCTGAAGGTCTTGCATGTCGGTATTCTGTCCAGGTTTTGGGAAGCTACCCAATAAAAAACCGGCGGCTGTCCTTGATGGGCGGTCGTCGGTTCATCTGACGTACACAAATATAGAATACGATGGTACTTGCTATTCACCCCCCGCATTTTGCGGGGTTCCTCATGAGTCTTTTCTCATTTACTACACGACTCACCTGTACTGACGTACAGGCTGCCACCCGTGCGCTCGAACGTCGTGATCCCGACCTTGGATCGACAGCCATGTGCGTAGTCTTGTGCTTCAATGAGGTGGTGTCGTTCGACGCGTCGTTATCATTAAGGAGCAGCGAGATGCAGCGTTCCACACGTCCCATTGCCCTGATCACTGGAGCCAACCGGGGCTTGGGAGAGACACTGGCGGGATTTCTCGCCGCTTCGGGCTATGATCTGCTATTGAACGCACGAGGCGAGCAGGCACTGAATGCTGTCGCCAACCGACTGGACCACTTTGGCGGGCGAGTCCGAGCTATCGGTGGGGATGTTGGGGATGCTGCCGTACGCGCAGCGCTGATCGCCGCCGCCGGCGCGATGGGCGGGCTGGATCTCCTCATCAACAACGCCTCTGAACTGGGCGTCAGTCCGCTGCCGCCGCTAGCCGACTACCCACTCAATGATCTCATGAGGATTTACGATATCAACGTCTTTGCTCCGCTGGGGTTGATACAAGCTGCGCTTCCGCTGCTGCGCGAATCGCACGGTCTGGTGGTGAACATCAGCAGCGATGCTGCCGCCGGCGGCTATGCGGGGTGGGGTGGTTATGGCAGCAGCAAAGCTGCGCTCGACCTGATCTCGAAGACACTGGCGAACGAAATCTCAGCCGACGGCGTCGGCGTGGTCAGTGTCGATCCTGGTGACATGCGGACGGCGATGCATCAGCAGGCGTTTCCTGGTGAGGATATCTCGGATCGACCGCTCCCCGACGTGACCCTGCCATTCTGGGCGTGGCTGTTTGGTCAGTCGGTCCTGGCGGTCAGCGGAAGACGCTATGCAGCGCAGGCATCAGCCTGGGAGGCAGCTCGTGAGGCGCTCTGAACTGATGTTTGAACGCCCATCACATCTACAGGCGACTGCTCCCGCCGAGGCGCGCGGCAGATCTCGCGATCAGGCGCGCCTGCTGGTCTCGACTCCGCAGGGACATCAGCACGCTATCTTCCGTGATCTGCCGGCGTTGCTGGAACCCGGCGATCTGCTGGTGGTGAACGACAGCGCGACGCTTCCGGCGAGCCTGCCTGCGTCGTCCGGCGGACTGAGTTTCATTGTTCATTTCTCCACCGATTACGGGGGGGGCATCTGGCTGATCGAACCGCGCTGGTCCGCTGCGCAGCCGGGACCGCTGCCGCTCAATTCCGGCGATGCCCTTGCGATGCCAGGTCTGACCGGCAGGCTGATTAGCCGGTTTCCGGGCCTGGATCGACTGTGGTTCGTCCGCTTCGACGGTGATGTGCAGACGGCGATGACGCGGTTTGGCGCGCCGATTCGCTACGGCTACGTTTCGCAGCGCTACCCACTGACCGCCTATCAGACGGCTTTTGCGCGCAACCCCGGCAGCGCCGAGATGCCTTCGGCGGCATATCCATTCACCCCGGATGTCGTGCGTCGGTTGCGTGAGCGCGGCGTGGGAGTGACGGCGATCACGCTGCACACAGGAGTCTCCAGTCTGGAAGTGGAACACGAGACGGTCGAGGATCACCCGCTTTTTCCTGAGCCGTTTGCGGTGTCACGCCGGGCTGCGGACGCCGTAAACGCCGCGCATCGTGAAGGACGCCGTGTGATCGCCGTGGGCACGACGGCGATTCGCGCGCTGGAATCGGCTTGGAATGGCTCGCAAGTTGTGCCCAGAGCGGGATTCACTCGCGTCTATGTGCACCCGGGTGCTGGAATTCACACGGTGAACGGACTCATCACCGGGTTGCATGATCCGGTGACGAGCC
>JAEURA010000032.1 GCA_016789005.1 Anaerolineae bacterium
CCAGGGCGAACTGCATCGTCTCGATGTCGTCGAATGCGCCCTGCGCCACAGTCCACTGAAACGCCGGGATGATGTTCTCCATATCTGCCTGGATCAGGTTCAGCGCCGCCTTCGCCTGCGCGCCGTTGAGCGACGCCTGCCGGGCGATCAGCCACGCGCCGAAATAGGCGGCGTGACGGACGCGAGCGTCGCGCTCCGCCTCCGCATCGGATGTCAGACGCGCCTCGAGATACTGGCGCAGCAGCTCGTGCATGGCGTAGCGCCCACTGGCAGCGTCGCGCCGCACCAGCGACTTGCTGACCAGCGTCGTCAGATGGCGCAGGCTGGCTCCAGCAACTTCCTGCGCCGCTTCCCGCGTCCAGCCGCCGCGAAAGACCGACAGCTGCATCAGGATGAGTCGCTCGTCCTCCTGAAGCAGGTTCCACGAGTAGTCAAAGACCGCCCGCATGCTGCGCTGGCGTTCAGGGACGTTGCGGGCTTCGGTCGCCAGGATATCCAACCCCCGGCGAATCTCCTGGGCGATCTCCGCCAGCGTCAGATTATCCAGCCAGGCGGCAGCCAGCAGCAGCCCCAGCGGCATGCCTTCGACCAGGCGGCAGATTTGCGACACGAAAGGCAGATCGTCAGCAGTGAGGGTGAAGCCGGGCAGCGCCCGCCGCGCACCCTGCATGAACAGCTTGACCGCCGCGTACTCCAGCGCGTCTTCGGGCGTATCCCATTCTGGGAAGGTCAGCCCTTCGATGCGAAACAGGCTCTCTTCCTGAAGGTTGAGACGTACCCGTGAGGTGGCGATGAAACGCATCTTGGGCGCGCGGCGCAGCAGATCGCCGACCAGCAGTGCGCCGTCGAGGATGTGTTCGAAATTGTCGAGCACCAGCAGCATCCGTTTTTCGCTCAGAAAGTCGAGGAGCTGATCGGTGGGAGATCGCCCGTCTGCCTGGAAGCTGCACCCCACCGCATCGGCGACGGCAGGCACGATCAGCGAGGCGTCGTCCAGCGGAGCCAGCTCGACGAAGCTGGCGCCATCAGGGAAGCGCAGCGCGCGGCTGGTGCTGTGGTTGGCGCTCGCCTGGACGATGCGCGCCGCCACTTCCAGCGCCAGCCGGGTCTTGCCCATCCCCCCCGGCGCGAGCAGCGTGACCAGGCGGGTTTCCGGCTCGCCCAGCAGGCGCAGCAGTACCTCGATCTCCTGCTCTCTTCCGACGAAGGCGGTGGTCTGCGGCGGAAGATTGCTGCGGATCAGGCTGGTATGCGGCGTAGGCGTGGCGAAGCGTGATCGCAGCGCGGTGCCGTCAGGCGCGAAGTGCGCCGTGTCGGTCCGGTCGGTCCTGCCGTGAATGATCTGTTCCAGTTCTGCGCCCACCAGCCGCACGCTGCTGACGCGGGCATCGCGGTCTTTTTCCAGCATGCGGTTGACCAGATCGACCAGGGCGACCGGGCAGTCGTCGCGCAGCGCCTCAAGATCAGGCGTCGGCTGCGAGAGGATCGCCAGGGCGGTGGCGACGGCGTTGTCGGCATCGAAGGGGCGGCGTCCAGCGATCATCTCGAAGAGCATCACGCCGAACGACCAGATATCGGCGCGGGCATCGACCGGTGCGGCATCCATCGCCTCCGGGGACAGATACGACAGTGTGCCGACCACCACGCCGACGCCCGTCACCGCCGCTTCGGCGCCGAAGTGCGCCACGCCGAAATCGGTCAGCTTTGCCGATCCATCGTCGGCGATCAGCACGTTCGCCGGCTTGATGTCGCGGTGGATGATGTCCAGGTAGTGGGCGCGGGTGAGGGCATCCGCAACTTCGAGGGCGAGGCGCAGGATGCGGGCGATGGGCAATGGCGCGGCGCTGTGCATCAGCCCGTTGAGATCGCCGCGCGGATAGTATTCCATAATGATGGAGTGTCGGTCGCCATGCTCGATGGTCTCCAGCACACGAGCGATGTTGGGATGGTTGAGGCGCGCCAGGGCGTCTGCTTCGCGGCGGAAGCGTTCCAGCAGCGTCGAGTCGCGCTGGACAGCTTCCGGTCGAAGCGCTTTGACCGCAACCGCCTGACCGGTAGGCAGGTAGACGCCGCGATAGACCGCCCCCATGCCGCCGTGCCCGATCTCGCCGTCGATTCGCACCCGATCCGCTACGATCTCCTGCGCCATACCCTCCGCCCTTGTGACTGACCCAACAGTTTCTATTGTAGCCGAATGTCGCGCGCCAGGGCGAAAGGCTGTACGGGTCACAGAATTGAACACTTTGTATGAAAGACTCGTGCAAAGTTTCACCAACGCGGCGGATTGTAATGTGACGGACCTGCGCTATAGTGTGAGCATAGCCCGATGGACCAATGCTGTTAAGACTGGAAGCGTCTCATGATGCTCGTGCTGAACCCGCCCCTTTCTCCGGCTGTCGCCCCCCTTCTTTCGTCGCCGAACGGCGCGGGAAGCGTAAAGAGCGCCCCGGCGGCGTTCAGCCTCTGCACCTCGGTAAGCTTTTCGGCATCGCCCGGATAGCGCCCGCCCATTCCAACACAGTGTGCAGCACTGTGTATGAAAAACGAATGGGCGCGGCGGAAGTCGCGCTCTTTTTTTGCCCGCGTTGTGGTTCATGCTGTTGGGAGCAATCGAGAATGGATATGACGGTCCAGACCATCGAAGGCGTGCAGATCACCGTGCCGCTGACGCCGGAAACCCGCGAGATCCTCACCCCGGAAGCAATCGCCTTCCTGGCGGCGCTTGCCCGGCGCTTCCGCCCCACCCGCGACAGCCTGCTGGAACGCCGCCGGGAACGCCAGGGGCGCGTCGACTCTGGCGAGATGCCCGACTTCCTGCCGGAAACCCGGCACATCCGCGAACGTGACTGGCAGGTCGCGCCGATCCCTGACGATTTGCAGGATCGCCGCGTCGAGATCACCGGACCAACCGAGCGCAAGATGCTGATCAATGCCCTCAACAGCGGCGCGCGCGTCTTCATGGCGGACCTGGAAGACGCCAACTCCCCCACCTGGGAAAACATGGTTGGCGGGCAGATCAATCTGCGCGACGCCGTGCGCCGGACGATCACTTATACCCGCGAAGACGGCAAAGTCTACCGGCTGAACGAGCAGACCGCCGTGCTGATGGTTCGCCCGCGCGGCTGGCATCTGAACGAGAAGCATTTCCTGGTTGATGATCATCCCATGCCGGGCAGTCTGTTCGACTTCGGGCTGTACTTCTTCCACAACGCCGGCGAACTTATGCGCCGGGGAACGGGTCCCTACTTCTATCTGCCGAAGATGGAAAGCCATCTGGAAGCGCGGCTGTGGAATGACGTGTTCACCTTCGCCCAGCATGAATTGGGCATCCCGCACGGCACGATTCGCGCGACGGTGCTGATCGAAACGCTGTTCGGGGCGTTCGAGGCGGATGAAATCCTCTACGAACTGCGCGACCATTCCGCCGGGCTGAACTGTGGACGCTGGGACTATATCTTCAGCTATATCAAGAAGCTGCGCGCCCACCCCGACCGCGTGCTCCCCGACCGCGCGCTGGTGTCGATGACCGTGCCGTTCATGCGCAGCTACACGCTCTACGTGATCCAGGTCTGCCACCGGCGCGGCATCCATGCGATGGGCGGCATGGCAGCGCAGATCCCGGTCAAGGACGACCCGGAGGCGAACGCCGCCGCCTTCGAAAAGGTGCGCGCCGACAAACTGCGCGAGGTCGGCGATGGTCATGACGGAACCTGGGTGGCGCACCCCGGGTTGGTCGGCATCGCCACCGAGATCTTCGACCAGCACATGCCGCAGCCGAACCAGATCGGTCGGCAGCGCCCAGACGTGCACATCACCGCCGCCGATCTGCTGACGCCCCCGCCCGGCGCGATCACCGAGCGCGGCTTGCGCTGGAACCTGCGCGTCGGCGTGCAGTACCTCGAAGCCTGGTTGGGCGGCAACGGCTGCGTGCCCCTCTACAACCTGATGGAGGACGCCGCTACCGCCGAGATCAGCCGGTCGCAGGTGTGGCAGTGGCTGCATCACGGGGCGCGCCTGGAGGATGGTCGAATCGTGGACCCGGTGCTCTTCGGGGCAATCCTGGAAGAGGAGATGGAGAGCATCCGCGAAGAGGTCGGCGCAGGGCGCTTCGAGGGTGGGCATTACGCCGAAGCGGCGCAGCTCTTTGACGAGATGATCCGCAGGAACGAATTCACCGAGTTCCTGACTCTGCCCGCCTACATCCACCTGCCGTAAGGTCGCGCCGGCGGCTCCAACACACAGGACATCACACGTAGGGGCGAGCCGCTGGCTCGTCCGTCCCACACGACATCATACGTAGGGGCGAGCCGCTGGCTCGCCCGTCCCACACGACATCATACGTAGGGGCAAGCCGCTGGTTCGTCCGTCCCACACGACATCATACGTAGGGGCGAGCCGCTGGCTCGCCCGCCGCTCAAACCATCCTATCATTACGGTTCATAACCATACGGAGCAAATCATGACGGGTCAAGACAAGAGGCAGCAGCAGGCGGCGGAACTGGCGCGTGAGTGGGGGACGAATCCCCGCTGGCAGGGGATCGAACGTCCGTATACGGCGGAAGAGGTACTGCGCCTGCGGGGCAGCATCCGCATCGAGTACACGCTGGCGCGGATGGGCGCGACCAAGCTGTGGGAGATGCTCCATACCGAGCCGTACATCAATTCGCTGGGCGCGGTGACCGGCAATCAGGCGGTGCAGATGGTCGATGCCGGGCTGCGGGCGATCTATGTGAGCGGCTGGCAGACGGCGGCGGACGCCAACACGTCGGCGCAGACCTACCCGGATCAAAGCCTCTACCCGGTCAACAGCGTGCCGGCGCTGTGCCGGCGCATCAACAACGCGCTGATGCGCGCCGATCAGACCCAGCACATGAACGGCAGCGATGAGACGGACTACTTCGTGCCGCTGGTGGCGGATGCCGAGGCGGGTTTCGGCGGCAATCTGAACGCCTACGAGCTGACCAGGGACATGATCGATGGCGGCGCGGCAGGCATTCACTTCGAGGATCAGCTTTCCAGCGCCAAGAAGTGCGGACACCTGGGCGGCAAGGTGCTGGTCCCGACCCGCGAAGCCATCGCCAAACTGGTGGCGGCGCGCCTCGCTGCCGACGTGATGGATGTGCCGACGCTGATCATCGCCCGCACCGACGCCGACGCGGCGACGCTGATCACCAGCGACATCGACGAGCGCGACCGCCCGTTCGTGATGGGCGAGCGCACCTACGAAGGCTTCTTCGGCGTGCGGCACGGCATGCCCGCCGCCATCGCACGGGGACTGTCCTACGCGCCCTACTGCGACATGATCTGGATGGAGACCTCCCACCCCGATCTGGAAGAGGCGCGCACCTTCGCCGAAGCCATCCACAAGCAGTACCCCGGCAAGATGCTGATGTACAACTGCTCGCCGTCGTTCAACTGGAAGCGCCACCTGGACGACAGCACCATCGCCAAATTCCAGCGCGAGCTGGGCGCGATGGGCTACAAGTTCCAGTTCATCACGCTGGCAGGCTTCCACGCCATCAACCTGACCATGTTCGAACTGGCGCGCGAATATGCCGAAATCGGCATGCCGGCGTACTCGACGCTTCAAGAGCGGGAGTTCGACGAAGAGGCGAAGTTCGGCTACCGTGCCGTCAAACACCAGTCTTTCGTCGGGACCGGCTACTTCGACCTGGTGCAGCAGACGGTCATGGGCGGCATGGCTTCCACGACGGCGCTGACCGGCTCGACCGAGGCGGAACAGTTCACCGAGGAAACGCCGCACGTCCACCACGATCCGCACCACCACCCGTAGGCATGAGACCTGTCGCCACGTCCGCGAGCCTGTTCGCGGACGTGGCGAAGGAAAACGCCGCGCGCTATGATCATCCCCGTTATGTGACTCGTAACGGGGATGACGAAATGCCGCACACCCTCGCGCTTACGGAAACCCTCCGCCAACACCTGACCACCCTGGTCGAACAGATCGGACCCCGCCCTACCGGATCATCAGGCAACCAGCGCGCCGGCCAATACCTGAAAGAACGCTTTGCGGAGTATGGCTGGCTCGTCGAAACACCGCCTTTCGACTGCCTGACCTGGGAGCCGGGCATCGCCTCGCTGCGCTGCGACACTGCGGCGCTCCATACGCACGCCAACCCGTTCTCACCGCCTGTTGAGGGCACGTTTCCGGCGTTTGCCTTCGACAGCCCGGAGGCGTTGGAAGCCGCCGGGTCGCAGAAAGGGCGAATCGTCGTCCTCACCGGGGCACTGAGCGGCGACCCGTTCATTCCGCTGAATTTCCCCTTCGTGTCTTTCGAGGAGCAGCAGCGCGTGATGAAGGCGCTCATCGCAGCGGAGCCAGCCGCCGTAATCGGCATCCATCCCAAACCGCTGTTCTGTGACGCCGATTTTCCGATCCCTTCGCTGACTGTCGATCCCTCCGGCGCAGAGCTGCTCCGCACATGCAGGGGCGAGCTCACCATCGCAATCGGAGGGAAGACGATCCGCTCGATCGGGCGCAATGTGATCGCCCGTCCGCGCCGCCTGCCCTCGCCGAAGATCATCCTGACGGCGCACTACGATACCTGGTTTGGCACGCCGGGCGCGGTCGATAATGCCGCCGGAGTCGCAGTCCTGCTCGGCGCGGCGGCGCTGCTCGATTCAGCCGAGTCGCCGGTCGAGTTCGTGGTCTTCAACGGCGAAGACCACTACGCCTCCCCCGGTGAAGTGCAGTATTTCACCGGTGACCTGGGGCAAATCGCCCTCAATGTCAACGTCGACGGCGTCGGCGCGCAGGAGCATCTGACAGGAGCGGCGTACCTGGGCGAGGCGCCGGCACTGTTCAAGTCGATTCGCGCGATTCAGGCAGATTTCCCGTCGGTGGTTGAGGGTGAACCGTGGTACCAGAGCGACCATACCGCGTTCCTGCAGCGCGGGATCCCCGCTCTGGCGCTGACCTCGACCCCGTTCGACGCCTGGCTGGAACGCACCCACACCGCCGCCGACACGCTCGAAGGTCTGGATTTCGAGCGCATCGCCGAAGCGGCGCGCTTCGTGGCGCGGGTGGTGGAGGATTCATTACGGGGCAGCGCCAGCGATTGAAATACTCTTATGTGCGTTCTGCACAACGGTCTTCGCATCAGGCTTTACTATAATTACCCTCGCCAGGATGCTAGAATCCGCCCGTATCTCGTTTCTCGCAGACGCCTATCAAAGGACGGATGATGCGCAGCGACAAACACAAAATTCTGGTGATCCCCGGACCGGTCGAGGTTCGCCCGGAAATCCTCGACGCTCAGACCGAATGGATGATCGGGCACCGCTCCACCGCCTTCGCCGACTTGTTCGCCCGCCTTCAGGAAAAGCTCAAGAAGGTCTTCCTGACCGACTCGCGGGTGATCGTCATCGGCGCGTCCGGCACCGGCTTGTGGGAAGGCGCGTCGCGCAACTGCATCCGTGATGATCGGAAAGCGCTGCACCTCGTCGGCGGCGCTTTCAGCGAGCGTTGGGCAGAGGTCAGCAAGGCGAACGGCAAGCAGGTCGATGTGATCGCCGTCGATTGGGGCAGAGCGCACACCCCAGAGATGGTCGAGGCGGCGCTCAAAGCCGCCGATCAGCCGTATGACGCCGTCTGTGTGGTCCATAATGAGACCAGCACCGGCGTGATCAACCCGGTCAGGGACATCGCGGCGGTGGTGCGCGCCCACACCGATGAAACGCTGGTCCTGGTCGACTCGGTCAGCGGCTTCCTGGGCGCGGAGATTCGCCCCGACGAGTGGGGCTTGGATTTCGTGCTGACCAGCTCGCAGAAGGCGTTTGGTCTGCCGCCCGGTCTGGCGTTCGCGTCGTGCAGCGACCGCGTCCTGGCGCGCGCCCGACAGATTCCTTATCGGGGCTACTACTTCGACCTCATCGAGATCGACGCCTCCGGGCAGAAGAACAACACCCCCTCCACCCCGCCGATCAGTCTGATGTTCGCCGCCGACAAGCAGCTTGACGCCATCCTCGCCGAAGGCATGGAGAGCCGCTGGGCACGCCACACAGCAATGCGCGACATCACCAGCGGGTGGGCGCTGAACCGTGACCTGGGCTTGTTCGCTCAGGAGGGCTACCGCTCACCGACCGTGACCGCCGTTACCAATACGCGCGGCTTCGACGTGGACACGATGGCGAAGTTCATGGGCGGCAAGGGCTTCTCGATGGACAAGGGATACGGCAAGATCAAGGGCAAGACCTTCCGTATCGCTCATATGGCAGACATGCAGGTCACCGTGCTGGAAGAAATCCTGAGCGGCTTGGACGAATTCCTGGCGACGGTGTAATTCATCGCCCCCATCCTGAGGAGATGCCATGACTTACCAGGTTTTGATCCCCGATGCGGTGCATCCTTCGGCGCTGGCGGTGTTCGAGGGCGCGCCGGAACTTCAGGTCACCTTCCAGGGGCAGATGTCACGCGCCGACCTTCTGGCGGCGCTGCCGGAAGCAGAAGCGCTGATCATCCGCAGCGCCAGCAAGATCGACGCCGAGGCGCTGGCGTCGGCGGGCAAACTGAAGATGATCGCGCGGGCGGGCGTCGGCGTCGATAATGTCGATATTCCTGCCGCCACCGCGCGCAGGATCGTCATCATGAACACGCCGGACGGCAACACCATCAGCACCGCCGAACACACCTTCGGGCTGATGCTGGCGCTGGCGCGTCATATCCCGCAGGCGCATGCTTCGCTGGCATCCGGCAAGTGGGATCGCAAGTCGTTCAACGGCGTCGAACTGCGCGGCAAGACGCTGGGCGTGGTCGGCTTCGGGCGCATCGGGCGGGCGGTCGCCAGGCGGGCGCTGGCGTTCGACATGCAGGTGATCGCCTTCGATCCCTACATCCCGGCGGAAGCCGCCGCTGCGCTCGGCGTCGAGATGGTCGCGCTGGAGGACATCTACCGCCGCAGTGACTTCATCACTCTGCACGCGCTGCTCACCGACGAGACCAAAGAGATGATCCGCGCAGAGACCCTGATCCGCATGAAAAAGGGCGTGCGCATCGTCGATGCGGCGCGCGGCGCGCTGATCAACGAGGCGGATCTTGCCGAGGCGATCAAAAGCGGACAGGTCGCCGGGGCGGCGCTGGATGTCTTCAGCCAGGAGCCGCCCCAGGCGGACAACCCGCTGATCGGGCTGCCGGGCGTGGTCCACACGCCGCACCTCGCTGCCAGCACCGATGACGCGCAGATCGTCGTGGCGGTCGACGCCGCCAAACTGGTGCGCGATGCGCTGCTCAGCGGCGTCTTCAACAACGTGGTCAACCCCGCCGCGCTGAACTGACACACTTCACCGCGTGCCTCCTCTGCCGCCACTCTGACGGAGGGGGCACGCGGGCGCTCCCTGCCCTACTCCTGCCCTACGCTCGCTCAACGCCCTCATCCCCCGGCGTCCATCCTGCGAATACACTGATAGAACCCTGGACATCGAAAGGACCTGTCATGAACCGCCGACTCATTCATACGCTGCTGGCGCTGGCGTTGATCGTCGGGCTGCTGCCGCTGGCGCTGCCGGCAGCCGCCGCCGACTGCTCCGTGACCGTCACCGCCACGCTGGTCAACAACACCGGGGAGGAGCGCACCGGGCGCATCCGCATCATCGACACGAACGACAATGGACGCATCGTCGCCAATACCGAAGCCATCTTCGCCCTCAACGAGACGAAGACGCTGACCCTGACCGCCGACGTCGCCGCCGGCGCCCTGATCATCCTCAACCGCGCAGGCATGCGGCTGACCGCCTTCGCCACTGCTTTCACGGGCGACCCGGACGTTTGCGACGCGGTGCAGGTGTTCATCGGCGACGGGCGCATCAACGCCGGGCTGAACCAGAATGCCGCGCCGCTGGCGGCGTACTGCACGCGCCGGGGCGGCATCGACGTGTACGATATCAACAGTCAGGGGGATGGGACGCTGGCGTTCCGGGTCACCGCCCAGCAGATCGAGGCGGGGCTGGCGCTGGCACAGCAGACCGGGCTGAACCAGAAGATCGGCGAAGGGCTGTTCAACGCGCTCTACGCGCTAACCACCAACGAGCTTCAGCTACAGGGCATTTTCGACTACAACCCCGCCGACGCCGGCAAGGTCTACAACTTCATCATGCCGGGCGACACCTGCGCCGTGAAGTAGCCGCTGACTCTCGACAGCATGAATTGGGGTGCGACGCATCGCACCCCAATCAGATTTGCCTCGCATTTCCACGTTTCACCCTGTTGACGATCCGCCACAAATGACCATAAAATGATGTAGAATGAAAGTAAATGAAATAGGTTCATGCCTTTTATCGTACACAGCGGATGTTGCGGTTAATCATACGCCGAAGCGCCCAGGGCGATCTCACTCGTGCTTCACGGTAAGATGTCCCTGGAAAAAACACTGTCTGACCTCTTGCACGCACATAAGAAGGCGAATTATGGCAACAGCCATTGTCATGCCCAAGCTGGGCAACACCGTCGAAAGCTCGATCATCGTTCGCTGGCAAAAACAACCAGGTGACGCCGTCAGCGCCGGCGACTCCGTCTGCGAGATCGAAACCGACAAGGCGACGATGGAGGTCGAAAGCCCAGTCGCCGGCACGCTGCTGGCGCAGTTCTTCGGCGAAGGCGAAGACGTTCCGGTGATGATCAACATCGCCGTCGTCGGTGCGCCCGGCGAAGATTTCGCCAGTCTGCGACCGGCTGGCGCAGGCGCGCCCGCCACTCCATCTGCCAGCGCGACTGCGCCGCCTGCGGCGGTCCCAGCCGCCCCGGTCGAAACGCCGCAGAGCGAGCCGCAGCGCGTCGGTATCTCGCCGCGCGCCCGCCATCTGGCGGAGCGAAAAGGCATGCCCACCACCGGACTCGCCGGCTCTGGACCTGGCGGGCGGATCATCGAGCGCGATGTTCAGGCAGCGCTGGAGGCTCAACCCCGCATGACGCCGCTGGCGCGTTCGATGGTGGCATCCGGCGACTTCGTCGCGCCCCCGACCGGCTCAGGAGCAGGCGGCAGGATCACCACCCGCGATTTGCAGCCTGCTGCCCCTGCCCCGGCGGCACAGCCACTCACATCGGCAGCGCCTGCTTCGGCAGCCGCCCCGGTCGAGGATCTGGTGGAGGTGCTGCCCGTGCGGGGCACGCGCAAAATCATCGCCGAGCGCATGCTGGCGTCGATGCAGACGACCGCGCAGCTGACGCTGGACATGCCCGCCGACGCCCGCGCCCTGCAGGAGTACCGCAAACAGCTGAAGGCAAGCTCCGAAGCCCTGGGGCTGCAAAAGGTCACGATCAACGATCTGGTCCTGCTGGCGGTGTCGCGGACTCTGCCGCAGTTCCCTGATCTGAACGCGCTCTTCACCGGCGACAGCATCGCTCAGCATCGGAGCGTACACCTCGGCTTCGCAGTCGATACGCCGCGCGGGTTGATCGTGCCGGTCATCCGCCATGCCGACCGGCTCAGCCTGAAAGAGATCTCGCGCGAAGCCCGGCGGCTGGCAGATGCCTGTCAGAACGGCAAGATCACGCCAGACGAACTCAGCGGCGGAACTTTCACGGTCACCAACCTGGGCAGCCTGGGGGTCGAACACTTCACGCCGATCCTCAACCCGCCGCAGGTCGCTATCCTGGGGGTGGGCAGCATCCACCTGAAGCCGGTGGAGGACGGGGAAGGCGTCGCCTTCGTCCCCCACATCGCCCTCTCATTGACGATCAATCATCAGGTTGTCGATGGCGCGCCGGGCGCGCGCTTCTTGCAGGCGCTCAGCCGCAACCTGTCGCAGATTCACCTTTTGCTCGCACTCTAGCCGCCGTGAAGGGACCGCCCCCGGTCACAGCCGAAGAAGGAAACGAACGCACATGACCAAATCACTGACCATCAGCCCGGATGCAGTACGACAGCCCTCCGTCCTGCAGAGCGTCGAAATTCCGCTCAACAGCTACATGCCCGACCCGGCGCGGGAGGCGGAAAAGTATGGCACAGAGAACCTCGTCCGCATGTATCGCGATATGGCTTTCATCCGCGAATTCGAGACGATGCTGGACCGCTTGAAGAAGGAAGGCTCCTACGAGGGGATCGAGTACAACCACAAGGGACCGGCGCACCTCTCCATCGGTCAGGAAGCCTCGGTAGTGGGTCAGAGCTACCACCTGTCGCCCGACGACTTCATCTTCGGCTCGCACCGCAGTCACGGCGAGATCCTCGCCAAGTCGCTTTCGGCGATTGAGCAGCTCTCCGACGATGAACTGACGCGCATCATGGAACGCTATATGGACGGCAAGCCGCTGCGCGTCGTTGAGAAGTTTTCCAGCGGCAGCGTTCGCAGCCTGGCGATCAACTACGTCCTTTACGGCACGCTGGCGGAGATCTTCGCCAGGGACTACGGATTCAACCGGGGTATGGGCGGCTCGATGCACGCCTTCTTCCCGCCCTTCGGTGTCATGCCGAACAACGCCATCGTCGGCGGTTCGGCGGATATCGCCGTCGGCGCGGCGCTCTACAAACGAGTGAACCGCAAGCCGGGCATCGTGATCGCCAACATCGGCGACGCCTCGATGGGCTGCGGACCGGTGTGGGAAGCGATGATGTTCGCCGCGATGGACCAGTACCACACCCTGTGGGACGCCGACCTGGGCGGCGCGCCGCCCATCCTGTTCAACTTCATGAACAACTTCTACGGCATGGGCGGGCAGCCGGTCGGCGAGACGATGGGTTTCGGCGTGCTGGCGCGCGTCGGCATCGGCGTCAACCCGGACGCCATGCACGCCGAGCGCATCGACGGCTTCAATCCGCTGGCGGTGGCGGACGCCATTGAGCGCAAGAAGCAGACGCTCCTCGAAGGCAGAGGTCCGGTGCTGCTGGACACAGTCACCTACCGCTTCTCCGGACACTCGCCGTCAGACGCCATGTCCTACCGCGACAAGACCGAGGTGGAGCAGTGGCGCGCGCAGGATTCGCTGATCGTCTATGCCGACTACCTCAAGGACAACGGGCACGCCGACGACGAGCGCCTGGAGTCCATTCAGAAGGAAGTCAAGATTCGCATCCTGGATGTGATCAAGGCGGCGGTGTCGCTCGACATCTCACCGCGACTCGACACCAGCATCGATTCTATCGGCGGCATGATGTTCTCCGACCAGTTCAAGGACCGCATGGCGGAAGGGACGCCGGAAGTCCTGCTGCCGAAGGAAGAGAGCCGCCTGAAGGCGACCTTCGCCAAGAACCGGTTCGGTCTCAAAGACGGCAAGCCGCTGCCCAAGCTGCAAACGCTGACCTATGCCGAAGCGCTTTACGAAGCGATGATGCACCGCTTCTACGAAGACCCAACGATGGTCGCCTATGGCGAGGAAAACCGCGACTGGGGCGGCGCGTTCGGCGTGTATCGCGGGCTGACGGAAGCCCTGCCCTATCACCGCCTGTTCAACTCGCCGATCTCCGAAGCGGCAATCGTCGGCACGGCTGTGGGCTATGCCATGTGCGGCGGGCGCGTCGTCGCCGAGCTGATGTACTGCGACTTCATGGGGCGTGCCGGCGATGAAATCTTCAACCAGATGGCGAAGTGGCAGGCGATGTCCGCCAATGTGCTGCAAATGCCGCTGGTGCTGCGCGTCTCGGTCGGCTCGAAATACGGCGCGCAGCATTCCCAGGACTGGACCTCGATTGTCGCCCATATCCCCGGTCTGAAGGTCTTCTTCCCCGCCACGCCCTACGACGCCAAGGGGATGCTCAACCTGGCGCTGCGCGGCACCGACCCGGTCGTCTTCTTCGAGAGCCAGCGGCTCTACCCGGAGCCTGAAGTCCTGGTGGAAAGCGGCGTCCCGGTCGATTATTACGAGATCGAGATGGGCGAACCGGCGATCTACCGCGCGGGGACCGACCTGACGATTGTCTCGGTCGGAGCGACGCTCTACCGGGCGCTCGACGCGGCAAAGGAACTGGAGCAGAAGCACGGCATTTCGACGGAAGTGATCGATGCCCGCTTCATCAACCCGCTCAACTACGACAAGATCATCGAGTCGGTCAGGAAGACGGGGCGCATCGCGCTGACCTCCGACGCCTGCGAACGCGGGTCGTTCCTGCACACGATGGCGTCCCACCTCAGCCAGATCGCCTTCGACTATCTGGACGCCCCGGTCGCCGTCGTCGGCGCGCGCAACTGGATCACCCCGCCTGCCGAGATGGAAGAAGCCTTCTTCCCGCAGAAGGAATGGATCATCGACACCATTCACGAACGGGTGCTGCCGCTGGCGAATCACCGACCGAGCACGCTTCAGGCCACCGACGAGATGCTGCGTCGCAACCGACTGGGAATCTGACATGACCCCGGACTCTATCGGGCAGATCGAAGCCCGTCTGAACGATTTCAACCCTGACGTGCGCCGCGAAGCGGTGGCGGAGATCGCCGCGCTGCTGAAGGCGTCGAAGATCGCCGTCGAGCCGGAACGCGATGCGGCGAACATGCACTGCCATACCTTCTTCTCGTTCAACGCCTACGGACATTCGCCGTCGTCGCTGGTCTGGCTGGCGAAGAAGCGCGGCTTCCGGCTGATCGGCATGATCGACTTCGACGTGCTGGATGGCGTTGAGGAGTTCATGAATGCCTGCGAACTGCTGGGCGTGCGCGGCAGCGCCGGCATCGAGACGCGGGTCATCCTGCCGGAGTTTTCAACGCGCGAGATCAACTCACCGGGCGAACCGGGCGTGTTCTACCACATCGGGATCGGCTTCACCCATACCAGCGCGCCTCCTGAAGCGGCGCGCCTCCTGGCGGAGTTCCGGGGGCGCGCCGCGCAGCGCAACCGCGAGATGGTGGCGAAGGTCAATGCCTATCTCGACCCGGTGACCGTCGATTATGAACGGGACATCCTGCCGCTGACGCCGGCGCATAATCCGACCGAGCGGCATCTGGTGGTGGGCTACATCGAGGCGGCGCGGCGCAAGACCAGCGATGTGGCGGGATTCTGGTCGAAAAAGCTGGATACGCCGCTGGATCAGATGGTCAAGATCGTCGAGGATGCTCCCAAGCTGCAAAACCTGATCCGCGCCAAGCTGATGAAGCAGGGCGGCGTGGGCTATGCGCAGCCCGGACCAGATACGTTCCCTGCGCTGGAGCCGCTGCATCAGATGATCGAGGCGTGCGGCGCGCTGCCCTGCGTCGGCTGGTTGGACGGCTTGTCGGCGGGCGAGCAGGCGCTTGACGAGCTGCTGGAACTGCTGACCGGCAAGGGCGCGGTGACGCTGAACATCGTCCCGGACCGCAACTGGAACATCGCCGACCCGGACGTGAAGCGGCGCAAGCTTCAGAACCTCTACGATGTGGTGGAGGCTGCCGAACGACATGCCCTGCCGCTCAACGTCGGCACGGAGATGAACAGCTACGGTCAGAAGCTGATCGACGACTTCGACGCTCCCGAACTCGCGCCGGTGCGTCAGGCGTTCCTCGACGGAGCCTATTTCATCTACGGTCATAGCGTCTTGCAGCGCCACGCCGGTATGGGTTTTCAGAGCGCCTGGGCAAAGGCGCATTTCCCCGACCGGCGCGCCCGCAACGTCTTCTATACGCGCGTCGGCAAGGCGGCGCGTCCGGGTCAGGCGCAGATGGCGCTGGACGCGGACCTGCTGCCCGACGCAGTGCTGGCACGGCTGGGCTGAAGGCTTTTTGAGTAGAGAGGGTGTACAGATGGACAAACTGAACGAGTACCGCAAGGTCAGTGAAGCGCTCCCCGACCACAACACCGTCTGGCCCCTCTACGGCGCGGGCTTCGACAACCTGGGGCGCGACGGCAAGCCGATCGATGTGCCGATCCAGGAGATCGGACCCGATCAACTGCTGGTGCGGCACGACGCCTGCGGAATCTGCTTTTCGGACATCAAGGTGCTGAAGCTCGGTCAGGAGCATCCGCGCATCTACCGCGACATGCGCAGCGATCCGGTCGTCCTGGGTCACGAAGTCGCCATGTCGGTGGTCAAAGTCGGCGAGAACCTGCGCGATCAGTACCACGTCGGAGATCGTTTCACGATTCAGGCGGATATCTACGTCGGCGGCGTCGGTTACGCCTACGGCTACGAGATGCAGGGCGGGTTTTCCACCTACGGCGTGATCGACCAGCGGGTGCTGCACGGCGACGAAGGCAACTATCTGCTGGCGGTGAAACCGAGCACCGGTTACACCGAAAGCGCGCTCACCGAACCCTGGGCATGTGTGGTCGCCGCTTACCGGCTGGAATATCGCACGCAGATCAAGCCAGGCGGCACGGCATGGATCCTCGGCGCGTCGCCAGACGACGCCCGCCCCTACACCATCAGCGCCGGATTCGACGTCGCATCGCACCCGGCGCGTCTGCTGCTGACCGACGTGCCGGCGGGTTTCGACGCCTGGCTGCGCGAACGTGCCGCCGCCCTGGGCGTCGAGGTGATCGACGCGCCGGACGCGGCAAACCCGCCGGTCGAAAGCGTGGACGACATCATCCTGCTCGGCGCGTCGGCGGACCTGATCGAGGCGTCCAGCCCCCGCCTGGCGAATTTCGGCGTCTTCGCCATCGTCACCGACCAGCCGATGCCGCGCCCCGTCCAGATCGATGTCGGGCGCGTGCATTACAACCGCTGGGTCTACGTCGGCGGCACATCGCCGGATATCGCCCAGGCGTACAGCGCCAAACCGGTGCGTTCGGAACTGAAAGCCGGCGGGCGGGCGTGGTTCATCGGCGCGGCGGGACCGATGGGGCGCATGCACGTACAGCGCGCCATCCAGGTCAGCGATGGACCGGCGGTGGTCGTCTGCACCGATGTGAGCGATCACCGGCTGGAAGACCTGCGCATCAGCTTCGAGGCGGAGGCGAAAGCCAAAGGGATCACCTTCATCTGCCTGAACCCGGCGAACGCCGAGGCTGCCGCCGTCCTCGCGAAATATCAGGCGCAGGGCTTTGACGACATCGTGGTGCTGGCTCCCGTGCCGAAGCTGATCACAGACGCCGCCAACCATCTGGGGGATGACGGGGTGGTCAACATCTTCGCCGGCGTGGCGCGCGGCACGATGGCGGCGCTGGACATGAGCACGGTCGCCCTGCACGGCGCGCGGCACATCGGACAGTCCGGCTCGACCATCAGCGATCTCAAAACGACGCTGAGCCAGGCGGAATCGGGCGAACTGTCGCCCAACCGCGCGGTCGCCGCCGTCGGCTCGCTGAGCGCCTTCCGCGACGGCTTGAAAGCCGTGCAGGATGCCGTCTTCCCCGGAAAGGTGGTCATCTACCCGCACATCAGGGAGATGCCGCTGACGGCGCTGCCCGATCTGAAGGATGTCCTGCCGACCGTATACGCCAAACTCAAAGACGGTCGGGAGTGGACGTCAGAAGCGGAAGAAGAATTCCTGAGACTCATGCTGCCATAAAGGACAGACGATGACACGAACGCTCGAAGATAAGATCGCGGTAGTCACCGGGGGCGGACAGGGATTGGGGCGCGCGATTTGCGAACGTCTGGCGCGCGAAGGCTGCCACGTCATCGTCGCCGATCTGAACGAAGCCGCCGCCCTGGAAACTGCCGCCGCCGTTGAACAGAACGAAGCGGCGACTCAGCGGCGCGCCATCGGCTTGAAGGTCGATGTCTCGGACGAGGCGCAGGTTTCGGCGATGGTCGATCTGGCGGTCCGGGAATTCGGACGCTTGGATCTGCTGGTCTCCAACGCCGGCGTGCTGATCTCCGGGGCGACCGACGAGTTCCCGCTGGAAAAGTGGCAGACCGTGATCGCTGTGAATCTGGTCGGCTATTTCCTGTGCGCCAAGCATGCCATCCGGGTGATGAAAGAACAGCGCAGCGGCGGGATCATCCAGATCAATTCCAAGTCGGGCAAGAAAGGCAGCTACAAGAACTCCGCCTACGCCGCCTCGAAGTTCGGCGGCATCGGGCTGACGCAGAGCCTCGCGCTGGAAATGGCGGAGTACGGCGTGCGCGTCAACGCGCTGTGCCCCGGCAATCTGCTGGATTCGCCGCTGTGGGTCAATTCGCTGTACAAGCAGTACGCCCAGCGCTGGGGGATCACCGAAGAACAGGTGCGCCAGAAGTACATCGATGAAGTGCCGATGAAACGGGGCTGCACCTATGAAGATGTCTGCAACGTGCTGGTCTTCATGGCATCCGACCAGTCCAACTACATGACCGGTCAGGCGGTCAACGTGACCGGCGGGCAGGAAATGCGCTGAAGCCGATGGCGCTGACCGGGACACGCACCTATGTCGGATTCGGATTCGGGGCGATCCAGTCGGGGTTGTTCCTGCTGGAAGCCTTTCGATCTCGCGCCTTCCGCCGCCTGGTGGTGGCGGAGGTGATGCCCGAGATGGTCGAAGCGGTGCGGGACGCCGGCGGCACGTTCAGCGTCAACGTCGCCCACGCCGATGGCATCGAGCGAGTCCAGGTTGGACCCGTAGAGATCGAAAATCCGACCCAGGACGCCGACCGGGCGCGGATCATCGACGCCATCGCCGAAGCGCAGGAGATCGGGACCGGCGTGCCGAGCGTCCGTTTTTACGCCAATGACAGCCCCGGCAGCCTGCACCTTCTGCTGGCTGCCGGGCTGCGCCGAAAAGCGGCAGCAGGGGGACCGCGCGCCGTCGTCTACACGGCGGAAAACAACAACTACGCAGCGGAACTCCTGGAAGCCCACGTCCTGCGCGAGATTCCTGAGGCGGAACACGCCGCAGTGCACTCGGTCGTGCGCTTCCTGAACACGGTGATCGGCAAGATGAGCGGCGTCGTCACCGACCCCGGCGAGATCGCGCGTCAGCAGCTCGCCCTGCTGACCCCGCAGACGCCGCGCGCCTTCCTGGTCGAAGCCTTCAATCGCATCCTGATCTCGCCGATCACGTTCGACGCGCCGTTCGAGCGCGGGATCGCCGTCTTCGACGAGAAGCCCGACCTGATGCCGTTCGAAGAAGCTAAGCTCTTCGGGCACAACGCTGTCCACGCCCTGGCGGCGTACCTCGGCGCGGTGCGGGGACAGGGGTTCATCGCCGAGGTGATGGCGGACCCCGGCGTGCTGGCGTTCCTGCGCGCAGCCTGGGCGGAGGAGACCGGCGCGGCGCTGCTGCGCAAATATGGCGGGATCGATCCGCTGTTCACGCCGGAAGGCTTCAGCGCCTACAGCGAGGATCTTCTGAAACGCATGAGCAACCCGTATCTGCGCGACACGGTGGAGCGGATCGGGCGCGACCCGGCGCGCAAGCTGAGCTGGGGCGACCGACTGATCGGGACGATGCGGCTGGCGCTGCGCTACGGCATCGAGCCGAAGCGCTACGCTATCGGAGCCGCCGCCGCGCTGAAGGCACTCCAGCCGAATGTTCCGCTGGAGCGCCTTCCCGTCGCTGAGGCGCTGCTGCCGCTGTGGCAGGAAGGTTCAGCGTTCGAGCAGGCGCAGATCATCGCGCTGATCGAGCGCGGGCGTGCCGCCCTGCTGGGCTGGATCAGCGCCGGCTTCCCGCCGCTAGAGGAATGGGCAGCGGCAGAGAACGTGCGATGAAGTCGACGTGGTCTGCGCCGCCGTTCATCGCAGCATGCAGACCTGGTTTTGCCGAAGTCTCCGGCTGGCGCTCTTTCCTGCGCCAAGGACGGTTTTGATGAACATCTTCGTCAACTATCGCCGCGAGGATAGCTCAGGACACTCTGGCAGGCTGTACGACCGGTTAAGAATGCGCTTCGGCATCAATGCCGTATTCATGGACACGGTTTCGATCAAGCCAGGGGAAAACTGGGAAGATGCCATTGTCTCAGCAGTAAGCAGCTGCAAAGTTTTACTGGCGGTTATTGGTCCGCAATGGGTGCATGTTGTCGACAGCGCCGGCAAACGCAGGCTGGACAACCCCGGCGACTTCGTGCGTTTCGAGATCAAGACTGCGCTCGCCCATGGCATTCCGGTCATCCCCATTACGATCAATGAGACCAAGATGCCTCCATCGAACGAGCTTCCGGAGGACATTGCGGGAATCACGCGATTTCAGGCAGTCGAGCTGACCGACAAATCCTTCGACAACGACATTCGGCAGCTTTTTGCCGCCATCCAGAGCCGCGTCGGGCGCGAGATCGGCAAATCCATACTCATTATTGACGATGACATCGCGCTTGCGAGTTCGATAAGTGACCTACTGCGTTTTCACGGTTATACCGTCTACACAACCTACGATCTGGAGCCCGGTTTGGAGTTTGCCAGGAGGCATAGACTGGACGCTATTCTGATCGAGGTGTTCTATCTGAGGCGCAGCAGCGACGAGCGAAGAAATTCCGCGTTTGTAGAGTTGAAGCAACTCGCATCTGAGGCAAAGATCATCGCTGTAACCGTCGGCAATGCGAGTCAGACAAGCATCGATCAATGCGATTACGCAATTGCGAAACCTATGGATGAAGAACAACTGCTGGACCTTTTGCAGACCGCCTTAGGCTGAAAGTTTGTCGCAGCCTCTTTCACTCACGCCATATCGCATTCGCACAACGGGTCAAGACCTGACCAGCGTCGTCGTCAGCCGCGCCCTACTGCCTCTCTGGCGCGGCAGTTCAGCGCGGGCATTCGAGCAGGAGCAGGTCATCGCGCTGATCGAGCGCGGGCGCGCCGCCCTACTGGGCTGGATCAGCGCCGGTCTCCCGCAGTCAGAGGAATGGGCAGCAGAGCATTTCCGCCGACGGTCGCTTTTCCCCTTCCCAATCTTCGGTACGCCAGCCCGCAGACCGACTGAACTCCCGCCTGTTGTGCGTGAGCCGTATCAGGGCATTTGCCAGGGCGAGAGCGGCAATCGGCATGTCGAACAGAGCGAGAGAAGAGAGCCGTAAAAAACTATAGTATACTCTAGACAGACTGCCTGACCCTATGAAATACTGAGGGTCTACTCATTTCCTGTGGTTCGGGACAGCGCTCATGATGTCATCTTGGCTCGAAAAGCGAAAGGCTTGGTCCCTGCTGCCGGTGGTCGCCCTGTTGACCGGGACGCGTACCATCATCGACACGGGATCTCGCATGATTTACCCGCTGCTGCCAGTCTTCGCGCGCGGGGTTCAGGTAGAAGTCAGCGCCATCGTCAGCATCATGACGTTGATGCAGCTCCTGGGTCTGGTCGCGCCGTTCATCGGCAGAATTGCCGAACAGCGGGGGCGCAAATTTACCGTCCTGCTGGGTCTGCTGCTGTATGTTGCGGGCATGGTCAGCGTATTCATTCTGCCCGACTTCACCGGGCTGGCGATTGCCCTGCTGCTCGGCGCGCTTGGCAGAACGGCGCTTGGTCCGGCACTGCAGGCGTACATCGGCGACCGAGTGCCCTATCACCGGCGCGGTTTATACCTGGGCTTTGTCGAGCTTGCGTGGTCAGGCGCCTTTTTGTTCGGGGTACCGGCGATGACCTGGCTGATTGTCAGTTACAACTGGCAGGCTCCGTTCCTTGCGCTGGCGATTCTCGGCGCAGTCAGCTTCGTGACGATCTGGCTGCGGGTCGAGCGGGATGCTCCTGCGGTGCATCATGTGGCGTTTCTCCCGGCGCTACGCGCTGCCATCAACAGCCCAATGGCGCTTGCCGGGTTATGCCTGGGCTTCAGCATCAGCGCCGCCAATCAACTCGTCAGCGTCGTCTTCGGCACCTGGATTGAAGCCTCGTTCGGCATTCAACTGGCAGCGCTGGCAGTCGCAGCGGCGGTCATCGGGATGTCTGAACTTGCTGGTGAGGGGATCGTCACTTTCTTCGCCGATAGGTTTGGCAAGCGCCGTCTGGTGCTGGTCGGCGTGAGCGGCAACATCCTGGCGTGCCTCATCCTGCCGCTGACCGGTGTGGACGTGAATCTGGCGCTGGTCGGGCTGTTTTTCTTCTACCTGACCTTTGAACTGAGCGTCGTCGCCACTATCCCCCTGGCAACCGAACTCAGCCCGGATGCCCGTGCGTTGTATCTGACCGCGCTGATGACTGCCGTGACGCTGGGGCGGGCGCTGCTGACGCCGGTGGCTCCGGCTCTGTTCGCTTCCGGGCTGCTGGCGAACTGTCTGGTCGCCGCCGGTCTAGACCTCGTCGCCATCTTCGTGGTCAAGCGCTATGTCACGGTGAAGTAACGACAGTGAAAAGTAAAAAAGCCATGAGTCATGAGCGCTGAGTCACGAGAAATGGCATATCGTCTTGTGCTGTGAGTCGCCATTCTCACCCCTGTCTCTTACTTCAGGTCATTCAGCAATGCCTATGGCAAACGACGGGAATTCTCAGGTACGTTCCAGGTGTCTGTTTGCGGTATTCCATCAGGTTAGGACCATCAGGAACTACTCAAGCAGGCGCGGAGCACAGCGGCGAATCTCCGCGCCGATTTCGGTGACTCGCCATTCCTCCGTTTGGAGCGAAGACGGCGGAATGAAGGTGCGACTTCAGCTGCAGGTGCGTCCGTGACCGAGAGAGCTGGCTGCGCTGCAAACCTGACACGTCACGCCGTTGATCGTCGGCGGGCTGGTCAGCCATGCCCCCGTCGGCGGAATCTGATCTTCGTCACCACCGGATATCCAGCCGACATCGACTCGGTTTGAACCGCCGTTCGTGCCGTTCCCGGTGATCGAATCGCCGTTGCTGTAGCGGCTGCCCGTCACGCCGGCGATGCGCGGACCCCAACTCGTCCCCCACCAGTTCGCATCGGCGATATTTCCCGCGCCGGGCGCAACAATGATCGCCGTGTTTATGTTACTTATCGCGGTGTCGCCGTTGTTGGTGAAGCATGAACGGGTGATCGAAGCATTGGCGGCGCTCGAATAACGAATGGCGTCTCCATCGGCAGCTGCCGTGTTCGATTCAAAGCGCGTGTCGCTCACGGTCAGGCTGCCCCCGCCGCTCATGGTGACGCCCCCGCCGCTGCCGACCGTCGCGTTGTTCCCGCTGATCACCGCGCCGTTTTGCAGCGTGACCGATCCGCCTGAAAACCCGGAGATACCTGCGCTGAATTCGGCAGTGTTGCCGGAAACCGTCGCGTTGTCTACAGTAAACGTGCTTCCCGTTCCGGCGACAGCAACGCCACCCCCCGAATTCGGTCCATTGTTGCCGCTGATCACTGCGCCATTCAGCAGGAAAGCGTCTGAACCGCCTTGCAGATTGAGTCCCGCGCCGTTACCCGCATCGGTGTTTCCGGAGATCTGCGTTCCGCTGCCGGTGATGGTGACCTGTGCGCTGCTCAATGCGTAAACGCCGCCGCCACCGCCGCCGCCCGCCGTATTGCCGGTGACGACCGCGCCGCTCTGAAGCGTCAGACTGCCACCGGAGATGCGGATGCCGCCGCCGCCGTTCCCCGCGCTGTCGCCGCCGGTTATCCTCATGCCATTGATGAACACTGTCGCATTCGTCATGAGGAAGACGCGCCCCGTTCCGGTGTTATCCACGGTGACGCTGGTCCCGTTGATGGTGATGTTCGACGTGATCGCCAGTTCCGTGCCGATATTGACCAGGGTGACGCCCGAAAAGTTGATGATGTCGTCGCCCGCCAGTCCATTCGCCTCTTCAATGGCAGCACGCAGGGTGCACACCCCGCCGCTCGTCAGGCATACGCCGTTGCCCGCGCTGGCATCAGAGGCATCGCCCGTGCTGTTCACGGTGAAAGTCGCGGCATAGACCGGCGTTGTCAGGGTCAACAGGGAAAGCAGGACCAGAAGCAGCAGCCAGCGATGAGAGAACGACCGCGCAGCGGGCATGAAAGGCGTCCTTTATTCGATGCTGAAGAATGAATGCGTCCCATAATCCTATGCGAGATTAGGTTTGGGAGCAAACAGCATCGCATCCAGGCGCGATTCACGCACTAGCTCAGCCGCTCGACAATTGTGCCCGTGCCCATGCCGCCGCCGCAGCACATGGTCTGCAAGCCGAAACGCTTGTCTTTCGTCTCCAGCGCGTTGAGCAGCGTCGTCATCAGGCGCGCCCCGCTGCCTCCCAGCGGATGCCCCAGGGCAATCGCCCCGCCGTGCACGTTGATCCGGTCGATCTGCGCCTCGATCTCGCGATGCCACATGGCGATCACCGAGGCGAAGGCTTCGTTGACCTCGAACAGGTCGATCTGATCCAGGGTCATCCCCGCACGCCTGAGCGCCTCACGGGTGGCGCTGATCGGTCCGGTGAGCATGAGGTGCGGATCGCTGCCGACCGTGACCATGCTCACGAGCCGGGCACGCGGTTTCACGCCCAACTGACGCGCCTTCTCGGCGGTCATCAGCACCACCGCCGCCGCGCCGTCGGTGATCTGACTGCTGTTCCCGGCGGTGGTCACGCCATCGGGGCTGAACGCCGGCAGCAGCGAAGCCATTTTCTCCAGCGAAGCGTTTGCCCGAATGCCCTGGTCGGTCTCCACCAGGATCGGCGTTCCGGCGTCGTCGGCGCCCTCCAGCGGGACGATCTCGCGCTTGAAGATTCCGGCGGCGGTCGCCTTCGCCGCTTTCATGTGACTGTCGTAGCCGATCTGGTCCACAACCTCGCGGGCGATCTTCCATTTGGCGGCGATCTCGTCGGAGGCGAGACCCTGGGGGATCATGTTGTAGGCGTCCATCACACGGTCGGTGAAGGGCGAGCGGGCGTCGGTGAGGGTGCTGCCCATCGGCACGCGGGTCATGCTCTCGACGCCGCCAGCAACAATGACCTCCGCCTGACCGGTGGCGATCATGCCCGCCGCCAGATGGATCGCCTGCTGGCTGCTGCCGCACTGAAAATCAACCGTCGTAGCGGCGGTCTCGATCTTCATGCCGGCGTCCAGCACGACGTTGCGGGCGAGGTTGAAGGTCTGCTCAGAGACCTGGCTGACGCAGCCCATGATGACGTGATCGACCCGATCGGGATCCACCTTGGCGCGCCCCAGCACCTCGCAGACGACGGTCGAACCCAGGCGCGCCGGGTGAATTTCTCTCAGCCAGCCGCCGCGTCTGCCCAGAGGGGTGCGGACGGCATCGACAATGACAATATCGGACATGGCATTCCCTCGAAAACTCGCTGCGGAACCCGCCTGACGAAACACCGCGTCGCGCGGTGAACCGCGCCTCGGCAGCATTGCCATGAATTATAGACGACGACAGAGGCTTTGTAACTCAGATCAGCATCGACTGGTAGACGGCGACCGTAGCGCGCGCCACCTGGGCGTGGGTGAAATCCGCCAGGGCGCGCTCCCGCCCTCGCCGCCCGATCTCCGCCCGCAGCGCCGCGTCGTCGCGCAGGCGGCACAGCGCACCCGCCAGCGCCTCGACATCGCCTTCCGGGACGATCAGCCCCCCCTCGCCCACCACGCCGGGGATCGCGCCGCTGTCTGAACCGACGACGGGCACGCCGCTCGCCATCGCCTCGACGCTGGCGCGCGGACCGAACTGCTCTTTCCAGGTCGGCGTCGTCCGCGACGGGACCGCCAGCACGTCGAACCGGTGATACTGCCCCGGCATCGCCATCGAGGCGACCTGTTCGACGAAGGTGACGCGCGCACCCAAGCCCAGGCTGTCCGCCAGCGCTTCCAATGCCCGCCGTTCCGGTCCGCCGCCGATGATGCGCACGGCGGTCGCGTCGTCCATCCGAGCGACCGCCCGCAGGAGCAGATCGACGCCTTTTTCCGGCACCAGCCGCGCCGCGCACCCGACGGTGAAGGGGCGTTCCGGGCGCGCCCCCGCCGGGCGGAACAGGTCGGGATCGATGCCGAACTGAGGGATCACCGCCACGTCCCCGGTGTAGCCCTTCTCTCGCAGCACGTGCGCCGCGCTCTCCGTGCCGGCAATCGCCTGGCGAACTTCGCGCAGCACCCAACCTTCGCCCCAGCGGAAGGGGATAGGATACTCGCGGTAGAGGTTCTGCCAGGTGAAGAAGATCGGCTGCGCACCGACTCGTTTCGCCGCCGCCAGCGCCGCCCAGGACGCCAGATTGTAGGGTTCTTCGTCGATGTGGACGATGTGTGGGCGAAAGGCGCGCATCCAGCGCCCCAGCGTCGGGTAGACATGCAGGTGAAAGCTGCCGTTGAACCAGATCGGCAGCGTCTCCAGCCGGTAGCCGTCGGTATAAGCGCGTTCGAGAGGTTGCGCACCGCGTTCGTCGCGCCATGCCGCCGGAGTCAGCGCCAGCAGTTCCACCCCCTGCGCCGCGATGCCCTCCAGCTTGCGCTGATAGATGCCCGCTACCAGCGCCTTGGAGATCATCAGCACTCGCACGCTACACCTCGTCCGGGCGAAGGGGGGCGCGCAGCAGATCGATGAAGATCGCCAGCAGCACCTTGACCATGTAGAGTCCGGATTTGAGCGGCGTGATCGAGGACTTGCCGCCGTAACGCGGGTTCATCGTCACCGGAATCTCGCGCAGGTTCAGTCCGGCGCGATGCAGCAGCACGACGGCTTCCGGTTCAGGATAGTCGTGCGGGTAAGCGCGGGCGCACAGGCGGATCGTCCGGCGGTTAGAGGCACGAAATCCGCTGGTCGGGTCGGTGAACCTGCGGCGGGTGATGGCGGAGATGACGTTAGCGAGGATGACGATGCCCACCCGGCGCGGCAGCGGCGTGACATAGCCGCGATCCTCGATGTAGCGCGAGCCGATGACCAGATCAGCGCCGCTGGACAGCAGCTCACGGACCAACAGCGGAATCTCGCGCGGGTCATGCTGCCCATCGCCGTCATTCTGCACCGTGACCTCGTAGCCATAGCGCTCAGCGTAGAGAAAGCCGGTCTGCACCGCCGCACCAATGCCGACGTTGTGCGGCATGTTCAGAACGAACGCCCCGCGCGAGGCGGCGATCCGTGCCGTGTCGTCGGTCGAGCCGTCATTGATCACGGCGACGTCTGCCCAGGGCGCATGGTCGCGGATCAAGTCGATCACGTGGGCGATGCTGTCCTGCTCGTTGAGCGCAGGGATGATCACCAGCGTCTTTGGAAATTCGCCGGTCATGTCTTGACCTCTCCCGTCAGCAGCACCGAGACGACGCGGTCGATCAAGCCCTCCAGCCCGTGCGCCGCCTGCACGCGCGCCCGAAGCGCGTCACCGATCTGGCGGCGTTCGATGTCGGGCAGCGCCAGCAGCGCATCCAGGCGTTCCGCCAGGGCAGCGTCGTCCTCTGGCGGCTCAACGCGCAGCAGCGGGTCCCACTCGCCGAGCAGCGGGCGGAAAGCCGGGCTGCTCACCACCGTCGGCAGGGCGCACGCCATGCTCTCCAGCGCTGCTTTATCGAACAACCCCGGCGGACTGAGGTTGACGGCGACAGTCGCGCTGCGCAAGTTGGCGATCACGCCTTCCCGGTCCTGGTCACCGGCGAAGCGAACGCGCGCCGACAGCCCCAGGTCCGCCACCAGACGCTCCAGGTCGCGCTGGTAATCGGCGGACTGTTCCGGCGGGACGCCGCCCACGAAGACGAGGCGCGCCCCCACCTGCTTCATGCGCGCCAATGCCCGAATCAGGCTCGGCTGGCGCTTGATCGGCATCAGCCGCGCTACCTGCACAATCACCGGAGACTCCACGCCGCTGGACAGCGCAGGGGTGAAGGCAGTCGTGTCGATACCGTGCCCGACCACGCGCAGTTTGCCGGTTGGAATCGGGAAGCTGTCGGGGGCAGCCGTGACCACCCGACGGACAACGCGCGTCGCCCAGCGCAGGACGCGGTGCGCCTGACGGTGGGTGTACCAGAGCGTCTGCGGCACGCGGAAGACCGCCAGCAGCGGCGCGCCCATCAGCGCGAACAGCGGCATCATGTGGGCAAAACAGGCAGCGTAGCGGCGTGTCAGCAGGAGTCGAAGCAGCACCGCGTAGAAGGTCAGCGCCCGCCGTGCTTCACCGTATCCCTTCTCTTTGCCTACCGACCAGACGCGGACATTGGCGGCGACATCCAGCCTGCCGGCGCGCATGGTGATGACATCGACAGTCGAGAAGCGCTCCGCCAGTCGGTTCAGCCAGTCGGTTGCGAAGCCAAGGATGGGATCATCGACATCGACGGCGAGATTGAACACCAGCAGATCGGTCATGAGCGCTTCCCCAGCGCGACGGCGCGCTCCATCACACCCACCCAGGCTTCGACGTAGCGGTCGAAGTTGTGCTGTTCGAGGGCGCGGCGCTGCGCTTCCGCCCCCATCTGCTGCGCCAGCGCCGGATTGCGCAGCAGGTGGACGATCCGTCCTGCTAATCCATCGACATCCAGATCAGGCGCAAGGTAGCCGTTAACCCCGTCTTCTATGATCTCGTTGACGCCAACAACATTGAAGGCGACGATCCCCAGACCGGCTGCCGAGGCTTCGAACAGCACGCGCGGCACGCCTTCGTAGGAAGAAGTATGCACGTAGACCTCGCCGAGGGCGTAGTAGAGCGGCAGTTCGTCGTGCGGCACCGGTCCGTAGAGGGTGACTGCGCCGGCGATCCCTTCATCACGCGCCAACGCCCGCAGATCGTCCGGCGATCTGCTCATGTCGCCGATCAGCACGAGGTGGGCGAAGGGCTGCTGCTCGATCACGCGGCGGAACACCTTGAACAGGAGCGGCACGCGCTTGAAGGCGACGGGATAGCCCACCCACAGCACCACCTGTTCAGAAGTTTTCAGATCGAGCCGCCGGCGCAGGTCGGCGAGGGCACGCTCCTGGGGCAGCGCCGCAAAGGCATCCGAGGCTGTACCGAGCGGCAGCGCCACCGAGCGCTGGCTCGATCCGCCCCGTGCAATGTAGGAGTCGCGCTCCTTGCGGTTGACGGTACGGTACAGATCTGCCTGGGCGACGACGAAGCGCCCTACCCTTTGGAGCAGCGTGTTGATCAGGGGGCGTTCGCGCAGCCAGGCGCGGTTATCGAAGAAGTAGCTGTGATTCTGCACCAGGAGCGGAACATTTAACCGGCGGCGTAACCACCAGCCGACCAGCCCGGTCACGAAAGGGTCCTGCGTGGTGATCAGGTCTACCCGGCGTTCTGCGGCGACGCGAACAGCCAGCCGCACGGCGTCCAGGGGGAAGAGCAGTTTACTCCGGCTGTTGGTCGGCAGAATGCGCAGGGACTCCGAGGCTTGAATCGGACCGCCAACCCCCGCCGGGGTGTAGGCGATGACGGTCACCGCGCCGGCGCGCAAGGCGTAGGCGAGGTGGCGTTTGCGCGAGTCCCCCTGGGGATGAGTCGCCATCGCAGTATCGAGGCTAAGCATCAGGACATGTATCATAACGGGCGATTCTACCTGACATCGCCCCGCCTTGCGCAGTGGAGACTTCCGGGTTGACACTGCCCCGACGGGTCTTTACAATTCTTGGCTGTAACCAGGGGCCTGTAGCTCAGCTGGAAGAGCGCTACAATCGCACTGTAGAGGTCAGGGGTTCGAATCCCCTCAGGTCCACCTGAAGAGACTCTAGTCGAACATGAACCAGTGGGGGCAACCTTGCTGGTTTTTGTTTGTGCCTTACCACGAGCTGACCGTTTCACTTCCTGCGAAATCTGATGCAGGTAGGCAAACGGTGGCAACAACTCCAGCCGCAGCACCTTGCCATCAGCGCTGACGACCACCTTCTCAACGATTTCCTGCAGCAACTCCTTCTGACTGCTGCGGTCCATCCCCTCAAATAATACACCCAGTCTGGCGATGATCGCTAATGCATGGTCCAGATTTTCAATGTGCGTATCAACCTTGTGGCTCAGCCCTTCCAATGCCTCCCGCAGCTGACGCCGCCGATCCTGCCATTCGGACCATAGGCTGTCCCACGCCTTCTCGGTGATGCGGCCTGAAGCCAGCAGACGCGCCACACGCACCTCTTCTTCGTCCACCGCTTTGAGCGCGGCCAGTGTCCGCTCCCGATCGGACGGGCGCAGGTGGCCGACCTTCTGGGCAACTTCCTTAGTGTAGGCAGCACGCACCAGTGGGAGCAGATCCGGATCGACCTGCACGCGTTTCAGACGAGCGGCGACCTGCGCATCCACACTGGCACTGTGCAGATTGATGTCGGTGCGCGCAACACGGTAGTGCGCTGTTCCCCCGCCCGGACGATCAGGATTGGATGTCGAACAGGTGAGTCGGATGAGCTTGTTTTCGTCCGCATCGTGGAGGAAGATCAGTCCGCTGAGCAGGTACTCGTGACGACGTCGTGGCGCTTTGACCTTCACGCGCGCGGCGAGAATCTCCAGGCATCTCTCAAACTCCTCTGTTGTCACCAGCGGCTGCCAGCTGCCGCGCACCGTCTTCGGCGGGATGCCCGCGCTTTGGCTGACCACCCAACCGGCGTAGAACCAGTTGTGATACTTCTTCGACAGCCCGCTGACAGCCGCTTTCCTCTTGCCATCACGGACCTCGACAAAGGGACGACCAGTTCGAAAGCGGAAGCCACGCCCATGCAGCGCTTCGCAGATCTCTTCCAGCGTCAGCCTGTCTTCCAGCAGCAGATCCCAGGCGAGCCGCCAGACCTTGAACTGGTCGGGGTCCGGTTCGATCCAGTGCCGGTACTTGCCGAACTCAAGCCGCGTTGCATGCTCGGTGCGCTCCTCCATGTTTTGATAGCCATCCGGAGCCAGTGTTGGACAGCCGCCGTCGCGCATCTTGGCCTGAAGCCCGCCCTTGATGCGCGCGCCCATGAGCATGGACTCTCGTCGCGCCAGCGTGAACTGGAGTGTCACCAGGATGCGATCGTCGGCGTCCATAGGGTCCAGCTCGGGTTGGTTGGCAAAGCGAACGCCTATGCCAAACTCGTGCAGCTCGTCGATTGCACGCAGCGCTTCGGTGTCGTTTCTACCAAAACGGTCGGCCCGCTCGACAGCCACGTGAGAGAATTTGCCGCTGCGCGCGTCCTCAAGCATCCGCTGGTATTCCACCCGGTTGGGCGATCTCCCGGTGAGATTGTCGATGTACTCACCGAACACCGGCAGATTGTGTTTAGCAACCAGGGCGTTATCGATCGCGAACCGCTGGCGCTTCTGTGACAGCGCCGGGTTCTGGGCTTCCTCATCGCTGGTGCGGAGGTAGATCGCCCACCCGGGTTTTGGCGGAAGTCGATGGGTCGTGCGTCGAGGCATGATGTCCTACCGTCTGATGGCCGTTCAGCACTACGTTACAACGACTCAGAGGATTCGTGTTTTTCCGATGCTTCCGAGCTCGGCATGGAAGATTCCTGAGGCATGGCTTCCTCCTGCTGCGTCTCGACCAGGAGCACCGCCACACGCAGAATCCGCCGCAGCATCTTTTCGGGAGTGTCTTTCTTCTTCGATCTCATGGCGACCCCTGCGACTGCCTTTCGAATCCAGCTATTGATCTGAGCCTACAGGACTCAAGCCGAATCGCCGAGGTAATTTGGGACATGAGGCATGGCCAAAATTGATCATTGAGCGTGTGCAGTTTTGATCATCGCCATGTCACTCTACGCGAGAGCAGTGACATTTCTTAACGTCCAAAACGCCCAGGTGGCTATCTCTTTTTCTCCTCCCTGCATATACTGCTCTATTGAATCTCTGATATACAGATCTAT
>JAEURA010000035.1 GCA_016789005.1 Anaerolineae bacterium
GAGCCACAGGAGCGCTGCGCCGACCGCCAGCGAGACCGCGCCGCAGGCGATCAGGCGCGGACGATGGTGGGATCGCCAGAGTGTGAGCAGCCCATAGGGCGCAAGCAGGAAGGCGGCGAAGATGGGAAACTGGAGGTCGGTCAGGGTCAGCCCCCAGATAGCCAACCCCATTCCCAGGGCGATGATGACGGCGCGCCAAGACCGCTTCTCGACGGCACGCGCCACCTCTCCCCAGATCAGCAGCAGGGCGGGCAGCCAGAACCAGTCCATCAGATTGATGTGCGTGTTGTAGTAGAAGTAACGCAGGGTAGGGGCGGCTTGCAGCGCTGCGCCGCCGAGCAGAGCAGTCAGGGGAGACGCGCCTTCACGCCGCAGCAGAATGAAGAACAGCAGTCCGTTCAGCATGCAGGCGGTGAAGATGATCAGGTTCATCGCCGCCAATGTACCGATCATCGGTTCCACAAGCGCCCAGACGGGATACCACGACGCCGTCAGGGCGTGATAACCGAGATTGGTGGTATAGGGGAACATGGCGAAACTGGTTTCGTAGATTGACAGCCCCGGTGTCGAGGCGGCGAAGCGCAGCCACCAGAAATTCCAGTGGTAGTTGAAGAAGTCGAAGCCGGCGACCTTTTCCCCGGTGGCGAAAAGGATGGGGTGCAGAATGAGGAACGCCAGCAGGGCATAGAACGCCAGCGCTGCGCCGTACAACCGCCAAGGAGTGCGAGACCTGTTTCGTGTGTTCGCCATATCCTGCCGCCGTGCTCAAACGAGATATCCCGAGGATCCGTATCGAACGCGAACCCGAAGGAGACGCCGGTTATTGTATTGCATCGCGGCGCGATTCAGACTGGCGATTTCGCGCAGAATCGCCTAGATTAGGTTGGTTCTTGACGCGCTATGAAGCTGCTTGTTCAGAGAGTGAGACCCATGAAACGAGATCATCTTCTGCAAGTCGTGGCGATCCTGCCGGTCATCGCGGTGGTCCTGCTGCTGGTGTTCAGCGCCATTCCGACGCAGACGGCGCAGGCTTGCCTGCCGTGTAACTGCACCGACATTCGCAGCCTGAACTGCTTCGGACCGTACCACCTGTACACCCCGACCAGTGGGGACGACTGCTCCATCGATCTGTGGCTGTTTGAAGGCGACAAAGGCAGTCGCTACATCCGATTGACGAGCGCGCAGCTGGCGCGGTATCCTGAATTTCCGGCGGAAAACATGCTGCTCAGAGAGCGCGGGGTGATCGCACTGTACAAGCTGACCACCGGCGAGTATCAGGTGAACGTAGGTCCCGACGCCGAGCACAAGGTCTACGTGATCAACTTCACGGGCTGCCCCGCCGAAAACATCTACGAATCGAACTTCGTTCAGGGGCAGTAATCGTCTCGGCGCGAGACAAGGGGCGCAGCGCGCTGCGCCTCTCAACTCACCTCGCTATCTGCGTCTTCGCCCACTCGATGGTGCGCGCCATCCCCGCTTCCCGCATGACCTGCGGCTCCCAGTTCAGCAGCGTTCGCGCCAGCGTCCGGTCTGCCGCTGAACGGCGCATATCGCCTGGCTGCGCCGGTTCGTAGCGGACAGGGTAAGTGTCACGCGTGTGACCGAACGACGCCAGCACCAGGTCGCACAGGTCGTTAACGCTCGTCGGCGTCCCTGTGCCGATGTTGATCTCCCGCCCGAAAGCCGCCGGAGTATCAATCGCACCGATCCAGGCGCGGCAGACATCATCGATGTGAACGAAATCGCGCGACTGCTCACCATCAGCGTGGATGGTGATGGGTTCGCCGCGCAGCACGCTGCCGATGAAGATCGCCAGCACCCCCTGATAAGCGTTGGTCAGGCTTTGCCGTTCGCCGTAGACGTTGAACATGCGCAACGAGGTGACGTTGAAGTCAAAACCCAGGTCACGGCGCGCGGCGGTCAGGTGGACGTAGCGTTCGGCAGCGTATTTGGATACTGCATAGTACGATACCGGAGCAGGAGGGACGTCCTCCGGGGTGGGCACGGCGTTGGCGGGTCCGTAAATAGTCATCGAGCTGGCGAAGAGCAGACGGGGCGTCTGATGTTTCAGACATGCCTGGAGGACGTTGATCGTCCCAAGGGTGTTCACATTCAGATCGACCGATGGATCGGCGAAAGAAAGGCGGATCGACGCCTGCCCGGCGAGGTGCAGCACCACGTCCACGCCGGCGGCGAAGATCGGCGCGAGGTCTTCCAGGCGGCGGACGTCGCCCTGGACGAATTCGGCGGCGGACGGCACATGCGCCCGATTCCCACCGACGAGATTATCCAGGACGACGACCTGCTCCCCCTGGTGAACCAGACGTTCGGCGAGATGCCCGCCGATGAAGCCCGCGCCGCCGGTGATCAGGATGCGGCGGCTCATTCGGTGGACTCCGGCGACTCAGCGCCCTGTGGCGATGTCGAACCGATCTTGTCCCAGGGCTGGAAGGCTCCATCCTGGTGGCGAGTGTCGTGCCGCACCAGCAGCCACTCGAACCACACGGTCAGCAGGGTATAGAGATAGCGGCTGCCCTGTTCCTTGAGCTTAAGGGCAGACTCCCCATGCGAGCGGTTGCGCCAGCTGATCGGGACGACCCGAAAGGAATATCCCCGCACAAGGGCTTTGAGGGGGATCTCGATGGTCAGGTTGAAATGGGGCGAGACGAAGGGGCGGCATCCGGCGATGACGTTGGCGCGGTAGCCCTTGAAGGCGTTGGTCGTATCGTTGTAAGGAATGTTGAACATCAGCCGGATGACCATGTTGGCAAGTCGGTTGATGATCAGCTTGAACTGCGGATAATCGCTGACGTGTGAGCCGCGCATGAAACGCGAACCGAAGGCGCAGTCGGCATGATCGCGGAGGATGTGGTAGTAATGGACGACATCGGCGGGGTCGTCGGAGGCGTCCGCCATGTAGATGACGACTGCATCACCGGTGAAGCGGTCCAACCCAAAGGAGACAGCGCGCCCGAAGCCATGCCGACCATTATTGCGCACCACGCGAATGCGCGGATCGCGTTCATGTTCTGCCGCCACGATCTCGCCGGTGTGGTCGGCGCTGCCGTCATCGACGACCAGGATTTCGAGATCCTCGATGCCCGCAGAGACCAGATGATCGCGCAGGCGGGTGACTGTTCCGCCGACACTCGCCTCTTCGTTGCGGGCGGGGATGACGACCGAGAGTTTCATGAAGTCTGCCTTCGCGACGTGCTGATCGGGCGTCTCATTCAGCCGCCACTCTGCGTTGCGGATTCAGCATCAGGCGTGACACCTCCCTGGATGGCTTCGAGGAGCGCGGCGGCGGCGATCTGATGCGCCAGCACTCCTGGATGGGTATCGAAGCGGTTGACGATGAGATCGGCGGTGTTCCTGCCCGCCAGCAGATCGGTCATGTCGATGACCTGAACGCCTGCACTCTCAAAAAAGGCACGCACCCGTTCGGTGGCAGGGCGCGACTGCTCGATGGCTGCCAGATGGGGCCAGAGGAGGACGATCAGCCGCGCATCGTACCCCTGCGCCCATTGAACCATCGCGTCGAGGTTGCCGACGTGGCGCGCCCAGAGTTCATCGTTCAGATGAGCGTCGATGAGATCGGCGATGAAGCTGCGGGCGCGCACCGGCGATGTGAACTGCATCAGGTTGTAGTAGATGTAGTTTGGCACGAAGTAGTTGAGCACGAACCAGTGCAGATTCTCGTCCTGAATGAAGTCGAAATTGGCATCGGGGTCCAGTTCCGTGCCCGTCATCAGGTAGTCGATGTCGTTGAGGTAGTAGGACAGCACAACAATGTCGGGGCGGATAGGGTAGCTGTCAAGGCGGCTGACCTCAACGTCGCTATCCAAGCCGGAAGCCGCCACCATCATGACATCGGCTGTGCCGCCCAGGTCGCGTTCCAGAATCTGCCCGAACGTCTGCCCGATGTCATTGATACCATGCCCGACGGCGAAAGAGTCGCCGACGATGGCGATGCGAGTCAGCCCGCCAACCTCCGCCGGCTGCGGCTCGGCATCGCGGTAGCCCAGGGAATTCTGGCTGCTCCACAGGAAGTTCTTGTACCAGTGGTAGTTCATCGCCGTGAAGCCGTAGGCATCGGTGGTGATGTAGAAAATACGCAGATAGGCTTCTGCACCGAAGAAGAGGATGAGGAAAGTGGTTAGTGTGATCAGGATTCCGGTAGCGCGGCTTTTGCCGAGCCTGGCGGTGAGTTCTGCGCCGCGTTCACGGTTCAGGTCATAGACGAGGAGGTAGATGAGCAGCCATACAACAAACGCCAGATAGGCGAATTCGACCGGCTGGAGGAGCCGTCCATTGGTCGGTTGGTAGGCAACCAGCCAGACGCCGACCCCTTTGTAGATGATGACCAGCAGCAGCAGCCAGTAGAGCCAGGGACGCTGGCGCAGCAGGCGCAGCGGTCGTGCCAGCCACTCCCTGAGCGGCGTCGGCAGAACGCCCGCCAGGGTGATCAGCGCCATGATCCCTGCCAGCAGGAAACGCCAATCCTCTTCAGGCGCAGCATTCGCCGAGGTGAGGGCAAGGGTTATGCCTGCAATGGCAGCGAGCGCCCACACCCGCTTCCAGAAACGATTTGGCATTGGGATTCCCCTCAGGCGTCACGCACGCAGCGGAAGCCGATGAACCAGTTGCGCTCGTCGGCGTCCAGGCGGAAGCGGATCGCCGCGCCTGCCCCGTTGTCGATGTAGCTGTTGATTCCGCCGCGATACACCCTTGGCGCTTCGGCGTTATCCAGGTCTTCCCGCCCATCTGCCGGGTCGAAGGGATAGCGCGCGTAGGCGCTGCTGACGAATTCGAAGACATTGCCGCTCATGTCGAGCGCGCCGACCCAGGACGCGCCGGCGGGTTTGCTGCCGACGGGCTGGGTTTCGCCGTTGGAATTTTGATCGAAGACGAGATTGTCCGCGTTCAATGTATTGCCCCACGGGTAGATATAGGCATTCGGTCCCCGCGCGGCGTACTCCCATTCGGCTTCGGTTGGCAGGCGCGCTCCTCGGCTGGCGCAGAAATCGCGCGCCTCGCTCCAGAGGAGGTTTTCGCGCGGACGGGAATCGCCCTCGAATCTGCCGGGACTGCCGTACTGGGCGTTGGTGACCTCGTATTTGCCGATCCAGTATGCGGCGGCGAAACACTGTTCATGCGCCGGGCGTTCGTCGCGTCGACCGGCGTCGTTGCCCATCATGAAGCAGCCCGGCGGGACCAACACCATCTCAACGCCATCGAAAACGGTGGTCTGGGGCGTCCAATCCGCATTGGCGGAGACGGCAGAGGGATTCGTCGCGGCGGGTGTCGGCGTCTGCTCCGGCGTTGCCGTCGCTGCAAGCGTCGGCGTCGCCGCCGGAGACCCTCCGCACGCCGCCGTGCCGATGAGCAATAGGCTGGTCACTAGAAACCATTTGAGGCGCATCGCTTCTGCACCATCCTGTCTGCTGTGCACAGTGAGCGATTATGCCGCCGCGCCGCCGCCGCTTCAAGTGGCAGGACGACCCGCACGCTGGGCGCGGTTTTTCAGAAGTCGGCTGTTACGGTACACTTGGGGCGGCTGTAATGAAACAGACATCATGAATTTTCCTGTCCCTGGGAGAGTGAGTATGGCGGTTCTGGGCATCGACATCGGCGGAACGGGCATCAAAGCTGCGCCGGTGGATACAGAGAAGGGGATCCTGCTGGCAGAGCGCTACCGTGTGGAGACCCCATCCCCATCGACGGTCGCAGCGGTCACCCCGCTCATTCAGGAGATCCTTCATCACTTCGAATGGCATGGCGAAGTGGGCTGTGGCTATCCTGGAGTCATCAAGCGCGGGACGATCTTCACGGCGGCGAATGTCGACTCGACCTGGGTTGGACTGGATGCCAGCACATTCTTCGAGCAGGTCACCGGATGCCCGACCTACATGATCAATGATGCCGACGCCGCCGGGCTGGCGGAGATGCATTTTGGCGCAGGGGTTGACCAGCGCGGGGTGGTGCTGGTGCTGACCATCGGAACCGGCATCGGGACGGCGCTCTTCGTTGAAGGGCGGTTGGTTCCGAACCTTGAACTGGGTCACCTGCAAATTCGAGGCAAGGATGCCGAGCATCGCGCTTCGAATCGCGTACGGGTGGACCGCGAGCTGACGTGGAAGAAATGGGCGCGGCGGGTGAACGAGTATCTGATGCACGTCGAGAATCTGCTGTGGCCCGATCTGATCATCATCGGCGGCGGGGTCAGCAAGAGCTTCGGCAAGTTCGCGCCGCATCTGGTGACACGCGCGCCGATTGTCTGCGCCAAGACCTACAACGACGCCGGCATCATCGGCGCGGCGATGACTTCGGCTCATCCGGAAAGCACGGGGGTTGTGCGTGGATGACAAGCATGCCCTGAAGTCCTCTGCCGCCGGGATGCGCCTCATCGCGCTGGTGACCATCTATAACCAATCGGGGGATGAGCGACTGCTGCGCTACATCGCCGAGAGCTACCACGCGGATCTGCTTCTGGCGCACGCTGCCGAGACCCGCTCCGCGCAGTTCTTCCACCTGCGCGAGGCGATGGGCAAGCTTCAGGTCCAGCAGGTGATCGGGGCAAGCAAGGAGAACGTGATCGTCCTGCTGCGCGCGGAGTTCGGCGGGGAGGTACTGGTCGATCTGCGTGTCGAAGAAGACTATCCGCACGCCATCACCGACATCAGTGTGACGCCGCTGGCGCTTTCCGCCAGCGGCGTCTGAAACTTAGATATCCAGGTTGCGCACGTTGCGGGCGTGAGTCTGGATGAAGCGCCGCCTCGGTGGGACTTCGCTGCCCATGAGCATGTCGAAGACGTGATCGGCTTCGGCAGCGTCATCGATGGTCACCTGCAAGAGGGTGCGCTGCCCGGGATCCATGGTGGTCTCCCAGAGCTGCTCGGGATTCATCTCGCCCAGACCCTTGTAGCGGTTGACTTTCACGCGATCCGGGTCTTTGAATTCGGCGAGACCGCGACTCAAGATTTGCGTTTCGTGCTGCCCCGCCGCCGGATACAGGTAGCGAATCTCCTTGTTGTGCTGCAGGCGGAACAGAGGCGGCTGTGCGATATAGAGATGCCCGCCCAGGATGACCTGCGGCATATGACGGAAGAAGAAAGTCAGCAGCAGCGTGCGAATGTGCGCACCGTCCACGTCGGCATCGGTCATCGTGATGATCTTGCTGTAGCGAATCCTCGACGTATCCAATTCTTCGCCGATGCCCGTGCCGAGCGCGCTGATGAGCGCCTTGATCTCATTGTTATCGAGCATCTTGTCCAGGCGGGCGCGTTCGGTGTTGAGGATCTTGCCGCGCAGGGGCAGGATCGCCTGGAAATGCCGGTCACGCGCCTGTTTGGCAGACCCGCCGGCGCTGTCGCCTTCGACGAGGTAGATCTCCGCGCCCTCGCCGTGCTGAGAGCAGTCGGCGAGCTTGCCGGGCAGCGAAGTGCTCTCTAGCAGGCTGGGACCGCTGCGCACGAGGTCGCGCGCTTTGCGGGCGGCTTCCCAGGCGCGCATGCTGGTCATGCACTTCTCGACGATGCGTTTGGCTTCGCGAGAATTGACCTCCAGGAATTCGCCGAACCCTTCGGTCACGACCGAGGAGACTACGCCCTGCAGTTCAGGGTTGATCAGCTTGACCTTGGTCTGGCTCTCGAACGCCGGGTTGGGCAGCTTGACGCTGACCACCGCTGTGATGCCTTCCAGGGTGTCGCGCCCAGAGAAATTAGCGTCCTTGTCCTTCAGGTAGCCGGCTTTGCGCGCATAGCGGTTGATGACGCCGGTGATCGCCGAGCGCAGCCCGGTGAGATGCGTGCCGCCGTCGGTGGTGTTGATGACGTTGGCGAAGGCGATCTCGTTTGAGGATGCCGAATCGGTGTACTGGAAGGCGACTTCCACACTGACGGAGTAAGGAGATTTGCCGTCGGGGGTCAGCTCCACTTCCTTCTCCAGATGCACGACCGGGTGCAGCGCCTGTTTGCTGCGATTCTCCCAACGCACGTAGGAGTGCAGCCCGCCCTCGAAGTAGAAGGTCAGCTCACGCGGGAAGGGGCGCGCCCGTTCGTCGCGCAGGGTGATCATCAGGCTGCGGTTGATGAAGGCGATCTCGCGGAAGCGCTTTTCCAGGGTGGTGAAGTCGAAATGATTCGGCTCCATGATGGTGAAATCGGGACGGAAGGTGATGACCGTCCCTGTACCTTCGCCCGGTTCCAGCGGTCGAACCGGCGTCACCTCGGTGGTCTTTGCGCCTCGACTGTAGGTCTGCTCCCACAGCTTGCCATCACGGTAGACCTGCGCCTTAAGGTCTTCGGACAGAGCGTTCACCGCCGAAGCGCCGACGCCGTGCAATCCGCCGCTGACCTTATAGGCGTTGTTGTCGAACTTGCCGCCGGCATGCAGCACCGTGAAGACGACTTCAAGGTTCGGCTTGTTCAGCTTCTTGTTCATGCCGACAGGAATGCCGACGCCGTTGTCGGCGACAGACACGACATCGTCATCGTAAAGCGTGACGAGGATGTGATCGCAGCGTCCTGCCAGCGCTTCATCGACGGCGTTGTCGACGATTTCATAGACGAGATGATGCAGCGCGCGAACATCGGTGCCGCCTACGTACATACCGGGGCGCAGCCGCACCGCTTCCAAGCCTTCCAGCACCTTGATGCTGTCGTCATCGTAGTGCATGGTCGTGGCGGGCTGCGCCAGGGTGATCATATCGTCTGCCATTGGTACTCCTTGAGCCGGGCAAGGCACTGCGCCGGACAACATAAACCCCGCCGACCCGTTGATCGGCATCCGCAGAACACGTCAAACTACGGATTCGGGCAGTCGTGTGAGAACTGTTTTTCACGTGAACTACAGGAGAAATTATAGCGCAAAACAGGCGAAAAAACAACTTTGAGTAGCACGGATGTGCGGATGCGCGTCGCTTGACAGGTTCGGCTGGACGCCACTACAATGAGGGATGCTGCGCCCCTGTAGCTCAGCGGATAGAGCAGTCGCCTTCTAAGCGAAAGGTCACAGGTTCGAGACCTGTCAGGGGCAACAAACAAGCCCGCAATCCGTGCGGGCTTGTGCTTTGAATCGCCTGTTTCAGTTCGGTTGGCGGTTCATTTGCCTCCACAATCGCCGTTCGAGAGACTCGGCGTGGGTGCAGGTCGCCAGAGCCAACTGGCATCCCCTGTTTCAATAGACCCCTAGTGTGACGCCTCCACCAGGACGCCGAAATACTGTCCCATGAACACATCCATTTCGTAGTCTAGCAGGAAGAGCGTTGCATCGCCGGGGAGGTAGCGCTTCATCGCGGCGATAATCTTCTCCTGCTGCGCGCGCGTCACAGGGACAGTTTTGTCCTCCAGGGCGTGCATGGCGGCGACGAACGTCTGAATGTAGCCGCGCTGCCATTGAATGACTTCCATCGTTGACGGCGTCGCGCCGTGTCCGATGTAGAGCAGCGTGTCGCGGTCGGCGAACTCTTTTTCCAGCCTGTCAAGGATGCGCAGCCACTCACTGGTGTGTCCGTCGCGGAAGAAGCAGTGCGTTCGGTTGGCGACCGCATCGCCGACGAAAGCGATGCGCGCACCATCCTTCTCGATGGTCCACATGCCGTCGCTGTCAGATTCGCCGGGACCCAGGTCGGTGAAGGTGAACTCGACTCCACCGAAGGTGAATTTCTGACCGTCGTTCACCATCGCGTTCGGGAAGGCGCGTTGAGCGGGGTATTCGTCGCCCAGGTACATCTTGGCGGTCTCCGCTTTGGCGATGTCCTCTCGCCGGGCGAAGTCGCGACAGCCCCAGGACGCCAGGCATGGGAATTCTTCAAACTGTACCAGTCCGGTGTAGTGATCTGGGTGACCGTGCGTGAGCAGCACGGCTTCGATTGGTTTTCCGATAGAGTCGGCCAGACGCCGAACATTAGCAGCGCTGGACAGCGCCAACGTTGTATCGATCACGACAACGGCGCTTTCCGTCTCGACGACGTAAGCATGTACGTGATCGCGCGGCAACAACATGAACTTACCGGTCACAGTGTGGATCTTCGGGAAGTCACTCATGGTTACCCCCGCACGCAACAATAAATGTAACTTTAGTGTAGGCGACGGGGACTATTCCCAAGAAGTGACATTTGACGGGGAATAAACACGACAATTCACAGTTACGGGCGGAAAGTCCGCACTTTCAGCCCGCGAAACCGGAACTGCGCAGCAGCTCCACTTATCACTGGTGAAGCACGGGTTCAGTTGGCGCGACTGTATTCCAAGCCAGCACCATCCGAACCCGCCATCTCTATACTCTGTTCCGCCTGACCACTAGCTCTTGGCGAGTATCTGGTTGTAAAGGGCGCGCGTGCCAGCTTCGATCTGCCGTCCTTCAGAGGCAGCAAGCTGCTCAAGCTGGCGGAACTGGGCGACTGCTTCGCTTCGCCGCCCAAGCGCCTGGTAGATCTGCATGACTTCGCGGTGGAAATCCTCACGGGCGAAATCAGCGGCAAGCCCGCGTTTGTACAAGACCAGGGCGTGTTCAGGCAGGTTCAGTTCGAGCTTGCGTTTGGCAAGGGCATCGAGGGCTTCCAGGTAGCCGGCGCGGAAATCGTTGCGGCGCTGTGTGATCCAGGGGTCGGTATGCCCGTGCAGGAAAGGACCGCGATAGAGATCGGCAGCCGCCTCCCAGGCTTCAAGGCGCACCTCCTGTGTGCTGCGCGCGTTCCTGCCGTCGATCAGCTTGCCAACAAAGTGCATGACATCGTAATCGACATCCAGATCGGGATTGATACGATAGTAGCCATCGTCATGGACCAGGACATCCATCTCCAACGCCTTGTGCAGGCGGCGCTTGGTGACGTGGAACACGTTGACCGCCTGATCGATATCCAGTTCGGGCCAGAAAGCGTGGCAGATTTCCGAGCGGGTGATCACCGGACGATCCAGGGCGAAGAAGAACAGCAGTCTGGGCAGGTGACCTTCCCAGATGTCGACTGACATGTCATTGAAGAGCACGAACCCTGGACCCAGGGCGTAGACTTCCAGCGTATGCCTGCCGCCGGCGAAATCGTAGAAATTGTCACGCACAACCTGATCATCTTTGAAGATGATGGCATCGCGCCGGGCAACCATCGGGACCCAGGACAGGCGGGGCAGGATGCGGCTGTTGATGACGATCTTGCAGCGGTCGGGCAGGTGCTTGACGAGGTGTTCGACAAACCACTGAATGTCATCTGCACCGTGGCTGCGATCGAACTCATCAAGGATGAGGAGGAACGGCTGATCGCTCAATTCTGCAACATCGCGAGTCGCTGCCGCTACCAGCCTGGCGTTATCCTGCCAGTCTTCGGCGCTGAGCAGATGGAGATGACGCCCAAAGAGGGGGTTCTGACCGATCAGATCGTGAGTCATGCCGTTGAGCATCGCCGGCAAATCGACATCATCGGGACCCAGGGCATAATAGAACACCTGATAATCGCTGCTCTTGGTCAGCCGTGCGACAAACGGAGTCCGAAAGCGGCTGTCTGGATGCAGTAGAATCAAGCGACCCTGATCTGCCCGTTCCATAAAAGCGGCGTATATTTGATCAAGGATAGCTGGAAGTTTCATGGTAGAAATAACTCCTAGCTACGATGTAGAGGTA
>JAEURA010000296.1 GCA_016789005.1 Anaerolineae bacterium
CTACAGAGCCTCATGACATATCGAGTCTCAGTTGAACCTCCCGTTGATACAGCAGACTCAGAGGTTGAACAGCCTGTACCGCGATTTCGTAGTAGTCTCGATACCGCTCAATACCAATGCAGCTGAGGTTCATTGCCGCAGCTGCAGCAACGGTTGACCCGGAGCCCATGAATGGATCTGCGATCAGCCCGATACCGAGAGGCAGAACTGCATACACAAGTTGTCTCAGAAATGCCTGTGGTTTGAGACTGGGATGACCGGCAATTGCCCGTTCAATCTGTGGTGTTCGAGTACTTTCGATAATATCCTCAAATGGATTGCCGCCTGGTCGCCTTCGCAGTCCACCAGTCTGGAATTCACGAAGACACTCACCGACCTTCATTTTTGCAGGAAGAGATTTTCTAAAAATCCCCCACGGCTCGTAACACCCGCGCGGCAGAGAGCACACATCAGGAAACTCATCCTCGAAATTCTTCGGGCGATCTCCACCACGCATAGTCCGAACTGTACGGACTATCGTGCCTCTATATTCAAACCCGCCAGCAACAAGCGCCTCAAATACAAGCTGCGACAAGAAGCTGTTAGATGCGATAAAAACATGTCCACCAGGACGCAAGCCGTGCAGGGACACTCTTGCCCATTCAACGAAGAAGCGCCGAATAGCTTGGCGCTCTTTCTCATTTAGCGCTGTAAATCTTGGCAATGGTGAACGCACGTTCCCGTCAAATGATGGCGGGATCCGCCAGATACCGCCATTTCCATTGGTTCTCTTTTCTATCTGGTCAAAGTCATACTCTTTTACGCCGTACGGAGGATCTGTCACAATGGCATGAAGTGAATTCTCAGGGATTCGACCGAGCCATTCAAGGCAGTCGGCATGAACGAGAAGGGACTGCACAAACTCATGGGTTTCGTATTCGAAACTGAGACCATCCCATTTATTAGTCATTGCGATTCTCCGTACTGTTGCTGCGCCTATCACGAAAGGCTGCTATTTTTCACTCCTCCGTAGTCGCGTCGATGTTTTGAGGAGCTTGTCGTTCATCTAGGTAGACTTCAATCAGCGATTCGATAACTTCGTTCATGGTTCGTCCATCCTGAACGACCTGCATTTTGAACCTTAGGTGCAGATCTTTCGAAATATTGATGTGTAGTTGCTTCATACCATCTGCACTGCCTACTGCCTGGACTCTGGGGCGCATGCTCTGCTGCCGATAATTCGCGTCGCTATGTTGTCTCATGTTGGAACCAACAAATGTTGTTTGCCTCCGAGGATTTTACTTCAGAATTCGCCGCAACGCAACTTCTGCCCCAATCCCCAATCCTGCGCCTCACGCCTCACGCAGAGGCATTCGGTCCTGCGTATACCTGTCAAGCACACGCCTCAAAGGCTCAGTTCCGTGCGAATCGTCTTTTCGAGCAGCGTCTCAAACTGCGCCATCCCCGGCGGCGTGGTGGCGTAGAGGATGGATCGCAGATGCGCGACGTCGAAGGGAAAATCGTCGCGGCTCTGGGCGATCAGGATAGCTCTCTTGCCCAACATGTGCGCCATGCCCAGCTCGTAAAAGACGTTGGCGTTCTTGCCGGTGCAGTCGGCGATCAGCAGGTCGGCGTGGACGATGGCGGAGTAGATCTCCTGCATGATGCTGTTGGTCGTGGAGAAGTGATCGCCCCGCGCGCAGGTCACGCCGAGCGCCGCCGCCACCTTCAGGATGTGGTCGTCGAACACCGGGCGCAGGTCGTCGCGGAAAGGCATGGCGACGAAGAGGCGGGGCCAGGGCTGGCTGCCAACGCGCGCCATCGGCTTGCCAAACAGCGGCTCGACGGTCAGCGCGGCGTCGGTGCGCTTGAGCGATTCGGTCAGGCTGATCTGGAAGATGTCCTGGATGCGCCCCAACAGCGGCGTGACGCTGAGCTTCGCGTCAAAACTGAAGGGGGCTTTGTCCGGCGTCGTGAGCAGTCCCAGGGCAAGCAGTTCCTCTACATGGCGCTGGATTCCGCGCTCCAGGGACGTGGTGTACTCAAAGACGCCCAGCGCTACCGGCAGGTCCAGGAATCCGCCGTTGTACGCCTTGATCATGTCCATCAGCGCGTAGGCGCTGACACCTTGCGGGCGCTGGCGAATGAGCCACAAGAGCGCGATCTTTTCTTTTTCCAGCATGGATCACCTCCATCGCCATCATCCTGGGGGCAGCGTATTTGCATCCCCCTTGAGCGAGCCTCGCCGAAGGGGCAGCGGCGCTCTACGGCTGCGCCACGCCTGACTGACTGAAATTCGCCGCCAGCAGCGAGAAGTCGGCGATGTTCACCGCTCCGTCAGTGTTGAAATCGGCGCGGGCGTCGTAGTTCGCTCCGCCCTGTGCCGAGCCGAACGCCGCCGCCAGGATCGAGAAGTCGCCGATACCGACCGCGTTGTCGTCATTGGCGTCGCCTTCTTTCAGCGTGCCGACGCTGACCGGCGTCTCGCCAGCAATCGTCGCCGTGACCATGTTCGCCAGGGTGTGCGTCCCCTTCGCCCAGATGTTGTATTCGCCCACCGCCAGATTGCTGACGATGAACTCGCCGCTCAAGCCGGTGGTGATCATCCCGTCGAACGCCGCCGCGCCGCCGCTGGTCGGCTTGACCACGACGTGCAGCGGCACGCTCCACACCGGGTCCGGCGGCGCGGGGCGGCCTTCCAGCACCACCGATCCGTTGAGGCTGCCCGTCGGCGGCGGCGTGGTGGTGGACAGGCTGAAGATGAGCTGCGCCGGGGGGCTGGAGCCGTCGGGGTTAGAGACGGGGGTCAGGTCGCCAACCAGGAAGCTGTAGGTCGTGCCCGCCACCGCGACGAAGCTGAACTGCGACCAGGTGACGCCCGGCGCGACATCGTTGTTGCAGGCGACCGAGGTCATGGCGGGGTCGTAGACGCCCATCACGGTATTGTAGCCGAAGGTGAAGGCGTTGACCGTCATGGTGTACGCCGGCGTGAACTTGAACCAGACGGTGTTCGAAACCAGCTGGCTGCTGGTCAGGCACGCCAGTGCCGGGTCGGTGCGGTCGGTGAACGCCCCAAGCACCGTCTGCGACGTGCTGTACGGCAGCGTCGTGATGCTGACAGCGCTGTCCCGGTGATCGTTGGGCGTGCCGGTGTTGGTAATGGTGTTGGTCACCGCCTTCTGCACGTTCAACCGCCCCCAGCCCGACGCCGTATCGTAGCCGGCGGTGTGCAGTGGATCGGTGCTGGTCAGCAGGCGGTCGCGCACCTGATCGTTGGTGAAGCCGGGGTTCTGCGAAAGGACCAGCCCGGCAGCGCCGGCGACAATCGGCGCGACCACGCTCGTCCCGCCGATATTGCCGGTGTAGTCGCCATCAACGTAGCCGTCCGTCCCGGTCAGGTCGGTGGAAGGCAGGAAGTGCCCCGGCGCAGACAAGCCGATCTCCGTCCCCCAGTTGTTGCCCCAGCCGTGATCGGTCGTGCAGTCGTCGCTCTCCGGGGTGTTCACGCTGTCCACCTTCACGGTGTCGCACCAGGTGCTCGCGCCGGCGGTGATCGCGCCGGGCAGGACCGACGCCAGCTTGCCGGGCCAGGAGACGAGGAACTGGTAGCTGTTGCCCGCCGCGAAGACCAGCACCGCCCCCAGCCCGCCGCGCCCGTTGACCGATGCGCTACGCAGCGCATCGGCGACCGTCGTCGAAGGGTTGGGGTCGATCCAGCTGTTGTTCAGCACCGCCGCGCCGTTATCCTCCGCCCAGTTGATGCCGGCGACGATGGCTTCGATGGTGGTGAAGAGCAGGCGATTCGCGCCGACGAAATAGCTGTAGTGGATGCGAATGGGCATGATCTTGCAGGCGTGACAGACCCCGGTGATGCCCTCGCTGTTGTCCGATTCCGCCGCCGCCAAGCCCGCCAGATGCGTGCCAAGCGCGTCCCAGTCGCGGGTGAAGTCGTCATCGTAAGGCTGCGGATCATTATCGCCGCCGATGGCGTCGTAGGGGAAGACGATCTTGTCGTCCAGGTCGGGGTGGCTGGTCTGCACGCCGTCGTCGAGGATAGCGATGATCACCGATGCCGATCCCCGCTGGGTGTCCCAGGCTTCCTTGGCGTCGATGTCGGCGTCGAAGACCATCGACGACCGGTACTGGACGAACTGCTGGTAGTTGTTCATATGCCAGCCGTTGGCATAGTAGGTGTCGTTGGGCGTGTACTGCGGTTCGACGACGAACTGCGCGCCCGGCGCATCCACCGCCCCGACCGTCGCGGTGGGCATCGCCTCGAAGGCATCGACCGCCGGCGGCGTGGCGAGGATCGCCCAGTTTGGCTCGGCGTGCAGGGCGATTCCGCCGGTGTGGTAGTGGTTCGCCATCATCAGCGCATCGACGCCAGCGCCCGCCGTGACGCGCAGCACATACACGTCGCCCGCCGCGCCGCTGCTGATCTGCCGAGCGATTTCGACCCCGCTGGCGGCGTTCAGGGCGTCGATGCCGGCGCGGGGTGTGCCGGCGGGAAACGTCGCCAGGAATTCGTCGGTCAGCACCAGCAGCGACCCCGCCCGCTCGAAGACCGGATTGACCCACCCGACGGGCAGCGCCGCCGCGCGCATCGAGTCCACCAGGGCGGCGCGCTCCCGTTCCGAAGTCCCTCCGGCGAGCGGCAGCAGCGTGAAATTCAGCCGGGCATGTATGCCCGGCTGCAAGGGCAGCCCTTCACTTTCCAGCGCCGCGAACACGCCGGTCAGGGCGCGTACCTGACCACCGTCCGGCGCGACTGCGCCGCCGACCGCGACGAAACGAGCAGACAGCGCGAGCGAAACCGGTTCGCCCAGCGCATAGTAGTAAAGTTCGGGGGTCTGCGCCGCTGCGCCGAACGCCGAGATCGACAGGAGCGTCAGCGCCGTCAGCATCACCCAGGCGGCGCCGCGCGCCCGTGAAATCCATACACCCATGAGCCGGTTCCTCAACCATCATGTCCTGAAAAAAAGAGCGGGTGCGGCATCTTGCGCCGCCCCGCCCTCATTGTAATGGTGAAACCCGAATCAGATCATGGTCGATATGCCGCCGATTACGGCGGAGGGGTGCCGCTCTGGGCGAAATTCGCCGCCAGCACCGAGAAATCGCTGATGTTGACCAAGCCGTCGCCGTTGAAGTCGGTCGCCGCGTTATACGCCGGCTGTCCGACCCACGAGCCGAACGCCGACGCCAACAGCGAGAAATCGCTGATGTTGACGACGTTGCTGTCGTTAGCGTCGCCTTCCTTCAGCGTGCCGAAGTTGTGCGCCACGTTGCCGACGAGGTTGATCGTACTCATATTCGCCAGCGTGTGCATCCCTTTGACCCAGACGTTGTAATTGCCCGCCGGCACGTTCAGGCTGAAGACGCCGCTGTTGTTGGACGCCACCATGCCGTCGAAGACCGCTGTGCCGCCGCCCGTCGGCTTGATGATGACGTGCAGCGGGACCGAGAGCAGCGGGCTGGGCGCTGCCGGGCGTCCCTGGAAGACCACCGTGCCGCTCAGGTTGGGACCCGGCGCGGGGGTGACGGTGGTGATGTTCAGGGTCAGGCTGCTGTTGCTCGCCGTGCCCAGGATGCTTCCGGTCGTCGTCCAGTCGCCGACCAGGATGTAATAGGTCGTTCCGCCGGTCAGCGCGACGGAGACCTGCGACTGGTTGCCGCTGAACTGATCGTTACATGCCAGGGAGGTGAGCGACGTGTTGTAGACCCCCAGCACCGTGTCGTAGTTGCTGCCGATAGTGTTGATGGTCGCCGTCATGCTGTAAGGCGGGACGAATTTGAACCACACGCTGTTCGAGCCGATATTGCTGGCGGACAGGCAGGCGAACAGCGGGTCCGTGCGGTCCATGAACGTGCCGGGGACCGCCTGGGTGGTGGTGAAGGGCACGGTGTTGATGACCAGGGCGCTGTTCAGATGATCGTTGGGCGTGCCGCTGTTGGTGGTCGTGTTGTTCAGCGCCTTCTGGGCGTTCACCCGCCCCCATCCAGAGGCAACGTCAAAGCCAGCGGTATGAATCGGGTCGGTGCTGGTGGCGAGCCGGTCGCGCACCTGGTCGGCGGTCCAGCCAGGATTCTGCGAGATCAGCAGCCCAACGATGCCGGCGGTCAGCGGCGTGGCGCTGCTGGTCCCGTTGAACTGGGTGTAGTCGTGGCTGGGGATCGCCCCACCTGCGCCGGAATAGCCGTCCGTACCCAGCAGGTCGGGGGAGGTGATGGAGTGTCCCGGCGCGGTGACGACGACTTCGGTCCCCCAGTTATTGCCCCACCAGTCCTCACCGGAGCAGTCGCCGGGCGGGTCCGGTTCCTTGATGGTGTCGCACCAGTTGCTCGCCCCGACGGTGACGATGCCGCCCAGCATGGCGGACAGCCTGCCGGGATAGGCGACGGTCGCCATGTAGCTGTTGGCGGCGGCGATGACCACCACCGACCCCAAACCGCCGCGTCCGTTCATCACGGCGTTTCTGAAGGCGTTGGTGATGCTGGTCGAAGGCGAACCGCCGCCCCAACTGTTGCTCAGGACGTGCGCTCCGTTGGCGTTCGCCCAGTCGATGCCGGTGGTGATGTTGGCATCGGTCGCCACCCAGCTGCCGCCGGAGGTGTAGGCGATGCGAATCGGCATCAGCTTGCAGTTGATGCAGACGCCCATCGCGCCGGCAGCGTTGTTCGTCTCGGCGGCGGCGACGCCGGCGGCGTGCGTGCCGTGCGCGTCTTCGGCGCGCTGCTCGGCGGTGTCGGTGGGCGACGGGTCATTGTCGTTCGGGCTGACGGCAACGTCGCGCGGCGAGACCACCTTGTCGTTCAGATCGGGGTGGGCGAGCTGCAAGCCGTCGTCCAGGATGGCGATGATCACGGTGTTCGACCCCTGGGTGATGTCCCAGGCTTCGTACCCGTCGATGTCGGCGTCGGCGGTCAGCCCGACGTAGGAAGCGTGCGGCGTTTGCGCCGTATTGTTGAGGTGCCAGTTCCAGGCTGCATAGGTGTCGTTAGGCACGAACAGGGGTCCGATGCCCTCGGCAGACGCCGAACCGCCGGGAACGGCGGGCTGCGGCGGGCGGGCATCGCCCGGTCCGAAGGCGTCGCGCGAGCGCCCGTCAGGCGGCGGGAGCAGCTGCACGAAGTTCGGCTGACCGTAGCTTGCAACCCCGCCGGTCTCGTAGCGGTTCGCCATCTCCAGGGCGTCTACCCCGGCAGCGGCGGTCACCCGCAGCACGTAGACATCGGGCGAGAGGACGCGCACCAGCTCGACGCCGTTGGCGGCGTTATAGGCGTCCACGACGCTCTGCGGAGTCCCTGCCGGGAAGCCGGCGATGATCTCATCGTTCAGCACCAGCTTCGCCTGATCATAGGTGAAGACCGGGTTGACCCACGCCGCGAGCGCGCTGGAACCGTGCAGCGCTTCGACCAGAGCGAGCGCCTGATCGCCGGTCGCCACCCCTGTCAGGGGGACCAGATAGAAATCGTACCCGGCAAGGAGCGCCGGTTGGGTGGCGGCAGCGGAATCGCCCAGATTCGGGAAGACCTGCGCCAGCGACTCCAGACGCGCCAGGGCATCCGCCGGCGCGCCGACAGCGCCGCCATCCGTTGTGATCGGCGCGAGGCGGATGGCAACGAGCTCCGTCGAAACGCCGACGGCGATGCGCTCCCCGCTGGCATAGTAATAGGGTCCGTCTATCGCCGCTTCCGAACGCGCGGCGTCTCCACTGCCGGTGTCCTGCGCCGCCGCTGGCATGATCGAAAGCAGCGCTGCCAGAGCGAGGAACAGCAGCAGAGACCAGGTGCGTGTGCTGGAACGCAGAGTCATGAGGCAATCCTCTTCAATATGGAAACTTCAGGTTCGACCGGGCGGCAGCGATTCAATGCGGCGTCGAACATCCTTAATTATATGCCCGACTTCAGGAATAATGCGTCGAGGCTTTCAGGGCGACTTCGAAAATGAGGACTTCAGCAGAGGATGACTCGATTCGCTCAGATGTTCGGGAGCGCATCCGCCGACGATGTACTATACTTCAGGACGTGGTTATGCACGGGCGGGTCCTTGCACCAGCAGATCAAGGGCAGAGGTAGAGCAACGTGGAACGCATCCTGATCGTGGATGATGGGCGCGAAAGTCGGGACTTCATCGCCGACTACATCCTGAAACCCAACGGCTATGACTACCTGACCGCCAAAGACGGGCGTGAAGGTCTGGAACTGGCGGTCAAGCACAAGCCGGACCTGATTCTGCTCGATCTTCAGATGCCGCGCATGACCGGCGTGGAGGTCCTGCAGGCGCTGGCGCAGCAGAACCTGGATATCCCGGTCATCCTGATGACGTTTTACGGGTCGGAAGAGATCGCCGTCGAAGTCTACCGGCTGGGCGTCAAGGATTACGTCAAGAAGCCGTTCTCCGTCGAAGAGATGCTGATGGCGATTGAGCGCAGCCTGGGTGATGTGCGGCTGCGCCGCGAAAAAGAGGCGCTGACCGAACGGCTGATCCAGTCGAACCGGCAGCTTCAGCGCAGCCTGAACGAGCTGAACATCCTCTACAGCATCGGCAAGAGCGTGACCAGCCTGCTGGACCTGGATCAACTGCTGCCGCGCATCGTCGAAGCGGCGATCAAGATCGCCGATGCCGAAGAAGGAGCGCTGCATCTGGTCGAAGACGACGGGCTGATCTGCCGAGCGCTGCGCAAGCGCGGCGCGGGGCGGGCGACGGCGGCGCAGACCCCGGTCAAGGACGCCTTCGCCATGCAGGTGGTCAGCGAACGTAAGCCGCTGGTCTACCCGCCCAACAGCGGCGAACGCGGGGCGTCGCCCGCCGCTGCCGCACCGCTGATCCTGCACGAGACGGTGATCGGCGTGCTGGAAGTGACCAACCAGAGCAGCGGGTCGGCGGCGTTCAGCGAACACCACTGCGCGCTGCTGAGCGCCCTGTCCGACTACGCCGCCATCGCCATCGAGAATTCCCGTCTTTACCAGCGGCTGCGCGAAAACACCGAGCGCGAGAAGACGCAGATCGTCAATACCTTCGGACGCTTCGTCTCGCCCGGCGTCGTGGAACGAGTCGTCGCCCAGCCAGAGACGGCGCGCCCCGGCGGCGAAAGCCGCGCGATCACCGTGCTGTTCGCCGACATGCGCGGCTACACCACCCTGGCGGAGCGGCTCAGCCCGCAGGCGCTGCTGGAAGTCCTGAACGCCTACCTGAGCCTGGCAGCCAATGTCATCCTGTCCTACGGCGGAACCATCGACAAATACATGGGCGACGGCTTGATGGCGATCTTCAACGCCCCGGATGCCCAGCCAACGCCCACCCATTCGGCGATCAACGCCGCCCTGATGCTGCAAATCGCCATTCAGCAGATGAATACCGAGCGCGGCGAACAGATTCTGTTCGGAGTGGGCATCGGCGCAGGCGAAGCCATCGTCGGCTACGTCGGCACAGAGAGCGCCGTCAACTACACCGCCATCGGCGATGTGGTCAACGTGGCACGCCGCCTGACCGAAGCCGCCCGCGCCGGGCAAATCCTGGTCGATGACGCGGTGGCGGCAGACCTGCCGCCGGCGGTGACGGCGAAATCGCTGGGCGAGTTGAAGATTCGCGGACGGGTCGCCCCGGCGCGCGCCCACGAGGTCGCCGGAACGCTGCCCGATGCCTGATCCGTCCCTGGAGGCAGTCGGCGGCGCTTCGAAACCGCCGGCGGGGCGGGCGTTCCGCCGGGCGCGCCGGCTGCTGCTGGTGACCCTGCTGACCCTGCTGGCGACCTTCGGGGCGCTGGAGGCGCTGGTGCGGCAGATTCCCCTCTACCCGGACAGCTTCGCCATCCCCGACGAGACGCTGGGCTGGCGCTACCAGCCGAATGTCGCCGGCGCCTGGTTCAACGCCGGCTGCCCGCGCGAATTCACCAATCAGGTGGTGACGAACAGCCAGGGCGCGCACGATGTCGAACACGTCGTCGAGAAACCGGCGGGGGTGCAGCGCGTCCTCGTCCTGGGCGACTCGCTGGTCGCCGCGCTGGAAGTCCCGACCGAGGCGCTGTTCTTCCGTCGCTTACAAGACCTGCTGTCGGCGCGGGCGGGCGCAGAAGTCATCGGCTTCGGATACGCCGGCTATGGCACAGCGCAAGAGATGTTGTTCTACGGCGAAGTGGGCAGGACCTACGCGCCGGACGTGGTGCTGCTGCTGTTCACGCCGCACAACGACTTCGCCGACAACCATCCCGCTTTCGCAGCGATGTCCATCGACTGGGTATACACCCGACCGTATTTTCGCCCGGATGAGACCGGCGTGCTGGTCGCCGAACCGCCGCGCGCCGCGCCGATGCCGCCGCTGCACCGCTTCCTGCTGGAACGGTCGCGGCTGTACCGCCTGCTGTCGCTGCGCGCCCGCCAGTATCAGCCGCCGGTCAGCCTGATCGGACCGGAATATGAGGCGGCGCGCGCCGAAAGCTGGACCTGGACCTTCGCCCAACTGGCGGCGCTGCGCGACTCGGTGGAGGCGGATGGGGCGCGCTTCGGCGTGGTCATCGACCAGAGTTTGCTGGCGGAAAGCGAACGCGCTGCCGTCCACGCCGAAATCGCGGCGGGGCTGACGGCGCGCGGCATCGACCACCTCAGCCTGCTGCGCGTCTTTCAGAGCGCCGAACAGGACGGCGCGATCCTCCGCTTCCCCTGCGATGGGCACTGGACGCCGGCAGGGCACGCCCTCGCCGCCGAGGCGATCCTGCCCTTCGTGGAACGGCTCCTGTCTTGAAGAGAAGGTGTCGTCTCTTTTCAACGGGCGAGCCGCCGGCTCGCCCCTACGGCACATTGGTTGTAGGGGAGACCCGCCGGGTCTCCCGCTCGCGGATTCTTTTCGAGATTCCGTTTTATTCCGTCGGGTAGACCAGCCCCCACTGCCGGCGCACCGTGTCCATCGCGCCCATGATGGCGAGCGTCTCGGCGTGGGTCAGCAGCGGGCTTTCCAGCAGCCCAGCGCGCAGACAGCGCCCCACTTCCTCCGCCTCGTATTCGTAGCCGTTGCCCTTGAACGGCAGGTGGATCGTCTCGTCCGGCGCGCCGTCGCGCTTCAGGGTCAGCGTATGCGGACGCCACCAGTCGGCGTGGATGCGGATGCTGCCCTCCGTCCCCATGATCGTCGCCTCCCAGGGGGTCCTGGTGCGCGTGGCGCTGTAGAGGATGGCGATCTCGCCGCCGGGATAGCTGAACAACATGGCGTTCTGCTCGTCGGAGCCGGTCGCGCCCCGCTGCGCCGTCGAGACGATGTTCGCCGGCTCGCCCAGGATCATCGACGCCAGCGACACCGGGTAGATACCCACGTCGAGGAGCGCGCCGCCGCCCAGGTCCAGGTCGAACAGGCGGCTTTTCGGATTGAAGTCGGTGCGGAAGCCGAAATCGGCGTTGATCATGCGCACGCCGCCGATAGCACCGTCGCGGAGCAGGTCGCGCACTTTACCCATGATCGGCGTGAAGCGCGTCCACATCGCCTCCATCAGGAAGACCTGCTTTTCGCGGGCGAAGGCGACCATCGCCTCGGCTTCCCGCCGGTTGATGGCGAACGGCTTCTCGCACAGCACCGCCTTGCCGGCTCCCAGGCAGAGCAGGGTGTTGGATTTGTGGAACGGGTGCGGCGTCGAGATGTAGATGGCGTCAACCTCCGGGTCTTCCGCCAGCGCCGCATAGCTGGCGTGGCGGTGCGGGACGTTGAATTCTTCGCCGAACGCTTCGGCGGCTTTCGCCGTCCGCGACCCGACCGCGACCAGCTTCACGCCGTCCGCCGCCGCCAGCCCACGCGCGAACTGGTGGGCGATGAAACCGGTCCCTAGGATGCCCCAGCGTGTGACCTCTGCCATGTATGTCCTCTCCCTCAATGCTGATCCTGCGCAGCGTCCGATTGTGCCGCATCTTCGGCAAATGTCACCCGCCGGTAGACATCGGCGAGCGCCAGCGTGCAGCCGACCGATTCCAGCGTCACCGACGCCTCGGTGCCGATGGCGGCGACGTAC
>JAEURA010000066.1 GCA_016789005.1 Anaerolineae bacterium
AAACGACGCACCACCATCGACCGCCTGCTGCTGGTGGTCGAGATCGCCGCTGTACTGCTGATCGGCGTGATCGGCGTCAATCTGGTTCGGGCGATCACGGCTCTGGAACAGGAAACGGCATCGGCGCAGGCGCTCGCCGACGAACAGCGGCGCGCCGGCATTCCGACTCTGGAACCGACGCCGACGCTGCGCCTGGAACAGGTGGTGCTCCCCGGCGGGCATATTTATCAGGCAGGGGCGGAACCGGCATTCAACTTCAACGAAGTCCCCGCTCATCTGCACGCCCGCGTGCAGGCGGAATGGATTCAGCCGGTGATCAGCCGTCCGCCGCAGACCAGCGAGACGGCGCTGTCGCTGATCATCCCGAAGCTCAACCTGGAAGGGGCAATCGTTCAGGGCGTCGATGTCGAGGCGCTTAAGCAAGGCGTCGGTCAGCTTCCCAACGGCGTTACCCCCAGCGACGACAGCGGCAACGTCGTGCTGGCGGCGCATAATGATGTGTACGGGCAGCTGTTCCGCTACCTGGATACGCTCGCGGAAGGCGACACCTTCCAGATACGCACCCAGACGCGGGTGTTCACCTATCATGTGACCGGTCAGCAGATCGTCCAGCCCAACGACACCTACGTCCTGCAAAACCGGGACGGAGCGACGGTGACGCTGATCTCATGCTATCCTTATCAGGTGAACACGCAGCGCATCGTCGTCTTCGCCGACCGCATTTCCTAGGCGCGCCGGCTGTTCTTTTTTTGACTTGCAGCGCGCTGTCGCCCAGATCAGCGCGCAGGACAGGACTAATCTCATGGCGAAGAAACCCGCCGGCGATCCGAATACCCCCGAACGCGACCCCGAACGGCGTCCGAAAGCGCGCACCGCCGAAGCCGGAACCTACAAGACGCGCTCAGCGGCATCGCGCCGCGCCGAAGCCCGCGCCCGCGCTGCCTATCGTGGGACGATGCCGGGTATGGAAGGACCGGAAGACGCTCCAGAACCGCGCATCGCCGTGCGTGATGTCGGCATTCGCGTCAATATCGATGCCGAGCAGGGCGTGATCGACCGTGACCGCCAGAGCCAGAAGAAGAAAGCGGCGGAAGTGGAGCAGGCGCTGATCGTGCAGCTGCTCCACAACCCGACCAAGCAGGTCCCGGTCGAGGCGCTGCGCGCGCAGTACGGCTACGTCGTCGTGGATATTCGCAACATGGCAGTGCTGGCGGCGGGCTTGTTCGCGCTGCTGATCGTCCTGGCGCTGGTTTTGCCTCACTAGTTCGACGATGTTCGACTGGTGCGCCATCCCGTTTTTTCAGGGGCTTGCGCCGCCCGACGTGGAGCGCATCGAGCGCGCCGCCCATCGCAAGCGCTATCAGGCGGGGGCGGTCATCTTCAACGAAGGGGAGTGCTGCGCCGGCTTCTTCGTCGTCGCCGAAGGCTTGGTGCGCATCTACCGCGTCAATGCTGAAGGGCGGCTGCACACGCTCAGCCTGCTGCGTCCGCCTTCGACCTTCAACGAAGTCGCCGCGGTCGATGGCGGAGCAAACCCCTTCGACGCGGTGGCGGTCACCCATGCCGAACTGCTGATCATCAGCCACGAGAATCTGATCAATCTGATGGCGTCGGAACGCCGCCTGCTCAACAACACGGTGCAGGCGCTCGCGCACCTCAACCGTGAGTACATCGAGCGGCTGGAAGACATGACCTTCCGCACCATTCCTTCTCGCCTGGCAAAACTGTTCCTGCACGAGACGACCTACGCCGACCAGATCGCCCAGCTGCCTTCACAGCTCACCCAGGAGGAGATGGCGTCGATCCTGGGCACGACCCGCGAGGTCGTCGGGCGGGCGCTGCGGGGCTTGATGAATGCCGGCTTGCTGCGCAAGCACGGGCGCAGCTTCGTGATCGTCGACCGCGCCGGTCTGGAGGCGCTGGCAGAGACAAACTCCATCCCGAACGCCCTCACACAGAAAATTTAACCATTGTTAAAACGATCTGATGCAGATCGACACCCTGTTCAATACGTCGCTAAAATCAGTCTTCAAAATCCAACAAAAGTTCCAGATCAAGCGGTTAATTCGCGCTAGAGTCAGCACGTATACGACGAAGTCTAGCGTTGTGGAGGATTTTCTGTGACTCACATCATCACCAGCCTGTGCCTGCGCGACGGCGCGTGTGTGGAAGTCTGCCCGGTCGAATGCATCGTCCCCGGCAAGCCGGAGAGCGAATGGCCCTGGTATTTCATCGACCCGGATACCTGCATCGACTGCGGCGCGTGCGTGCCCGAATGCCCGTTTGAAGCGATCTTCATCGAAGAAGAAGTGCCCGCCGCCTACAAGATGGCTGCCGGTCAGGAGCGTGTGCCGTTCGACAGCAAGGAACGTATCGCCGGCGCTGATGGCGAAGTGGTCGATCTGACGGTGGACATCCAGCCGAACTACGACTTCTTCCAGAACGGACCCGGCTACGACGCGCTCGGATAGTCCTGAAGGATGAGGAATGAGGGGTGAGGGATGAGGAGTGAGTGGCAGATCGTCCTCGTGATGGTGACGAGGTCACCCCTTCTCTCTCATCTCTTCCCTCGCCCTCGCCCTCGTTTTTCTCATTTCTCATCCCTCATTCCTCATCGGTTATTCCCGATCTTCACGCCTGACCTTCCTTGCCTACCCTCTACCTGATCGCCCTTCCCACCGATAACCTGGACGACATCAGCCTGCGGGCGCTGCGCCTGCTGGGTGAGTCTTCCGCTGTCGCCGCCGCCGACCGGTCAGCACTGGAGGCGCTGCTGGCGCATCACGCGATCAGCGCCAGGCAGATCATCGACCCCGCCGGCATCGTGACCGCGCTGGAAACCGGCGATGTCGCGCTGGCAGGCGCCGGCGAACTGCCGGGAATCGCCGATGACAGCGGTGCGGGGGTGATCGGAGCGGCGCTGGCGCGCGGCGTTCGGGTTGAACCGATTCCGGGCGTGAGCCTGGCGATCACTGCGATGGTGCTTTCGGCGCTGCCGCCGGATCGCTTCATCTACGCTGGCAGGCTGACAGCGTTACCGTCCGCCGCCGACCTTCTGAAGCGCTACGAAGCGGAACGCGCCACACTGATCGTGACCACCCGCGCTGATCACCTGCCGTCTGCGTTGGAGGCGCTGCGTTGCGCGTTGGGCGACCGCCCCGCCTGCATCGTTTTTCGCCCCGGCGCCCCTGATGGCGTGATCCTGCGCGGCAGTCTGATAGCGCTGGAAGCTTTAGGCGATTTCCCCTGGCGGGAGTCCGACGGCGATGCCGCAGTCGTGATCGGCGGCGCGACGGAGCAGGCGGCGCGAGTGTGGGATGAAGACGCGGTGCGGGCGGCACTGCGGGTGCGGTTGGCAGCGGGCGATCCGCTCAGGCTGGCGGCGAAAGCCTTGGCGGCGGAAACGGGGTGGGACCGGCGCAGCATTTATGCGTTGGGCATCGACGAAAAGGCGTGACGCAATTCACCCTGGTAATCGTTCATGCATGCGTTAAAATGATCGGTACTTCGGCAGTCTGAATCGCGCCTGCGGGCGCGCTTTGTTTGAGGAATTATGGCATCCTATCACGGTCCAAAAGCAAAAGTGCAGCGCCGCTTTGGCGAGGTTTTGATCCCGCGCGCGAAATACCAGAAGATTCTGGAGAAGCGCCCCTATCCGCCCGGCGATCACGGGAAAGAGAAGCAGTACCGTTCCGGACGCCGCAGCGACTTCGGCTTGCAGCTCTTCGAAAAGCAGAAGCTCTCGTTCATCTTCAACATTCGTGAGACGCAGATGCGCCGCTACTTCAAGCGCGCTCTGCAGATGACCGGCAACACGGGCAGCAATCTGCTCATGCTTCTGGAACGCCGCCTGGACAACATGGTCTACCGTGCAGGTTTTGCTGCGACCATCTTCGCCGCGCGCCAGATCGTCAAGCACGGTCACGTGCTGGTCAACGGGCAGCGGGTCGATCTGCCGTCGTTCCAGGTGAACCCCGGTATGGTGCTGTCGCTCACCGATGCGATGCGCAAGAACGTCCATGTCATCGACGCGCTGGAAAGCACCGCTCACAACCTGGAATATGTGACGGTGAACCGCGACGCGGTGACCGCCACCCTGACCCGTCTTCCTGAACGCAATGAACTGCCGCTGGTGATTGACGAACAGCTCGTCGTCGAGTACTACAACCGCCTCGGCTAATCTTACCCCCAGCACAGCATTGGGGCGCTCCGGCGTCCTGAAAAAAGAAGGCGCTCCCCGGCGTCTTCTTTTTTTGACAGGATGCTGCGTCTACGACCGCCCGGAAACCTCGATGCTCGCTCCGTGAATGGCGCTGGCGGCGTCTGACGCCAGATAGACCAGTGTATCGGCGATCTGCTCCGGAGATACCCATTTGGCGAAATCGGCGTTCGGCATATCCTGCCGGTTGCGCGCCGTGTCGATGATGCTCGGCAGTATGCTGTTGACGTTGATCCCCATATCGCGCAGTTCCAGGGACATGCTTTCGACGATGCGGATCACCGCCGCTTTGCTGGCAGTGTAGGCGGCGGCGTTCTTCTGCCCCTTCAACCCGGACTTGGCGGCGATGATCACGATCCTGCCGCCCTGCCCGCGCGCTGTCATGTGCGCTGCGACGCGTCCTGCCGTCACGTAGACCGGACGGACGTTGAGGTTGAACATCTGCTCCAGCACCTCGACGCCGGACTCGTGGACCGGCTGACCGGCGGCATAGCCCCCGACCGTGTGGATCAGCACGTCGATCCCGCCAAAACGCCCAGCGGCGCGGGCGAGGATGGCGTCAACCGATGCTGGGTCGCTCAGATCGCCGGCGTCAGGGTGGCTTTCGACCGCCAGGGATGCCGCCAGCGTGTCGCAGTCGCCGGGGTTGCGGTCGATCAGCACCAGTCTTGCGCCCTGGGCAGCGAAAGCGCGGGCAGCAGCGGAACCAAGATTGCCGCGCGCGCCGGTGATCATGACAACTTTGCCGCTCAGGTCAGCCATAACGTCTTCTCCTCGAAAAAGGGCAACAGGCACTCTGTAGACTCTCGAGGGGCGGGTTCATTACGCGCTCGACGGGGTATCTACCCCTGGATGGGGCGCAGTTCGACGAACAGCCCATCGCTCCAACCGTACTTGGCGTCGAAGCGGGCGGCGACAGCGGCGGCGCGTTCCGCCTCGGCATACGGGTCAACTGTGCGCCCTCGGCAGTCAAGCGGAGCCGCTTCACGGCTGCCGACGCTGATCGTCACCCGGTCATTGGCGCGAATGTTCTTCACCCAGTCGGCACGGTCGCGTCCTTCGCTGCACAGATAGTAAGCGTCTTCATAGGACACGAACCAGATTTCGATCTGGCGCGGCAAGCCGGTGCTGCGCCCCGTCGTGGTCAGGTAAAGAAACTGGGGAGCGGTCTCTTCCGCCATCGGCTCACCTCGCGCTTTGCGGTTGTGTCGGGGCGAATGCGGAAGCCTGGAAGCGGGTTTCGCGCCAGGCGATCATGACTTTCATGAGCATCAGGAAAAGGATGGTCAAGGCGCTGGAAAGGGCATCCAGCGCCGCGCTGACATAGTTCAGATAGGCGAGGAGCGCCATCCCCAGACCCAGGATCAGATAATCGAAGGCGAAGTTCAGGACTCCCCGGCGGTTGAAGCGCACCGCCGCCGGGTCGAGGAGGCAGATCAGCGCGCCCAGTGCCGCGCCGTACAGGCAGCCATCGACCGCCCCCAGCAGCGCCCGCCGCTGAAGGTCGGGCGCGGCAGCATCGGCGATGGCAGGGACGAGCCACTTCAGCGCCGGCAGATCGAGCGCCGTGTAGAGGAGCGCTGTCAGGGGCAGTGTCAAGTAGGCGCTCGCCAGTACCGTACTCCAGTGGAGGACCCATCGCCACCTGCGGGCGATGAACAGGTAGCCAGCGCCCAGGATCAGCCCGCCGATCAGGCAGACCGCCGCGCCCATCGTCAGATCGCCTTCGATGTTGGCGGCGCTTCCTGCCGCCACCCATCCTCGCGCGGCGGAGATCAGCGCGCCGGCGAGCATCGCCGCCGGGATCGCCAGGAGTACGGTCCGAAGCCGGTAAGAGAAGCCTTCGCTTTCGGGTGAGGCGGGGCGGATCATCGCGACAGTATCCCCTCAGGTGTGGTGGAGATGGACTCCGGCGTCGCTATCGTCAGGACTTCCTGAATGATAGCATGAATTCATTGCCCGGTTCTGAACTTGAGGAGTCGCCACATGCTGCCGCCGTCCGCTGAACAACGACGGGATTGGATCGCGCGAATCGCCGCGCTGCCGGATCAACTGGAGGCGCTGGTGCGCGACCTGACCCCGGCGCAGCTCAATGCTGCTCCCGCGCCGAACGAGTGGTCGCCGCGCCAGGTCGTGCATCATCTCGCCGATTCGCACATGAACGCCTTCATCCGGCTGAAAATCGCCCTGACCGAAACCAACCCGATGATTCGCCCCTACGATCAGGTGGGTTTTGCCCTCCTGCCCGATACTGCCGAGGCGGACATCAGCCCTTCGCTGGCTCTGCTGCGTGCGCTGCACAGCCGCTGGGTCTATGTGCTGGAACATCTGCACGAAGAGGACTGGGCGCGCACTTTCAGTCACCCGGAGTATGGTCCGCAGACCATCGCCACCCAGGCGGAGTCTTATGCCGAACATGGCGAGAACCACCTGTGTCAAATCAAGGCGGCGCTGGCGGCAAACTAAAGCCAAGTTCCGAAACAATTCAATGTCCTCACCCCTGCTGCGCTTCGCTTCCCCTCTCCATGAAAATGGAGAGGGGAGTGAGAGGTGAGGTGTTTCGCGGCTGATCTTCGATTACTGGCTTAAACCATGTCTCGTATCTTCTCAACGGACGAGCTGCCGGCTCGCCCCTACGGGTTGGCGGTCGTAGGGGAGACCCGGCGGGTCTCCCATTCGTGGATTTCTTTCGAAAATTCACTTTAGTCGCGTTTGATGATCACCTGCACCTGACCCGGACCATGCACGCCGAGGATCAGCTCCATTTCGATGTCGCCGGTGCGGCTTGGTCCGGTGATGAAGCAGAAATTGGCGCGCTGACGAATCGCGTCGAGACCGTCGGTGCGCAGCCCGGCAACCCAGGCTTCCAGGTGGGGGACGATCTGCGATTGGCGGATCACCGCGATGTGCACCGGCGGCAGGATCGTGGAGATGCGCCCCCTGCCGGGTCCGGTCGTGAAGCACAGAGTGCCGGTGGTGGCTGTGGCGGCGTCCGCGCCGGTCAGCCCGACCTGTGCGCCTTCGGCGGCTGCCAGCGTTTCGGCGCGGAACTCGTCGTGTGTCTCCGGCTGGATGATCTCGATGTCGGCGGCTTTGATCGCCGCTTCCAACCCTGCGACCGGGATGTGCGCGAAATCCCAGGCGACGATGCGCCGGGTCTGGTGCGCTTCCAGCAGCGCCATCACCTGATCGCGGGCGGCTTCATCACCTTCGACCACGAACGACTCGCCCTTGAGGCTGGTGATTTCGGTCCTGAAGCGCGCCAGCAGCGCCTCCGGCGTTTCATCCTGCTGAACGGTGACGGTCAGATAGGACAATGGGCGCGGCGGGGCATCCGGGAAGGGACGCCGGGCGGCGCGCAGCTTGCCGAGGATGTTTTCGCGCGAAGATGCGGTCATATTTATAGCTCCGAGGAATGGGCTGTGGACGGGATCATGAGGGTCTGCCGTCGCGGTTATCGCGCCACCAGTCGTGGAAAGAACGCTCGGCGAAAGGTGGGAAGTCGCGGTTCTGCGTCCAGCCGCCCAGCGGGTAGGGCAGGTTGAGATCTTCGGCAGAGAGGTTCTCGCCCTGTTCTCCACCCAGCAGGGTCGCGGCGGCGCGGCTGGCGAGGCTTGCCGCTTTGCCGCCCAGTTCGAAGAGCAGCGGGCTGCTGAAGGCGAAGCCGAAGGCTTTCATGCTCATCTGCCAGAACGGATCCTGCACCGACTGGAGATCGTGACGCAGGCGGAGCAGCATATCGGGGATGTTGATGTCCACCGGACAGGCTTCTTTGCAGGCGCCGCACAGGCTGCTGGCGAAGGGCAGCGGCGCGGCATTCTCGATGCCGTTCAGCAGCGGCGTGACGATGGAGCCGATGGGTCCGCCATAGACCCAGCCGTAAGCGTGCCCGCCGACCTGCTTGTAGACCGGGCAGACGTTCTGGCAGGCGCCGCAGCGGATGCAGGCGAGCGCTTCAGCGTATTCGCCGGCGTAGATGTCGCTGCGCCCGTTATCGACCAGCACCAGGTAGAACTCTTCCGGACCATCCGGTTCGCCGGGGCGCGCCGGTCCCGTGAAGCCGTTGACGTAGACCGTTAGGCGCTGCCCGGTCCCGCTGCGCGGCAGAAGCTGGATCAGCGTGGCGAAATCTTCCCAGGTTGGGACGATCTTTTCGATGCCGACGACGGCGATGTGGACGCGAGGGATGCTGGTGGACAGGCGTCCGTTGCCTTCGTTGGTGACGATGACCACCGTGCCCGTTTCAGCGATCATGAAGTTGCCGCCGCTCATGCCAAAATCGGCTTCGATGTATTTGCTGCGCAGATGGCGGCGGATGAAGGCGGTCATCTCGCCGGCGTCGTCGGTATAGGGCATGGCGAGCCTGTCCATGAACAAGTCGCGCACCTGTCCCTTGTTCATGTGCATGACCGGCATGACGATGTGCGAGGGATGATCGTCAGCGACCTGGACGATGTATTCGCCGAGGTCAGATTCCAGCATTTCGATACCCTCCGCCGCCAGGGCGTCGAGCATCGCGATCTCCTCGGTCGCCATGCTCTTGCTCTTGATGCCGCGCTTCAGGTTGTGGCGCTTGCAGATGTCGATGATGTGCCGGTTCGCTTCAGCGGCGTCCATCGCCCATAGGACGTGCCCGCCGGCAGCGGTGACGTTGCGTTCCATCTTCTCCAGCAGTTCGGGGAGGTCGTGCAGCGCCCTCAGTTTCGCCCCGCGTCCCTGCTGACGCAATGCCTGCGCCTGGGGGAGTTCCGCCATCACCGCGCGGCGGCGTCCATCGGCGAGGTTGGTGGCATGCCCGACGGCTTTTTTGAGCTGAATATCCTTCAGAGCGATCACCGCCGAATGGTCGAACTGGTTGGCTTTAAGGTCCATGTGCGAAGCCCGCTATAATCGCTGTCATCTACGCTCAATGATAACGCGCTGTCGAGGAGAAAACACCATGTCCGAGGGTTTGCAGGATCAGATCGCAGTCGTGACCGGCGCCAGCCGGGGAATTGGTCGGGCGTCGGCGCTGGCGCTGGCGAAGGATGGCGCGGACCTGGTCATCACTGCGCGCACGGAGAGCGAACTGAACACCCTGGCGGAAGAGATTCGCGCTCTGGGGCGCCAGGCGCTGGTGGTGGTGGGCGACAACAGCAGCGAAGTGGACGTTCAGCGCCTGTTCGACGAGACGATTCGGGCGTTCGGGCGGGCGGATGTGCTGGTCTGCAACACCGGGGTAGGCAAGTACGGACCGGTCGACACGATCAGCGCCGCCGAATACGACTGGATGATGAACAGCAACATGCGCTCCACATTTCTGACGGTGCGGGCGTTCTACCCGTCGATGCGCGAGCGCAGGAGCGGCACGATTATCTTCCTGGGATCCGTCGCCGGGATGGTCGGCATTCGCCACGAAAGCATCTATGTCGCCACCAAGCATGCGCAGTATGGTTTCGCCCGGTCGCTGGACTATGAAGCGCGGGAACACAACGTCAAAGTGAGCTATGTTGCGCCGGGCGGTGTGGATACCTATTTCGCCTTCGGCACGGGGCGCACGCCAGGCGATCCGAAGCTTCAGGAGTATCTCGACGCCGACAGCGTGGCAGCGGCGGTGGTCTTCGCGGCGCACCAGCCGCCGAAGGGGCGCATCTTCATGATCGGGCTGCGCCCCATGCGCGAAACGCTGGCGTAGTTCTAGCGCGTCGTGCTGCCGTCGTTGAAGATACCCGTCGGGTGGCAGCCCCGGTTATTTCGCGCCGCTACCTGCTCCAGGTCGCGGAACTGGGCAGCGTAGCCGGTGTCCGGCGGGTATTCGACCGACTCCGCCCAGCCTTCCGAGACCAGCATCTCGTTGACCATGACTTCATCCAGGTAGACGTAGCGCAGCAGACGCCCATAACGGTCGGTGTCGCTGGTGTCGCGCACCAGGATGACGGTTTTTTCGCGGACGAAGGCGCTGTTCGCCTGACGCGCCTCACTGTAGCAGGCTTCGTCCCGCTCTGGGGTGTTGACGCCGATGTAGCGCACCCGCAGCGTCTGCCCATTGAGTTCGACATCGATGGTATCGCCGTCGATGATGCTGACCACGCGCGCCTGGTCGCCCTGCGGTTGGTTGCCCGTCGGCGGATTGATCGGTTGGCTCTGCTGATCTGTCAGGGTGCAGCCGCTCATGGCGGCGGCGAACAGCATAATGCTCAGCACGCTGAGCCTTTTGATCGTACTCATTGAAGTAAATGTCACCTATACTGTTAAAATACGAAGTCCATCTCTAGTCTACCATGCAGCGAACAAATCTATGGACGATCTGATCATCCTCTCCGAACAGCGTCCAACGCGCGCTGATGCCGTTCGCAATCGCGACCATCTGCTGTGCGTGGCGAGGCGCATGTTCGATGCCTATGGCGTTGACGAAGTGACCATGTCGGCAATCGCCCACGAGGCGAAAGTCGGCAAGGGGACGCTGTACCGCAATTTCCCCGACAAACTGGCGCTCTGCCGGGAGCTGCTCGACCAGGAACAGCGGGAGCTGCAAGAACGGACGCTCCAACGCCTTCATGGCGGCGGACCCCCCTTTGATCATCTCGCCTGGTTCATGAACGAAGTCCTGGGCTTCGTCTGGCGCAACCTGGGGCTACTGCGCGGCGAAGGCGGCGTCCTGCCGCTGGCGCATCCCGCCCATTTCTGGTGGCGGCAGACGATTCGCGGGCTGCTTCAGCCGATGCGCCCGTCGCTCGACATCGACTACCTGGCGGACACCCTGTTCGTCCTGCTTGATCCGCGTGTGCTGGCGTATCAGCGCACGCGGGGCTACGGGCTGGATCGCATCGCCGCCGCGATGATCGACACCGCGCGCCGCCTCCTCGACGACGCAGCAGAGCGCTGAGACTCGAAAAACGGACCGAAGTCCATTTTCTAATCATCTCCTCACTTCGGCGCGCTCTGAAGTGTGATAGAGTTCCCTTGTCACCGATAAACGGACTACAGTCCATTTAGTAACTGAACGAACTGAGAGGGAATGTTCTCATGGCAGTCTGGAATCTCGATCCTGCGCATACCGTCGCGACCTTCAGCGCGCGTCATATGATGGTCACCACCGTTCGCGGCAGCTTTGCACCCCCCAGCGGCACGCTGGAATTCGATCCTGAAAAACCGGCGCTGTCCAGCGTCGAGGCGACCCTGGACGCCACGACCGTCAGTACCGGGCTGGCGGACCGCGACAACCACCTGAAGAGTCCCGACTTTCTGGATGTCGCCAACTACCCGACGATCACCTTCAAGAGCACCCGCGTGCAGCTCGAAGACGCGGACAATGCACTGGTCACCGGCGACCTGACCATTCGCGGCGTCACCAAGCAGATCACGCTCAAGGTCGAAAAGCTGGGCATCGTCAATGACCCCTGGGGCGGTCGGCGCGTGGGTTTCACCGCCGAGACCAAGATCAACCGCGAGGACTGGGGATTGACCTGGAACGTCGCCATCGAAGCCGGCGGCGTGCTGGTCGGCAAGGAAATCAAGCTGAATATCGAAGCCGAAGCGATCCTGGTTCAGACCACGGAAGCTGCGCCGGCGTAAACCTGCCGAGTCTGCTCGCATAAAAAAAGGCGCGTTTCCCCATGAGAGACGCGCCTTTTTTGCTGTCTGATACGCGGATTCGACCGCCGCGCTACCCGCCGTTGAACGACGGAGGGGTATACGATTCGTCGAACAGCCGGCGGTCGCGCTTGATATTCACAGTCAGCGTGTAGTCGCCCTCTCCGCCGCGCGCTGAACCGACCATCACGCTGTAGCTGCCCGGCTCGACGATCAGGTAGTTCTTGATGCGGGCGTCGAAGAAGTCGATATCGGCGTCGTTGAAGCCGTGATTGTCGTTGTCGATCAGGACCGCGCCGTCGGCATCGAGCAGCGCGGCGAAAGGATCGAGCAAAGAAGAGCGCGCCTGTACCGTGATCGACACAAAATCACCCACGCGCAGGTCCAGGTCGTAGCTCTTGAATTCCCCTGCGGCGACGGCGTCTTCAACCTCTGTATCCGTCCCCGGGTATGCCAGCGCGCCGTTCATCACGTGCACCACCGTAAAACCGACGCTGCCCTGGGTTCCGGCATAGCCGCGCACCTCGGCGAAGTAGCGTCCATCGCGCGCGATGATCAGGTTCGGGATGCGGGCATCGCCCGGTCCGAGGGACGGATCGGTCGAGCCGTGATCGTCGTTGGCGTCGATCAGATCGGTATCTTCATAGTAGATCGACAGCTGCGGGTCGATGTCGCCGCTGAGCGCCCGCGCATAGAAGCTGTAGACTTCGCCGCGTCGCGCGTCGAAGACGTAGAGCGAGCGGTCATACGGATAGACTTCGACGACGCTCAGCTCGGACGAGATCGGGTTGCGCAGTTGATAGGCGATGGCTTCCTGTCGCCGCAGTGTGAACATCTGATCGACCAGCCAGTCGATGGTCAGTTCGACCGTCCCGCCGACGCCCTGTGCGCCGCTGACCTCGATGATGTAGCCGCCCGTCTCTGGCAGTGCGATGCCTTCGATGCGCGCGTCGCTGCCGCGCAGGGCTGGATCAGGGATGACGGCATCGTCATTGGCGGCGAGGAACCGCCCCGCCTCGCTGACCAGCGTCACACGCGGGTCAAAGTCGCCGTCGACAGAACGGGCGGTGATGGTGACCTGATCCCCCTCAGCGGCGATGAAGTGATACACGTAGGTCTCGCCAAAGGGAATCTTGCCGGTGTAGATTTCCACGCGCGGTGTGGATGGCTGCTGCCCAAAGGCGGCAGCAGCCGAAAACAGCGCGATCAACAGGACGGCGAGGTGACTGGTGATTCGGGTACGGCGCTGGAGCATTACGCAGGATCCTCTTGGCTGGATTGTGAGTCTCCTGATGATTTTATCGCGTTCGGCGCCAATTGATTGCTGAGAATTACGCCGAGCAGCGCTTCGACCATGCTGCCGCCGCCTTCACCGCCATTGACCAGTACGTCGGGGATGATGCGGATGCTGTTTTCGCCGACCTGCTGCATCAGCTGCAGCGCGGTGTAGCCCTGCATACCCATCGCCGCCGCGCCCAACTGGTGGGCAGAAGCCTGCGCTTCACCGCGCGCCCGGATGGCGTCCGCCTCGCCGGAGGCGCGCAGACGGATCGATTCGGCATCACCGCTCGCCTGCTTGATCGCCGCCTGAGCTTGCAGTTCGGCGATGTTGACGCCCTGTTCGCTCTGGACGACCTGCTGCTGGATGTTCGCCATCTCGGTCTGGCGGACGAGCTGCTGCCGCTGCACCTGGGCGATCTCCTGGACTTCGTAGGTCTTCTTCTGTTCTTCGGCGATCTTGCGGTCGGTTAGGGTCGCCATCAGCGCCGGCGGCGGGTCAATCGCGCCGAGCAGGGTGTCGATGGCTTCCACGTCATAAGCACGCAGCGCCGTGCGCACGTGCTGCGCCGCCTCTGACTGGCGGTCGCTGCGGGCGCTCAGAAAGTCCAGCACGGTGTAGCGCTGAGCGGCGTTGCGGAAATAGTTGGCGACGATCGGCTCCAGCACGTGATCGACGAGGTTCTGCATGCTGCCGACGCGGCTGATCACCCGCGAGGCTTCCAGCGCGCCGATGTGGATCACCTGGGCGATTTCCAGATTGAAGGCGAAACCGTCCTGGCTGCGCACGGTGATCGAATTCAGCCGGCTGTCGTAGCCGTGCATCTCGGTGCGTTCTGCCCAGTTCAGGACGATGTTGGTCGTCGGAACCAGCTCGGTGCGCATGACGCGCGTGTTGATCGGGTGCTTGCCGGGGTAGAGCGGAGCCGCCCAGACACCCTTATGACCGACGTTGACCAGGTCGCCATGCTTGAATTCAACGCCGCTGATGTCCTCATGCGCCTTGCCGATGAACGAGATGACCACGCCAACATAGCCGATGGGGATCTCGGTCATGGGAACCTGTTCGACGCGGACGAACCAGGGGTTGAGGTTCCACGAACCGCTGAGCAGCACCTGTTCCTGCAAACCGCGCTGCCCGCCGGCATCGATGAACGCCTGGGCGTTCTGGAAATTCTCGTGACCGGGCAGGAACAGCGCCGCGATCTCGCCTTCCGGGATGGGTTTGCCGTCAAGCGAGGTGACGATGCCGACCATATCCGGTTCGACGCTGTAAACGGACAGGTCGCCGGAATCCATGCCGTTCTGGTTGGCGTTCGCCCTGGTGATGACGTTGAACAGCGCCGTGTTGATGCGGTAGGTTCCGGCGGTGATGATCTTGAGCTGCCGCCCCTTTTCGCCCCCGTTCGCCAGGAATTTGCGAGCGTCCTGATAGTTGTCGCTGTCCACGACTTTTCCGAGGATGCGGTCTGGCGGAACCGCCGCGCCGTCGGCGGCGACCACCAGGGCGATTTCACCCTGCGGCACGACCGTCACCGGAACCTTGATGATGCTGTACATCCATGAAAAGTAGCCCAGATGCCAACCAGGAGCCAGCGTATCCGCCTGGTAGCCTGGCTCGCCTTCCAGGGCGATCAGCCGCCCCTTGGGGAGCGACTTGCCGGAAAACGAGAAGCGGCGGATGACCACGCCAACCTGCCGTTCGTTGATGATGACCAGCCCAAGCAGGACTCCGGGCAGGACGACAGCCAATGCAACGATCACGACGACGATGATGATTAGGGGAAGCAAACTCTCGATCATGGGGCGCGCCTCCTTTAGATTCGCAGCCGCGCGTAGATCAGAACCTCTGTGGAGAAAAGCAAGGGGCGAGGGGTAAGCCCTCGCCCACTTGGCCAAACCTTATGCTGGTTTGGGCTGCCGGAACATGCGCGTTCCAGCCACCCGCTGTGTTACCGTTACAGCGTCCTTAGCTGCCCGAAGGCAAGGGGGTGAATTCCGCCGGAGCTTCGACGGTGACCGGCTGATTGTAGCTGGTCAGGTCGATGTCGAAGACCAGGTTGACTCCCGCGCCTTCGCCCATCCCCAGCGCCGACAGGGGCAGGTTGATGGTGAACACGCCGCGCTCGACCAGGTTGGTGCTGGTATCGACGTACTGATCGAAGCTCAGGACCGCCTCGCCGAACATCATGCCCAGCATAGCGCCCATCTGCTGCATTTCTGCTTCGGTCATCTCAGCGCCGCCGCTCATCTGCGAGCCGAGCAGACCGCCGACAGCCGGCTGCTGGAGCAGGTCGGAGATGCTCAGGTTGATGTTGAACTGCGCCAGACCATCGGCATCGGAACGGGCGATAGCGATGAACGAGGAAGGATCGAGCGATGCCAGACCTGCCATCGCGCCCATCACGTCTTCGTTGCCCATCAGACCGCTGAGGTCACCGCTCGCCAGCGCCGCCGGATCGACCGGGAGTCCCGAACCCGCAGCGAAGGCGCTGCTGAAGCCGCTCATCGCCTCTTCAGCCTTGCCGCCCTGCCAGCCGTTGCCGTCGCCCAAATTGACATAGATCATGTCGCCGACCAGGCGCGCTTCAAAGTTGACCGCCTGCGTCTGCGTGCCGTCGTTGATATCGCCCGTCACCAGCAGGCTGAACGCGCCCGCCGTGTCGATCGCTGCCGAACCGACCAGGTTCGCCGCCACGTTGGCGCCCTCGATGCCCGCCACGCTGAGATCCGCGGTGAAATCCAGCGTCAGCGTGCTGAATGATGCGCTGGCGGCATTGGCGCCCGTCCACAGGGCGAAGTCGGAGTCACTCAAGCCAAAGGTCGTGTCCTGGGCGAAAGCCGCAGGTGCCAGGACCAGGACCGCCACAAGCGCAAAAAAGGCGAACCCAGTGCGGAAAAGACGCTTCATTGTTATCTCCTGGAGTACGATACAGGCATCAAAGGCGCATCCAAAAAACACGCCTGAGTGTAGTTTACGAAAATCATTTCGGCTTGTCAAACAAGGGAGCGTCAACTGTTCTTAATGGTTGGACAAGGAATTGTCCGTATCACCCCGGCGTCAGTATAGGCGGCAAGGCGTATTTTGCGGAGGGAGCGGTTTGCTGCTATTCTGAGGGGCGTAGGACATCACAAGAAACTAACAGACGGCTGCGTTGAGACATGAAACGACATTGGTTCTTAACCCCCCTGTATTTGGGTGTCGCCCTGCTGCTGGCGGCATGCGACATGAGTGGGCAGGTCGCCGAGACTCTGCCGCCGACGGCGACCCTGGCGCCCATCGTCAGCCAGACGCCCCGTTTCACGGCGACGCCGATCCCCTCGCGGACGCCGCTGCCGACGGCGACGTTCACCCCGTCATCGACCGTCATCCCGCCGACGCCATCGAACACTTTCACGCCGACGGTCACGCCGCCCGTCCTGGGGAGCGTCAATACCGTCCAGTCGATCAACGTGCGCAGTGGACCGGGCGTGAACTTCGAAGCCATCGCCGTGCTTCGCCCCGCCACGCGGGTCGAAGTGCTGGGGCTGAACACCAGCGGCGCATGGCTGAACATCCGCATGGAAGACGGGACCGAAGGATGGGTCAGCACGACGCTGATCCGCATCCAGCCGACGGTGACGCCGTTCCCCTCGCTGACGCCCTCGCCCGATCTTACCCTGCTGGCGCAGGGGACCTCGCTGCCGACGGCGCTGTTCGGCGGCGGCACGGTCACGCCGACCCCACCGCGCTCGATCTCGGTCGCGACGCCGTCGCCGGTGGGCACAGAAGGCGAGCCGGACGCGACGCCCTTGAACGCCGCGACCGCCGTCGCCGGGCTTCAGCTGCCGAATATCGAAGCGATCAACCAGACCGCGACCGCGCTGGCGCAGGGCGGAATTGCTGCACCCGGTCCGACTCTGCCGGGGCTGGGCGGTCCGACCGGTGGTCCATTCGACCAGGAGACGGCGACGCCGCTGCCCGTCGGCACGATCTCGACTCAGCAGGGCGTCGATGTGCTGGCGTACTGCGATGATTCGACGTTCGGGTCGCCCGCGCCCACGAATCTTGCCGCCGGCTCGACTGTCGAGATCTTCTGGGCATGGTTTGCCAGTACGCGCCAGCAGGTTCAGGATCACCTTGACGTGGTGGTATACGATGTGCGGCTGGATGGCACGCCGCTGCCCTGGCGCCAGTACACCGGAAGCATTCGCGAGCAGAGCGGACAGTTCGCCGTCTACTGGTACGTGCCGGCGGGTCCGCTGACGCGCGGCGACCATCAGATCACCTACACTGTGACGTGGCGCTCGGCGATCTTCGACGGCGTCAAGCAGTATGGTCCCGATACCGGGACGCCGTTGGAGTCAGGAACCTGCACTTTCACGGTGCGCTGACCCGGAAAAGCGCGGAGATCGTGGATGTCGTTGTGGTTGGCGCAGGTGCGGCGGGAATCGCGGCGGCGCGCCGTCTGCAGGACGCCGGGCGGCGTGTCGTCGTCCTGGAAGCGGCGGGGCGCGTCGGCGGTCGGGTCCATACCGATTTCTCCGGTGAATTCGCCAATTTCCCCATCGAACAGGGGGCGGAGTTCATTCATGGAGCTTCCGCCCCGACCCGCAATCTCGCCGCGCAAGCCGGGCTGACCCTCCTGCCCGTCGAGCGCTTTGCCGGGCTGCGCTGGGGGCGTCCGGCGCGGACTCTGGCGGGATTGCCTTCCGATGTGGCGGGCATGATCCGGCAGTTATTCGCCGAACAGAAGTCGCTCCGAAGCGCCGATCTGCCGGGTGACCTGTCGCTGGCGGATTATCTGCGGTCGCGCGGCGTCGCCGACTCCTGGATGGACATGGCGGATGTGCTGCTGGCGCAGACCTGCTGTGCGCCGCTGGAATCGCTGAGCAGCGCCGATCTGGCGCGCGAGCTGCGCGTCGATCACAGGGGCGGGCTGGAACACGGAGGTGAGGCGCGCATCGCTGAAGGATATGGGGCGCTGCTGGCTTGGCTGAGCCGTGATCTGGAGGCTCGCCTGAATGCGCCGGTCACGCTGATCCGCCATCTGCCAGAAGGCGTGGAAGTGATGGCGGGACAGGCGGTCGTGCGCGCCCGCGCCTGCATCGTGACCCTGCCGGTCGCCGTGCTGCAAACCGCTGCCGTGCGTTTCGATCCTCCGCTAAGCGCCGTCAAGCGCGATGCCATCGCCGCTTTCCGCGTGGAACCGGCGACCAAGGTGATCTACCGCTTCAGCGAGCGCCTGTGGGACGCCGACCTGACGTATATGGCGCATGATGGGCTGTTCGCCCGCTGGTGGACGCCGGGCTATGGGCGCGCCGATGCCGACCCGGTGATCGCCTGCTATCTGACGGCAGGGCGGGCGGCGGAAGCGGCGCGAATGGGTTCGAAAGCCGCCTGGCTTCACGGGTTGGGCGAATTGAGCGCCCTGCTCGGTATCGCGGCGGCGACGCTGCGGGCGGCGCAGGTGCGGGCGCACTTCGTCGCCTGGGCGGATGAACCCCTGGCGCGCGGCGGCTACGCCTATCTTCCGGCGGGCGCGGCGGACGCGCGCCCAACTCTGGCAGCGCCGGAAGATGGCATGCTCTTTTTCGCCGGGGAGGCGACCGCCCATGACACCAACCCGCAGACGGTGCATGGCGCGGTCGAGAGCGGCTGGCGGGCGGCTGAGGAAGTCCTGAGCAGCCTATCGTAAGGGCAAGCCGCTCGACGGGTCCAGATACTCCGGCGCGGCGGTCGAGCCGCCGGCTCGACCCTACTCGCCGAGGCGGAGGCGCTGCTGGTGGACCTCGTTCATGGCGTCGATGGTATCCTGCAAGCTGGTCACCTCATCGCGGATCTCCAGACGCAGGCGCTGCGCCCGGCTGCTGTCTACATCCTGCGCGCCCAGACGCGACATCTGCGCGTAGATCGTGCCGAGCGACGACAGCGTGCTGTCCAGCTGAATCTCCGCCCGCTTGATGCTGTTGGCGGTCGCGTTCAGGTTGTCGAGCTGAAGCTGAAGCCGGTCCAGCTGTTCCTGCAAATCCTTCTTGACCGTCTCATCCTGCTCGCGCGATAGGCGAATCTTCACTTTTTCAAGCTGCTGCGGCACGGCGCGGCGATCTTCATCGACCAGCCGGTTGGCGTCAAAGCTGTCGATGTGCTCTGCCAGATCGACCATGTGCCCGATCCAGTCATCGACATCATTGACGGTATCCTGAAGCTGAAGGCGCATCACCCCGGACCGCCCCTGCGCCAGCTTGAGCATGCTGCGGCGATAGTCCATCGCGCGCTTCAGCCGCTCGCGGGCGACCGGGCTTTTGATGGCGTCGAGGTCATACTTGCTTTCGAACTGCCGCGCCAGGGCATCGGCGGCGGCATCCGGGTCGGAAAGGGTCGAGACGACCAGCGCCCCCTCGGCGATCAAGCCGCCCACCAGCCAGAACCAGTTCTGCCACCACTCGAACGGGTTGGGAAAAGCGAAGAAGACGAAAAGCGTGAAGAGAATCGTCAACAGGCTTTCCCAGCGCAGCAGCGCGTTGGTCAGCATCGCGCCGGTCAAACGCCCTCTCACCGAATCTTGTGCCATCTTGGCTTACCGTTTCTGGTTTTCACCCACATGCCAACAGCGCAGGGATATGGCGAACCACACCCCCGCGCTGCCGGCGATCCTGCTTGATCATCATAGTTATACGCGCCCAGCCCGCGCCGGGTTTCAGGTCGCGTCGCTGCTGCTCTGCGCGCTGCTGCTTTCAGCCTGCGCGCCGCCGCCCTGCGCACCCAGGAGCCGCCGCCGCCGTTCTTCCAGCTGACGGTCGATCTCGCCGCTGCGCACCACATCCTCAATCTCTTCCTGGATGTTGCGCGTCGCCATCTCCAGGCGGGCATCCTCTTCGTCGAGGCGCTGGCGCACCTGGTCGGCAAGGCTGCTGACCTCGCGGTCGCCGACGCTCGCCAGATCGTCGATGCTCTTGATCGTCTTGGTGACGACTTTTTTCGCCTCCGCCAGCTCGATCAAAGCGCGCAGCTGCTCGCGCTCCTGGCGAATCGAGGTCAGACGCGCCTCCAGCTTCATGCGCATGTTCAGCATCGCCTGATACTGACCATCCTGCTGGTGCCACTGTTCGTAGTATTCCTGGGCAAGCTGCTGCTTGGTGTTCAGTTCCGCCTGCGCCGCCGCCGCCAGATCATCCTTGCCTTTGACGATCAGCGTATCAATATCGCGGTCCAGCTTTTCCGCCGCGGCGCTGAATTCCTCATACTTGCGTTTCAGTGTGCGCACCGTGCCGCCGACCGTCGCCGCCGAATCTTCAAGCGCCTCCAGGTTCTTTTCAACCTGGCGGATGTATTCGTCCATGACGGCGACCGAATTGGTTTGCAGCGCCCGGTCGACGATGCCGTGCAGGCTTGCGCTGAGAAGCGTGTTCACCTTTTCCAGGAGCGATTGCTGCGCCATTTAGCTTTGACTCTCCTCATTCCCGCTGCGATTCTGAATCTAGTATAGCCTGATGACCGCCGCATCGTCCAAAGCTGATCTACGCTTTACGCCGGAGCGCCCCTCGATCCGGTTCATCCCGCCGTGCGAGGCAGCATAGGGATGTACAGCGAGAAGCGGCTGCCGATCCCCGGCGCGCTGTCGACCTCGGCATAGCCACCGTGCAGCTCGACGATCTTCTGGACGATGGACAGCCCGGTCCCGGTTCCAGGGTCTTCGAAGCGCTTACGGTTGATCTGGTAGAACGTCTCGAAGATGTGCTTCAGTTCCGATGGATCGATACCGCGTCCCTGGTCCTGTACCCACAGACACACGCTGTCTTCGACCATGTGCGCGCCGATGACGATAGCGCGATCGGTCTCTGAGAACTTGACGGCGTTGTCGATCAACTGGACGAGCGCGGTCCTCAGGTAAGCCGCGTCGGCGACGAAAGTCTGCACCGGGTCTACCATGATGCTGACTTCCTGGCTCACCGTGCGCCAGCTCAACAGTTCGCGATAAGCGTCCTCAATCATCTCGCGCACATCGGTGATCGCCGTTCTACGCATTTCATACGTTTTTCGCGCGTCTCCGGTTTCCATCTCCACCAGTTGAATGAAGTTTTCGATCAGCCGTCGCAGGCGCACGGCCCCGGTGCTCACCCCTTGCAGGAAGGTTTCCATCTCTTCTTCGTTGTACTCTGCCTGCTTGGCGTCTTCCAGCATGTCGGCATAGGCGACGACGTAGGTCAATGGGGTGCGAAACTCGTGATTGAGGATGGTCAGGATGCGCTTTTTCATCTCTTCCATGCTGCGTTCGTAGGAGATTTGCAGGTCTTCCCAGCGGCGCAGCTTGTTGCGAATGGTGCTGACCAGATCTTCGGCATCGAACGGCTTGACCAGATAGTCATCGACGCCGAGCTGTTTGCCGCGCTGAATATCCTGACGTTCACCGCGAGCGGTCAGGAAGATGAACGGGATGCGCACCCATTCCGGGACGGCGCGCACGGCTTTCAGCAGTTCGATACCGTCCATCTGCGGCATCATAATGTCGGAGACGATCAGGTCGGGCAGCGGCGTGGAGCGCAGCACCTCGACCGCCTGGACGCCGTTCTCGGCGCAGACCACCGCATAGTGATCCAGCTCAAGTACAGTCTGAATGCCTTCCAGGAGGTTGAGATCATCCTCAACGACCAGGATGCGGGCGCGTGGGTTTGGCACTTTCGCTGGGCTGGTTTCAACAAACCTTGCGGTGACCATCGGTTTTTTGTCCCTATACTACTGCTATTCATCTACAGTGTGAATTATATAGGCATTCTGCTGTGATGAATGTCGAGCAAATCTGAAAGAATTCCGAATCCCGTTTGCAGACGCCCTGCGCCCGCGCCGATCAGCGTGATGTCACCCATCAGATCGGTATTGAAAGTCACCGCGTTGGTCGTCCCGGCGACCCCTGCCAGAGGGTGTGACAGCGCGATTCGAACCGGCGCGACTTTCCCCCCTTCGGGCGTCACCTCGGCGATCAGCTTCCAGCGTTCGCCGGCGGCGCGCGCTGACTCGATGTCCTGAAGGGTGAGGGCGCGGATGCCGGTGACCTGCATCTGGTCGAGCGTCAGGCGGACATTGAAGAGCACCGCCGCCAGGATGATCGCCTTGCCGGCGGCGTCCCAGCCATCGACATCGGCGGTCGGGTCGGCTTCGGCATAACCGAGGCGCTGCGCCTCGGCGAGGACGGCGTCATAAGAGACGCCGTTTTCCATCTGCGTCAGCATGTAGTTGGTGGTGCCGTTCAGGATGCCGCGCGCCGAGCGAATCGCGCAGCCGGCGAGCGCCTGCATCCCCAGTCGCAGACTCGGCGTGCCCGCCATCACCGTCGCCTCAAAACGGAGCAGCACGCCGGCTTGCGCCGCCGCCCGTCGCAGCTCGTCGTAGGCGAGCGCAATCGGTCCTTTGTTCGCCAGCACCAGATGTTTGCCGCCGGCAATCGCCGCCCGGCAGTGATCGAGCGCCGGCTGAGCGCTGGTCAGGTCGGTCGGAGTGGCTTCGACCACCACATCGGCAGGCGCCGAGCGCGCGATGCGCAGCGCATCCCATCCGGTCTCACAGCCGCGCGCCGCGCCTTCGGAACGCAGGTCCTGGGCGGCGAGCAGCCATGCCGGGTCCATGCCGTCCGGCGCGACCAGACAGCCGCGCGTGCGGGTGGCGATGGCGACGATGCGCGGGGCGAACCCATACTGCGCCTTCAGGCTTTCGCCTTTATCGCGCAGGATTTCCAGAAAACCCCGATTCACTGCGCCCAGCCCGATCAATGCGATATTCATAGACTCTCTCTGCCTCGATGAGATTGTGGTGGGGAGGAATGAGTGATGAGGAACAAGGGATGAGGAATCGAGGGGGAGTCCCCTCTCGCTGCTCGCTCCTCGTTTGTCACGCCCGATCCCGTCTGCTTTTCGACTCAAGCTTACCATCAGGCGGTCAGTCCACGCTATAGGGGCGGCAATAGACGCCCTTGCAGGCGACCTCGTATAATGGACGGCATGTCCGGGTTCTGCTCACGTGACGTTGGGCAGAACCCAACCGCGCAAGCGGCGCGAAGGTTCAATTCATTGGAGAATACTATGTCAGTCGATACGACCGTTCGTCCTGGCGTGAAGGCTCGCGAGATCATCGCCCGTGACACCACCACCATGTCCGGTTCGATGGTTCCGCGCTATCCGTTCGTGATCGAGCGCGGTTTGGGGGCGCGCGTCTGGGATGTGGACGGCAACGAATACATCGACTTCGCCGCCGGAATCGCCACCAATTCGACCGGGCACTGCCACCCGGATGTGGTCAGGGCGATTCAGGAACAGGCAGCGAAGTTCGTCCATATCGCCGGCACGGATTACTACTACGAAGTGCAGGTGCGCCTTGCCGAACGTCTGGCGCAGATCGCCCCCTTCAGCGAGGCGGCGCGCGTCTTTCTGTGTAATTCCGGTGCAGAAGCCGTCGAAGCGGCGATCAAGATGGCGCGCTGGTACACCGACCGGCACAACATCATCGCCTTTTTCGGCGCATTTCACGGACGGACGATGGGGGCGCTTTCGCTGACCGCCAGCAAGGTCGTCCAGCGCGATGGATTTTTCCCGCTCGTCCCCGGCGTTCACCACGTGCCGTATAACAATCCCTACCGCTGCCTGCACGGGCGCGAACAGGCTGCCTGCGAAGCCAACTGTATCTGTACGTCTTATATTGAAGATGTGCTGTTCAAGAAGGTGGTCCCTGCCGAATCGGTCGCGGCGATCATCCTGGAACCGATCCAGGGTGAGGGCGGCTACGTCGTGCCGGACGCGCGCTTCGTCCAGCAGCTGCGCGCCATCTGCGACCATTACGGCATCCTGCTGATCGTCGATGAGGTGCAGTCGGGCATCGGACGCACGGGCAAATGGTGGGCGATTCAGCACTTCGGGGTCGAGCCGGATATCGTCTGTTCGGCGAAAGGGATCGCCAGCGGCATGCCCCTCGGCGCGATCATCGCCCGCGAACACGTCATGAGCTGGCCCCCCGGCGCGCACGGCACGACCTTCGGCGGAAACCCGATCTCCTGCGCGGCGGCGCTGGTGACGCTCGATCTGATCGAACGCGGCTACATGCAGAACGCCGCCGATCAGGGCGAATACATCATGGAGACGCTGGAAGAGATGCGCACACATCACCCTGCGCTCAAGCACGGGCGCATCGACGGGCGCGGGCTGATGGTCGGCGCGGAGCTGGTGCTTGATGAGGCGCATACGCCGGCGAAAGAGCTGCGCAACCGCGTCGAACGGATCGCCCTGGAGAACGGCTTGCTGATCCTCGGTGCGGGCGAGAGCACGCTGCGCTTCTGCCCGGCGCTGATGATCGAGCGCGAGACGGTGGACGCCGGGCTGCGCATCTTCGACGAGACTCTGCGCCAGGCGGAGCAGGAAGCCGGACTGCTGTAATTAGGGTCTGTCTGCAAACTGCTCACCTCACCCCGTTTCGCTGCGCTCAACCGCTCCAATTGGAGCGGGGCAGGGGGTGAGGTTGTGTGAAAACCGGGTTTGCAGACCTGCTCTAGCCCCTATCATGGCTGCCGCCCCGGCGTATGCCGAGGCGGCAGTAACATCATTTGAAACAACTTCGCAACTTTACCCCCTGCCACAGCGTACAGGCGTTATAATCACCGGCTGAGGATGCGGTCAGTGCGCGGTGAAAGCCGCCCGGAGTTCCGAATGTGTCTGCCACCGATCCTGTAGTCCTGGAGTGGATCCAAGCCGCGTTGGAAGGCGATCAGGATGCCTTTGCGGAACTGGTCTACACTTACCAGGACTCTGTTTTCAACCTGTGCTACCGCATACTCTCCGACCGCGTCGAAGCCGAAGACGCGGCTCAGGAGGCGTTTTTGCGCGCCTACCTGAACCTGTCGCGTTACGACCCGTCGCGGTCGTTCAAGACATGGCTGCTGACCATCGCTTCGAATCACTGCATCGACCGTCTGCGACGACGGCGCATGAAGCTGATGTCGATAGATGATCCGATGCCCAGTCTGACCCTCAGCAGTGATGAGCCGGAGCCGGAACAAGCCTCGATCACGCGGGAACAAAGCGAAGCCGTCCAGCGGCTGCTGGATAAGCTTCCGGCAGATTACCGAGCCGCCATTGTCCTGCGATACTGGTACGACTATTCGTACAACGAGATCGCCGACATGCTCGAAACCACCGAAAGCGCGATCAAGAGTCGATTGTTCCGTGCTCGGCAGATGCTTGCCGAACTGATCGAAGATCCGAAAAGCATCCCCGGTGCATTGACGCTGTTGTTGGAGAATGCGTAATGGCGAACGAACCGAACCGCCGCCTCATGCGAATGCACGAGGCGCTCGACGAAAACCTCGACAGCGAAGCGCTTGACGACCTGCGCAGCCGGCTGGAACTGGACGACGCGGACAGCGCTGCTTTCGACAGCCTGCGCCGCACCGACCGCCTGCTGCGCGCCGCCCCGTTGGAACCCGCGCCGGAAAACCTGGCGCTCAAGATCATGGCGCGGCTCGCCGAAAACCTCTCGCCCGAACGGCTGCGCGGCTCATCGGCGGCGCTGGCGATTGGGCTGGCTGCCGTCGCGCTGCTGCTGACGCCGCTGCTGGCGGTGGCAGGCTGGCTGATCATCTCGGCGGTCAGCAGCGCCACCATCCTCAGCGGGCTGGTGGGACAGGTTGTGCTGGTGATCGGTGCGTTGATGAGCGCACTGGAAGCGCTGATCGACGGCGCGCAGGACGTGATGACCAACGCGCCGGAGGCGTCGCTTCTGCTCCTCGCCCTCGTGCCTATCGCCGTCATCTGGCTGATCCGTTTTCGCTGGGACGATGACTGGGATTCCGGGGCGCTCGACGAGCGAGATGAGGCGCAATGAACCGGCTGCGCATCTTCCTGTTTGTGTTCGCCGCCGCTGCCCTGGTGCTGACCCTGGCGCTGCTGGCGCGCGAGACGATCACGCAGCAGAACCTCTCCAGCGGGGTGATCATCGTGAGCAGCTACACGCTGAGCGAGGCGTATGCAGGCGATCTGGTGGTGGCGTCATCGTCAATCACCATCGAGCCGGGCGCTCAGATCGCCGGGAGCGCCTCGCTGGTGGGCGAAAATGTCATCTTCGCGGGGCAGATCAGCGGCGACCTGACCATCCTCGCGCCTCAGATCACGCTGGATGGGGTGCAGGTCGGCGGCAGGCTGCACATCCTGGCGGACGAAGTTCGTCTCTCCGGCGCAATACACGGGGAGACGTTGATTGACGCCGACGCGCTGACGATTGCGGCGGATGCGACTTTCGACGCCGACCCGGCGGTGTGCGCTGATCGCTTCAGCGATCTGCGCGCAGCCAGCCGCGTCGCCGCCTGCCCGCCCAGCTCGGTCGATCCTTTCGCCAACCTCAGGGCGCTGCGCTCTGCCGTCCAGTCCGGCGCGCCGGTCAGCCCGGTCCCTGCGCTGCTGCCCGACATTCTGCTGATCATCCTGGCGCTGGTCGGCTTGACCGCCTTCGCGCCGCTGGTCGTCACGGTGCAGCCGGCGCGCGTCGCCCGCGTCGCTCGCGCTATGCGCCGCCGCCCGCTGCACAGCGCGCTGACCGGCGCAGCGCTCCTCGCCCTGATCGCCGGGCTGACCGGCGCGGAGATCGTGCTGCTCGGCACAGTCTCGGTGATCGGTCTGGTCGCGCTTCCGGTCTACGTCGTCGCGCTCATCGGCGGGCTGCTGTTGACGGGGATCGGGCTGATCGCGCTTGCCCTGATCATCGGTATTCGGCTGACAGGAGAGGGCGAAAACGAACAGCCGCCCATTGTGGCAGCGGCTGTCGGCGGATTGATCGTAGCGGCGGCACTGCTGCTGATCGTGCTTCAGCCGTTGGGGCAGGCAGCCAGCATCGCGGCGTTCATCGCGCTGTCTACGGTCGGTGCAGGAGCGGCAATTGGAACCCGGCTGGGGGCGTCGCCGTCGGCAGCGGCGCGCCTGCGGTGAACCCATACTGCGCGCAGATCGCCTGCGGCAGTCCGCCGGTACGGCAGCGCTCCTGTACGGCGGCGAAGTTCTGCTGATCGATGACCAGGAAGCGCGGATCGGTGAGGTTGGCGGGAGAACTCTGCGCTTCGAAGGGGATCTCGAGCTCGTAGTGCAGCAGGCTCAGCGGGATCGACTCGATCAGCCTGAATGACTCCAGCTCCGCCGCCGAAAGCCGGCGCAGATAGCCTTCGCCGCAGCGCCCGCGCTCATCGGCGTCGCCTTCGATGCCCAGGCTGACCAGCCGCCCGCACATCGGCAGGACGGCGGAGTAACCCGGTGGGATGACGATCTCATTGGGCATGTCCGGGTAGACTCTGACCAAGCCGGAGATGGCGATGATCTCGGTCGCTGTGCCCATCGGTTCGCCAGCAGGAAGGGTGCGCAGTAAGGCGGTGGAGGTCACCCGCAGACTGACTCCGTTGGCGCGCAGATTGACTTCCACATCGCGCGGACCCTGGACCAGCAGCACGGATGGAACCTCGTCGCAGGAGACTCCACCGATGCCGACGCGAAAGTAAAACGACTGCATCGGCGTATAGGTGTACTTGGTGACGACCGGCAGTGGGGTGATGTCACCCTGCACGGCGCTCAGGGGGACCCATCCCGGCTGATCGGCGTAGGCGGTGCGCACCCAGCCTCCTTCGCGGCTGATGGCATCGACCTGCAGGACGACGCCTGCCGGAATATTTGCCAGCGCCCGTGTTTCGTACCAGCCCGTCTCTTCCGGCACGTTCAGCAGCGAAGTTCCCGCCGTCGTGGTGAAGGAGTAGGTTTGGTTCGGGATGACTGCCCCTTCCGGCTGGACTCCGCCTTCGACTTCGACGCCCCCCAGCAGGACGAAGATCACGCCCTGTCCCGGCATGGCTTCCGGAAGGTTAGCTTGCAGGTTGAGCAGGCTCAAACCCCAGGTGTCCTCCACCAGATCAAGCCCTCCGGTGCGGATCGCATTCACCGCCAGCAGATCGACGCGGTCGTCGGTCTCGGTGAAGGCGTCTGGAGGCGTCTCGGCGTTGAAAGAGGCTTCAACGGCGTTGAAGCCGTAGCAGGCGACGTTTCGCCCCAGCTGAGCACAGTTGGGGGAAAGCTGCGCCAGCGCTTCATTGACGACCCCAGGACAGATGTCGCTGCGCTGCTGCGCCTGGACGAGGGTGATGCCGAGCAGCAGGGCGATGACCAGCCCGAAAAGTAACGTGATACGTCGTAGCACACTCATATGGAATCCTGCCTTCTCGTTCAACTGACCGATGAACGTAATTCGGCGTTCCCAGGTAGATCAACTGTGTTGCGAGGATGCTGCGATGCGGACCCTATGCCACGAGTCAGGGGTGTGCGATGAGCGGTGGGGAAGAGTGCGGATCAGAGCGAAGGCGGCGGACATTAGCTGCCGCCTGACTTATGGTTTCCGACTCAATAATAGTCCCATTGGGAAAAATGCGCTGGTATCCACAGGCTGCATTTGTTGTTAGAATCCCCTCACATTTACTCGTGGGGTTCCGGAAACACATCCAGTGGACATTTGGAACATGACGGGAGCCGGGGAAAGGACGTTTCGTCAGGGGGCGATGGTGTACCGGGCGAAGGGATTGAACGGATGGCGCTCCGGGTGGCATGGCAAGAACGCGAACGAATTGACGGATGAACAGCGCCAACAGATTGGGCAGCGCCTGCATGAATGTCGCCGGGCGGATTTACATGTGAGTGTGCGGGAATATTAAACAACCAGTGTGTTACGGATCGCGGTCGAGCAGTGGTTTGGGATTGTCTACCCATTCGATGAGATGAGCCTGTATTTTCAGGCGACTCTCCTGCCGTTCACATTGCTTGACACCTCCGAAAATCCCCCCTCATAATTCAAACATCGTACGATGACAAGGGAACGTGCGTCATGAAGCTGCCTCGCTTGCACACGTTATTTTTGCTGGTACTGATCGGCGCGGCGCTCACCGTGCCGAGTGCCGCTGCCCAAAACCTGCTGCCCGGCTCCACATGTGGGCTAGAACAGCAGTACTGGATCGTAGAAGGCGGCGGTTGGCACTCGATCTGGGAGCCGATGGGGGGGAATGCTTTTTTCGGGCGCGGGGCGTTCTGGCAGCAGGACGATGTCAGCAGCAACCTGAACATCACCATCAACGGGAATTCGGTGGTGGTAGACAGAGTTGATAACCCGAACGTCTGGGGAACGCTCACTTGCACCCACACAGGCACGATCCGCCCCGATGGCGTGTCCATCGTCGGTACAGCCGTCTGCCAGTTGACCTCCGGGGTCAGCACCGCCTTGTCGTGGACGGCGCAGATCGTTTGCAATGCCCCCCTCGTCACGTGGAGCGACACGGCGTTCTGGCATCGCGCCGCCAAAGGCAGTCAATTCAATTTTTACTGCCCGGCAAACGGCTTCGCCGCGCCAATTTGGGGGACTGGCGTCTACATCGAAGGATCATCCATCTGCACGGCGGGCGTCCACGCGGGCGCGATCACACTGGTGGAAGGCGGTTTAGTCACCATCGAGATTCTCCCCGGCGAAATGGCTTATCCCGGCAGCAGCGCCAACGGCATCACGTCCGAGACGTTCCCGACGCCGGGACAGTTCAACGCCAGCTTCCGCGTCGTCAATGGGGTCCAGCCTGCGCCGACGACATCGCCCATCCCCACCGCCACCGTCGAAGGCGCTGTCACCTACCCGGATATGTATGGCAAATGGGGTTCCAGCTTCGGCGATATGGAATTCACCCCTGGCGTCGCCACCTATGGCGATGCCCTGAACAATAACGAAGCGTTCATCTATTTCGAACAGATCGATGCCTATAACATCGAGGGCTATTGGGTGCAGCCGATGGGTTCGGGCGTGACATGCCAGACCGAACTGGAGGGCGTCAAATGGTGGGGGCGCTTCCGTGCGACGTTTGAACCCGGCTACGCCCGGTTTAATGGTCAGTGGACGTACTGCGACGCCGAATATACACCGGAGGGCTATTGGGCGGGCTATCGATAAGTTTTGATCTGCCGTTCATCTTGGCGGGCAGACACAACCGTCTGCCCGCGATTGCGTTATAGGGGTTTGCTGTCGTTTTTCCATAGGGTGAAATGCTATGAAACGTTGGCTCTGGCGGGTGGCGCTGACGCTGCTGCTCCTCCTTCCGGGCGCGGCAGTCGGCGCTCAGGATGACGACGAAACGGTGAACGGCGTCGGTCTGACGGTGCAGGCGGGTTTTGCCACCTACTTCCGCGATTCGGAGTGGCTGCCGGTGACCGTTCAGCTGCGCAATGACGGCGACGCTCTCAGCGGCAGGCTGGTCATTCGCCCAGAGACGAGCGTCGGAGTCCTCAACACCACCAGCACACCGGTGTCGCTCGCCGCCGGCGCAAGGCAGATCGTCACGCTCTACATCAGCGCACGCGCATCGACCGGACAGGTGCGCGTCGAACTGCTGGAAGACGACCGCGTCATCGCCCAGCAAAGCGCCCCGCTGCGCGCCATCAGCACCTTCGATCCCCTCTATCTGGTGATCACCGAGTCTGCCGTCGGCACGACAGACCTGACCGGCGCGGATACTGGCGCGGCGGTGTATCAGGCGAACATGGCGCTTGCTGATCTGCCCGACCGGCTTGCCATCCTCGATGCCGTCGATGCCATCCTGATCGCCGATGCCGATACGAGCAGCCTGAACAGTGGGCAGGTGCGCGCGCTGGCGGATTGGGTCGCATCCGGCGGACACCTGATCGTCGCCGGCGGCGTCAACTGGCAGGCGACCGCCGCCACACTGAGCGGTTTGCTGCCCCTGGTCCCCAACGATTCGCGCAGCGTGCCCGACCTGCGCGCGCTGGCGGATTGGCTGCGCGACGATAACCTTCCGTCAGCCGCCGCCGTCGTCGCCACCGGGACGCTCGCCCCTGAAGCAGAGGCGCTGGTGTCGCTGGAGGATGGCGGCGAAGCGCTGCCGCTGATCAGCCGGCAGGGTTATGGCGACGGCGTCGTCGATTATCTGGCGGTTGATCCGAACAGCGCCCCGCTGCGCGGGTGGACGAGCGTCGGCGTGTTGTGGACGACTCTGCTGACGACGGTTGAGCCGCTGCCCGGTTGGGGCAACGGATTCATCGGCTGGGAAGCTGCCGCCGTTGCCGCCGAGATCCTGCCCGGCTTCGATCCACTGCCCGACGTGCTGCCTCTGTTCGGTTTTCTCGCCCTGTACATCGCCCTGGTTGGACCGCTCAACTACCTCATCCTATCGCGCCTTAACCGCCGCGAATGGGCATGGGTGACGATACCGGTCCTCATCTTCGTCTTCAGCGCCCTGGCGTACACGCTGGGGGCAAACCTGCGCGGCAACGAAGTCACGCTCAGCCGCCTGACGGTCGTTCGCTCCTGGCAGGATGCCGACCGGGCGCGGGTCGATGCGCTGCTGGGACTGCTGTCGCCCAAGCGCGCCGCCTACACCTTCGCCGTCGAAGCGGGCGATCTGGAAGGGGTGACCTTCCGTCCGATCCCGCGTCCGCCGCTGACCACCAGCCTGCTCACGCGCAGCGTCCAGGCGAACATCAACATCGTGCAGACCGACGACTTCGAGGCTGAAGATTTCAACGTCGATGCCAGCTTCGTCGGGGGTTTCAACGCCGCCGGTTCGATTCCCAAGCCGGCGATCAGCGGCAGCGCGGTCTTCGCCTACGATCCCGCCATCGCCGGACAGCAGATTGTGCGCGGCTCGCTGCGCAACGACTCTGATCTGACGCTGACGGAGCCGGTCCTGCTGGTGCGCGGCGTGGCGCTGTACCTGGATGCGTCGATCCTCCCCGGCGGACGGCACGATTTCGAGATCATCCTCCCCGGCGAAGCGATGTCCTCGGCAGCGCGGCGGGCTTCGACGGCGACGAGTCCGTTCTTTTCGATGCGCATCGCCGGCAGCAGCGGTTCCAAGCAGACGGTTATCGACATCCTGGGGACGCGCCAGTATGACGCCAATATCGCCCGGCGGACGCTGCGCGACCTTTCGGCTGCCGATCAGGAGCTGCGCCGCCGTCAATGGCTGCTGACGGCGCTGATCGAAGACTACTTCGATGCCACCGGGCGCGGCGACCGGGTCTATCTGGCGGGCTGGGCGGATGCCGTGCCGCTGAACAACCGGCTCGTCGGGGCGAACTGGAACGCCAACGACCGCGCGCTCTACCTGATCGAACTGGAAAGCAGCGTTCAGGCGACGAGCGGAGAAGTGGTCATCCCGGCTGAACGCTTCGTCTGGTCGCCGATGGAATCGCAGATGATGGGCGACGTCTCGCCGCTCAGCCTGACCATGCAGCCCGGCGAGATCGCCTCGCTGCGCTTCGCCCCGCTCCCGGATGCCATCCTCAGCGAGGTGAGCGAGCTGATCGTGCAGGTCGATAACGTCAACATCGGCGCGCGCGATTTCCCCGTCCAGCTCTGGAACTGGGAGCGGGCGGAATGGGAGACCGTGCGCATGGTCAACGAGGTCGTTTCGGTGCGTGACCCGGATGCCTATCTGGGTCCGCAGAACATGATCCAGATTCGTCTGATCGCCGACGACATCGCCGGTTTTCTGCGCATCGGACGGATCAATGTGTCGATGGTGGGACGGTTGTGAACGCGCCAGCGCTTCCACTCACCTCATAACGCAGTTTTGCCCCGAAATGCCTTATGATAGGGACGAGTATCGAACAAATGTCAGGATCGAGTGAAACGCGATGGCAGATATGACCCTGCCGCTTTTTCCCGTAACCTACGAGATTCACAGCGCTTATCAGCCGGATGCGCGCATCGTGCTGTACCCTGGACTGGTCGAGGACTACCTGAAGACGGTCCCATCTGGATCCGTCAGGCTGATTGTCACTTCGCCGCCGTACAACCTGGGCAAGAGCTATGAGAGTCGCACATCGATTGAGCGCTATCTTGAGACCCAAAGCGCGATCATCGAAGGATTGATCGATCTGCTCGCCGATGATGGCAGCATTTGCTGGCAGGTTGGCAACTACGTTCAAGATGGCGAGGTCTTTCCGCTCGATATCTACTATTATGGACTATTCAAGCAGCATGGATTGTCTCTACGGAATCGCGTGATCTGGCATTTTGGGCACGGACTTCATGCCTCAAAACGGTTCTCAGGGCGCTACGAAACGCTGCTGTGGTTCACCAAGAGCAAGCAGTACATCTTCAACCTGGATGAAGTGCGCGTCCCGTCAAAATATCCGGGAAAGCTGCACTACAAAGGAGACAAGCGAGGACAGCCGTCAGGAAATCCGAAAGGCAAGAATCCGTCGGACATCTGGGAGGTTGTTGCAGAAGATTGGGAAAGCTGTCTGTGGGACATCCCCAATGTGAAATCTAACCATCCCGAAAAGACCGAGCATCCCTGCCAGTTTCCTGTCGAACTGGTTGAACGCTGTGTGCTGGCTCTGACTCAGGAGGATGATTGGGTCTTCGATCCGTTCGCGGGCGTGGGTTCGAGCCTTATCGCCGGGCTGCGTCACAATCGGCGTGTCATGGGCTGTGAAAAGGAGCCTCAGTATCTTGAAACGGCAGTTCACAGAATCGGCGATCACTTCAACGGTACGCTGAAGACTCGCCCGCTCGGCAGACCGGTGCATCAACCGACTGGACGGGAGAAAGTGACCCAGACGCCTCAGGAATGGTTACAGCACGAGAAGGACGACGAAGCGTGATTATCGCCGGGATGTACTCTTTCAATGGCGGACGCGAAATCATCGAAGCCCAGTATGGCGCTCATTTGAATGAGGTGATCTCGATCATTCGCTCGGTGGATGGTCCGCTTGCCAAGACGAAGATCAGCGCCGAGAAGACAATGAAGGGACGCAGTCTCTACAGTCCTCGCACATTGAACAAAGCCTTTGAATCGGCGTTTGCGCCGCGAGGCTGGACGAGACGTCGCGAATCCTGCGATTATTCGTCCGAGCACTACACACCTGATTATCGCCCTCAGAGCACTTTTCGCGGGGCGTTTCGCGAGATGGATTTTGTCAAAGATCGCGTCGGCGTCGAGGTTCAGCTTGGGAAGTACGCGTTCATGGTCTACAACGTCTGCGCCAAGATGACGATCTTTCACAACCTGAATGTGATCGACGTTGGTATTGAGATTGTCCCCGTCAAAGACTTTGCCAACGAAATGTCCACAGGGGTATCGTATTTTGAGTAGTTCGTGTGGGACCTAGAGCATCGGGGCGTTTCCAGCATCGATATTCCGGTGCTGATCATTGGCATTGCGCCGTAGTGAGGCGGAAAATTGAACGTAATGCGTCGTTCGATGCTATTGACTTTGGCGGAAGATGATCGCCGCGCGCCGGTGTTAGCACAAACGGAACTCTCATGACCGAGTACATCATCGAGACGAGGAACCTCGTCAAACGTTTTGGCAAGTTCACCGCCGTCAACGGCTTGTCCCTTCAGGTCCCTTCAGGCGCGATCTACGGCTTCGTCGGACCCAACGGCGCGGGCAAGACCACCACGATGCGGATGCTGACCACGCTCACCCGCCCGACCAGCGGCGAGGCGTTCGTCGCCGGCAGTTCGGTCACGCACGAGCCGCGCGCTGTCCGCCGCGCCATCGGCTATATGCCCGACGAGTTCGGCGTCTACGACGATATGCGCGTCTGGGAGTACCTCGATTTCTTCGCCGCCTGCTACGACATCCCGGAAAACGAGCGCAAACGTCTGATCGATGATCTGCTGCAGCTGGTCGATCTGACGCACCGCCGTGACGACATGGTTGACAAGCTGAGCCGGGGCATGAAGCAGCGCCTTTCGCTGGCGCGCACCCTGGCGCATGACCCGAAGGTGCTGATCCTGGACGAGCCGGCTTCCGGTCTCGACCCGCGCGCCCGCGTGGAAATCCGCGAGCTGCTGGTCGAACTGGCGCGGATGGGCAAGACGATCTTCTTCTCGACCCACATCCTCGCCGATGTCAGCGAAATCTGTACGCACATCGGCATCGTCGAAGCCGGTGAGCTGATCGCCCAGGGCAGCATGGACGAGATGCGCGCTCAGCTTCAGCCGCACCGCGAGATCACCGTCATCCTGCGCAGCCCGGAAGCCGTCGAAAGCGTCAAACGACTTCTGGCGACGACGCCGGGGGTGCTGGGGTCGGTTGACCTGGAGGCGAAAGCCGGGCGTCATCCCCTGCGCATCGACTTCGCCGGCGATGACGACGGCGTGGCGGCGCTCAGCCAGGCGATCAGCGCCTCTGGCGTGGCGATCCTGGGCTTCAGCGAGGAGACCAAGGACCTGGAAGCGATGTTCATGCGGGTCACCAAAGGGATCGTCTCCTGATCATGAGCGCCATGACCGGCGCGCTCGATGAGCGCACTCCCCGCGAACGCATGCTGACTGATGCCGCCGGCGTCCTGCAGGTCGGCGCGATTGCCTACGGCGTCTTCGCCGCGATCATCTTCCTGTGCGGCGCGCTCGCCGGGCTGGGTGCAGCGCGCGATCTGCCGGATATGCTGAAAAGCATCCTGCTTTACACCTACACCGGCTCCAGCGATACCGCCCTGGCGATCCTGATCCTGCTGGCGCTGGCAGCGACCAGCCTGCTGCTGGTGGCGATGGTGGCGGTACTGGCGCGGGAAGTCTGGGTGGTCCCGCTCCTGGTGCTGCTGATCGCGCTGGCGCTGGCGGGGGTGATCCTGCTCGGCTTCACGCCGGGGCTGCCCGGCATCATCGTCATCGTCGTCGCCGGGCGCATGATGCTGACCGACCTGCGCGCCTTTCGCATCAACCCGGTCATGCTCAAGGAACTGCGGGGGCGCATGCGCGGCTTTCGCGCTTTCGCCGTCATTTCGATTTATCTCGGCTTGATGGGCGCTATCGCCCTGCTGCTTTATCTGGTCTTCGGCTCGTTCGCGCGCGGGACCGGTTCGGCGGCGGCGGGCGAGATCGGGCGGGTGCTGTTCTTCGGCATCGCCGCCATCGAGCTGCTGCTGATCCTGTTCATCGCGCCCGCTTTCACCGCTGGGGCGATCACCGGCGAGCGCGAACGCCAGACCTACGATCTGCTGCAAACGACGCTGCTGGCGAAAGCTACTTTTGTCATCGGCAAGCTGGAGGCGGCGCTGAGTTACATCGTGCTCCTGCTGCTCTCCGGCATCCCGCTGCAAAGCCTCGCTTTCCTGTTCGGTGGCATCAGCGAGGCGGAGATCGCCCTGTCGGTGCTGCTGCTGCTGGTGACGGCGGTGCTGCTCGGCACGGTCGGTATCTATTTCTCGGCGGCGCTGCCTCGAACGCTGGTCGCCAGCGCGCGGGCGTATGGCGCGGCGCTGGCGGTGATGTTCATCGTGCCGGTGGTCATCTCGGTGATCATCAACATCCTCAACGATCTGCTGTTCATTCGCCAGGGGGCGCTGCCTTCACCGCCGATGGAGGCGCTGCTGCGCTACATCGATCTGCTGCTGACCAGCGTCAACCCCGCCGCCGCCGGGATCAGCGCGCAGTCGCTGCTGATCGATCAGCGGGTGCTGGCGTTCTACAACTACACGCTGCGCAGCGACGGCAGCACCATCCCGATGGTCTCGCCCTGGGTGCTGTTCACCATCCTGTACCTCAGCGCGTCGGCAGTGCTGATCACGCTGACCATTCGTAAAGCCAGCCAGGACTTCGAAAGCTCATGAGCGCAGGGACAGCTTTGGTTTCCAAGGTTGAAATCACCGGTGGGAGCCTGCCGGAAGCGGATCCGCTTGACAGGCTGTCGTCGGCGCTGCGGCGCTACGACCGCCGCCGTCGAATGCAGCAGACCGCCGTCTGGATGCCCCGCGCCCTGGCGGCTGCGCTGGTGGTCGGCGTGGCGCTGGCGGTCGGGGCGCGGCTGCGCCCGCTGCTG
>JAEURA010000072.1 GCA_016789005.1 Anaerolineae bacterium
GGCGATGGGAGTCGCCAGGGCAGAGAGCGCCGACGTGTCGCGCATCGCCTGAGAACCGATGCCGTTGATGACGAAATCGAAGTGATCGAGCGTGAAATCCCAGCGCACGCCGGGGACCTGCACGAACGCCCCGGTGATGATCGTCCCGTAGATCAGCACGACCAGCGCGCAGACCACCAGCACGACGGCATACAGCACCCAGCGCACCAGCGGATGATCGATGGTCTGCGGCGTGCCGGAAGGCTTGCCGGTGACCGAGACCACGCGAATGCGTCCGATCCAGTAGCGCTGGATCATGAACACGGTCAGCGAGGGGACCAGCAGGATAATCGACAGGACGGCGGCTCCGGTCGTCTCGTACAAGCCGATGATGGTCACATAGATGCGCGTCGCCAGCACCTCATAGTTGCCGCCGATGACCAGCGGGTTGCCCAGGTCGGCGATGGCTTCGACGAACAGCAGCAGGAAGGAACTGGCGATTCCCGGCAGCAGCATGGGCAGGGTCACGGTGCGAAAGATGCGCCATTTGTTCGCGCCGAGGTTGGTGGCGGCTTCGTCCAGCGCCGGGTCGAGCGCTTCCATCATGCCGCGCAGGTTCAGATAGGCGACGGTGAAGAAGGAAAGACACATCACCAGCGTCAGCCCATCCAGCCCGTAGATGTCGTAGCGGACGCCGAAGACCCCGCGCGAGATCGTGCCGCTGCGCCCGAACAGGACGATGACGGCGGTGGCGACGGCGAACGGCGGCGAGATGACCGGGATCAGCGCGATCAGGTGGATCAGCCGTTTGAACGGCACGCGCAGCCGGACCTGGACGAAGGCGAAGAGAAAGCCGACGGCGGTCCCGACCACGCCCACGACCGTGCCCATGACCAGCGTATTCAGGATGATCGTCTGGTAGACGGCATCGCCGAGGTAGCGCTGGAAAAGGGGCAACCCCGCCTCAGAGACGCCTTCCCGGATCATCGCCGCCAGGGGCAAGACGATGGCGATGATGACAAAAAAGATCGACAGGAGCAGCGTAATGACCAGCAGGGGGTCCTTGAGGATCGCCCGAAGTTTTCGCGATTGTTGGCTCTGCGTGATGCTCTGCAACACACCCTCCTCTGAAACTAGGGCTGAGGGCAAAGGACTGAGGACTGAGCAGCAGCACGGCAGGGGCGAGGCGCGCCTCGTCTTTCACCCGGCTTCATTCGCGCTGCTGCGACCAGGGTCTGTCTGCAAACTGCTCACCTCACCCCGTTTCGCTGCGCTCAACCGCCCCTCTCCACTTGGAGAGGGGCAGGGGGGGAGGTTGTGTGAAAACCGGGTTTGCAGACACGCCTTGTCGCTCGGTCAGCTTCTAACAAAAAGCAGCCCCCCGCGTGAAGCGGATGGGGCTGCTGGTCCGTGATGGCTGCAAGCGAAGACTAGTCGCTATTCGGTCGGCGCCGCCGCGATTTCCGCGTCGAAGCGCTCGGCGATAGCCGTGCGACTCGCGCCGGCTGCCTGGAAGTTATAGGCGATGATGTTAATCTGGCTCAGATCGACCGCCAGTTCAGAGACGGCGGCGTCCGGGTTGGTCGGAAGCTGGAGCGAATTGACCGTCGGTCCCAGCTCCTGAGCCGCTGCTGTCAGCGCCCAGTCGTACCACAGGCGCGCCGCATCCGGTTCCGGCGCACCGGCGATGATCGCCATGCCGCCGATCTCGTAGCCGGTCCCTTCTTCGGGGAAGGTCGTCGTCAGGATGCCCTCAAAGCCTTCCTGCTGAAGCTTCGTGCAGTCGTGCGAGAAGATGATGGCGACGGCGATCTCGCCCTGTCCCGCCAGCGACCCGGGCGCCGAGCCAGAGCGGGTGTACTGGAGGATATTGTTGTTCAGCGCTGCATAGTATTCGAAGGCGGCGTCTACGGCTGCCTCGGTCGGAGCGCCGTTCTCATCGTAGCCGGTCCCAGCTTCCGCCGCTTCCAGGGCGTCGGCGCGCAGCGTCACGATGGTCCAGAAGGCGGTGAAGGCGGTGCCGGAAGTCGCCGGGTGCGCCATCGCCACGAAGCCCTGAAGCTCAGGGGCGAGCAGGTCGTCCCAGGAAGTCGGCGCTTCCACGCCCAGCTCTTCCAGGACATCGACGTTGGAGCAGAAGCCGAGCGCGCCAACATACACGCCGGTCCACATGCCATCCGCGCCCTTGTAGGCTTCGGGGATCGCCGCCGCGTTCGCCGAGTCGTAGGCTTCGATCAATCCCTCGCCGGCAGCGGCGATGAAGGCGTCGGCGGGACCACCCCACCAGACCGAGAATTCCGGGTTGGCGGCGGCGGCGCGGATGCGCGCCAGCGATTCACCGGAGGACAGCCGGACGTAATTGGTGTCGATGCCGGTCTCCGCCTCAAAGGCTTCGGTCATCGCGACACACCAGTCCTCCTGCGGCGTGCAGAGGACGGTCAGCGTGCTGTCCTGGGCAAACGTGGGCACAGCAGCAATCAGCAGTGCGGCGGCGATCAGAAAGATGACGAATTTCCTCAGCGTCATGAAATTGAACCCTTTCCTCTTTCTTCATTAAGCAAACAAACCAATGATTAAGCAATTTTAACACACCGTGCGGCGAATGAACAAAACAGGTTTCGCGGACGAACTTTGGAGGGTGTTATGAACTTCATCGCATTTCATTTCCCCTCACCCTGCTTGCTGCGCAAGCCGTCCCTCTCCCCCGTGAACGGGGAGAGGGACAAAACCCCCGCGCAAATCTCCCCTTCTCCCACACAAGCGGGGAGAAGGGGTTGGGGGATGAGGGGGCAAAGTGCATTACAGCCTCTAGAGGGAGTTTGAAAATTGCCCTTGGTAGGGGCGCGTCGCGACGCGCCCGCCGTAACCGTGACGATCTTTCAGGCAGCGCGGGCAGCTCGCGAGCCGCCCCTACGAGAGCGTTGATGAATTATCAAATACGCATTAGTCGGTCAGCAGCGCCGGCAGGAAGACGCGGAAGGCGCTCCCTTCGCCGAGCTTACTTTCGACTTCGATGCGTCCATGATGCAGTTCGACCAGGCGCTTGACAATCGCCAAGCCCAACCCACTGCCGCCAGCGGTCATCGTGCGCGCCCGGTTCACCCGGTAGAAACGCTCGAAGATGCGCGGCAGATCGTCTTCCGGAATGCCGTCGCCGGTATCCACGACGGCGATCATGACCTCGTTGTCGATTCTGGCGGTCGAAACGGCGATATAGCCGTGATCTGGCGTGTAGTCGATGGCGTTTCGCACCAGTTTGCGCACCACCGACATCAGCTCGTGCACGCCCGCCTCGACGATCAACGGCTCTGGCGTGGGGGTGAATGCCAGCGCCTGGCGCTTGCGTCGGGCGTGTTCCTGCTTTATCTGAACGACCTGGGCGATCAACAGGTTAAGTTCGACGGTTTCAAGTGGCAGTTCGTCCAGGCTGTCCGCTTTGACCATCTCCAGCAGGTCCATGACGATCTGTTCCAGGCGGCCGAGTTCATCCTGAAGGAGGATGCAGCGCTGTTCGATCTTGCCGGCATTTTCGCTGAGCGCGGCGCTGTTGAGGACCGGGTCCGCCGTAAGGTCGACCTGCTTCTGGGCGAAGCGCGCCAGCAGGTGCAGCGACGTGCCCATCGTGGTGATCGGGGTGATCAGATCGTGCGAGGCGGTGTGCACGAAGTCTTCGAGCGTCTTGCGGCGGATGCGTTCGCGCATTGTGTCGCGGGCTTCGCGTTCGGCGATGGAACGCTGCACCGCGTTTTCGACGATGAACGGCAGCATGGTCAGGTAGCTGCGGGCGCTGTCCTTGGTCAGATAATCGCAGGCTCCGGCTTTCATGGCTTGCACGGCGATGCGTTCGCTGCCCGCGCCGGTGACGATGATCAGGGGCACATCTTCGCGGGCTTTGAGCATGTCGAACGCCGTGCCGTCACCCAGATGATAGTCGGCGATGATGAGATCGAATCGGCGGGTCGCCAGCAGGACGCGCGCTTCGCTGATAGAGCCGGCGATACAGTAATCGTAATCGAGCGCTTCCTGATCGACCATGCGCCGGAAGGCGATCTGATCGATGCGATCATCTTCGACGAGCAAAATGGAGATCACGGTCTTTCTGCGCCTTCTGCTTTGGATTACTCGATGGTGCGCCTTCAGGTGGTGAACGCGACTGGAAGCGTGAAGATAAATGTCGCCCCCTCACCCAGTGTTGATTCTACCCAGATTCTACCACTATAGAACTCAACGATTCGTTTGGCGATACTTAAGCCCATGCCGCGATCTTCAGGCTGCCCGGTTGACTCCAGCGTTTGAAACAGCACGAAGATCCGCGCGAAGTGCTCCGGGGCGATGCCGGGTCCATTGTCCTGCACGCTGAACCGCCAGCTGGTTTCGTCCCGGCGATGGGCGATGCGAATTTCGCCCATCGGCTTGTCCATGAACTTGACCGCATTGTCGATGAGATTCTGAAAGACCTGGCGGATGCGAGTCGGCTCGATCAGCAGGGTAGGTAGCGTCGTCTCGACGGTGACCTGGAAACGATCTGCCGGCACGATATCCTGGATGATCTCGGCGAGCATCCGGTTGAGATCGACCGAGATGCGGCTTTCCAGGTCGCGCCCGATGCGCGAGTATTCCAGTACGCCGTTAATCATCTGTTCCATCCGCTGGACGCGCCCGCCCAGAAGATCGATCAGCTCCTTGCCGCTCTCGCCGAACATGTCGGCATATTCGTCGACGAGCCACTGCGCGATGGCGCTGACGCCGCGCAGTGGGGCTTTGAGATCGTGCGAGATGACGTAGGCAAAGTCCTTGAGTTCCTGGTTCGCCGCCTGAAGCTGACCGAGCAGCGCCTGCCGCTGCTCTTCTGCCGTCTTACGATCGGTCACGTCGCGCATGATGCTGAGGATCTGGGTGATTTTGCCGTCGCTGCCGCGCTCGTAGACCATCTTGCGGGTGTTGATCCAGATCATGCCCCTAGTTTTGTGCTGCCAGCGGTACTCGCTTTCGATGATCTCGTCGTCGCGCATCTCGGCATAGCGCCGGGTGAGCCGCTGCTCGATGGCGTAATCGTCGGGGTGCATCAGGACTTCAGCGTAGCCCGGCTGCATGGACTGTATCTCTTCGACCGAGTAACCGACGAGCGGTTCCAGCGGTCGGTTGAAATAGATCAACCCCGGACCTGTCAGATCATAGATGTGCAGGGTATCGGGGATGAGCTGGGCGATCCGCTCGATCAATCGGCGGCTACGCTCCAGGGCGATCTCGGCGTTCTTGTGCGCCGTGATATCCATGCGGATGCCGTTCCAGACGACGCCGCCATCGTCGAGACGGGACGGAATCGCTTCCGTGCGCGCCCACTGCGTCACGCCTTCGACGATGGCGCGTCCCTCCCAGACCATGGGCGTCAGATTGCGCGCCGACTCGTCCTGTGCCGCCTCCAGCTGTTTCAGGTCGTCGGCAGGAATCTGGTTGAACAGCAGCCAGGGATCAGCGATGACGGCTTTGGGTTCGAGCTTGTTGTATTTGCGGACGCCGGGGCTGATGTAGTCGACGTGATGCACGCCATCTGGGGTGCGGCGAATCTGGTAGACGAAGGCGGGGATGTTCTCGACCAGCGCGTCATAGCGCCTGGTGCTTTCCACCGCTGCCTCCTGTGCCGACATGACGGCGCTGATGTCGCGCAGCACCAGCACTCGTCCCGCGACGTAGCCATTGGACAGGCGCATAGCGGACAAGCGCGCGTCAAAGACCCGCCCTTCCAGCGTCATCTCGAAGCGCGCCTCCATCTCTGAGGGTACAACGCGAGCGAAGCCATAATGTGCCAGCACTTCACTCAGCGGCTTGTTGATCAGCGCCGACACGCGCCTGCTCAGGAGCGCGCGCGCCGCTTCATTCCACTGCATGATCCGGTCCGATCGGTCGATCACGACGACGGCATCCTGCAAACTGGTGAAGACGGTGTGCCAGGCAGCCAGCGCGGCGTTGTACAGCCCGCCCCGGAACAGCCCCCACCCATAGGCGATCAGTCCCATGCTCAGGAAAATAGGCGTGACATTGACGGGGAGGGAATTGCCGATCATCACCGTCGTGAACGAACCCAGAGTGCCCAGAAGGTTCCCCAGCAGGAACCAGCCCAAGCGGGTGCGCTGACCGGCGAGGCGCGCGACGATGTAGTAGTAGGCGACGCAAAGCAGGATGTAGTTGAGGATGCCGTAGATCTGAAAGCCGACGCCGTAGTCGATCCGTTCGACGGAGATCTGGGCGAACCGTTCCAGCGTCCAGGACTCGAAGAACAGCGAAGCCGTGCTGTCGTTCCAGATCATGATCATGGTCACGATGGGGACGATCAGCGCGACGTAGTGCAGCAGAGGAAGACCCGGCGGACGGCGGTCCTGATAATCCAGGACGAAAATGAGGAAGAAAGGCGTGGCAAAGGACAGACCGGCGACGCGCACCCGCGCCCAGAAGAATGCCTGCTCTGACGAGGCGCTGACCGCCATCATGAAATAGCCGACCAGCGTGATGGTGATCGCTGCCAGGTGAAAGAACAGCAGAAGCCCCCCAGGGTAACGAAAGACGCCCAGGGAGTGGACAGTCAGCATCGAGCCGATGGTCAGCCCAAAGATGAGGGCGATGAGATAGATAACCGCCAGCATTTCCATAGGATGCGTTCAACGCTTCTGCCAGCAAGGTCCTGCGAACATTATAAGTTGCTTCGGAGCGCGAGTCCAATTTCGTGGATCAGCGCATCGCAGCTCCCATAGAGGCTGTTATGAACTTTTCTCCTCTCAACCCCCCAACCCCCTTCTCCCCGTTTTGTGGGAGAAGGGGGAGTCAGGTCCCCTCGCCCCGCGCGCGTGGGAGAGGGGGTGCGAGCAAGGCTCGCCTTGGGGTGAGGGGAACTCCTGCCGCAGAAGTTCATAACAGCCTC
>JAEURA010000130.1 GCA_016789005.1 Anaerolineae bacterium
ACAGTGGATACACCCTTCAGTCTACTCATTTTCATTCTCTGTGGTGTATCTTTTTTCATGTAAAGCTCTAGGCGGAAACGGGCGAATAGTGCAAGTGGAGAAGCTGTGCGGCGTGCAGCGGAACCATCATGTAAGTTCGCCCGTCATCGTCACTGAACTCGATCTCAAACACGTCGGGCGACAGCTGTTCGACAATTGTGCCAACCTGACCACGCACCAACCCATGTTCCGGCAGATCCACTGTCACAGCGACAACATCAAGCAGTTTCAGATCATCCATTCGCGCTAACCATTCACTAGAGTACATAACAGCTCGTCAAGCGAGGGAAGTCTTCACCAGTACGGATAATCCAGGTACTGCGCGTCAGTGCCTCACGTTCATGCCAGTACAAAACAAAGTCTATCACATAACGCTGTCCATATTCGTCAGCCTCCCCCGGAACCGCTTCTTCCGTCTTCACAATTTGGACGAGAATGTGACGAAGCGCCTCGGCATCGGATCGCTCAATTCCAAGAACACTGGCGAACACCCGCGCCTTATGTTTTCCACGCTCGTGCTCCGGGTTCAGTAGGTAATCAGCGATCTTATGTGGATCAGCATACGCCCGGTCGGCATTCGGAACTTTCATTCGTCACCAAGTCGCCGCGCCACGCAGGAAGAAGGGCTAAAGGGGGAAAACCGATATCGGCTCGCCCCCTTGCGGTCAAGCGAGGGTCAGAATCAATCGCCCGCCTGGGTGTGCGCCCAATCAGGCAGCGGACGGCAGCACAGCACCAGTTCCTTGGCGGCGCGCACTTCGTCCAGCCGCCCCACCGGCGTGACGTGCGGCGCTTCGGTCAGCAGAGTCGGGTTCTCCTTCGCTTCGCTGGCGATTTGCAGCATCACGTCGACGAAGGCGTCGAGCGTGGCTTTGTCTTCCGTCTCGGTCGGCTCGATCAGCAGCGCCTCGTGGACGATCAACGGGAAGTAGTTGGTCGGCGGGTGAATGCCGAAATCCATCAGCCGCTTGCTGATGTCCAGCGCGTGGACGGACTCCACGCCTTCAAAGCGCCCTTCGGTGACGAACTCGTGCGCGCAGATGCGGTCATAGGGCATGGTGTACACGCCGCGCAGCCTGGAACGCACGTAGTTGGCGTTCAGCACGGCATGGCGCGATACTTCGCGCAGCCCCGCCGCGCCATAGGTACGAATGTAGGCGTAGGCGCGGACGTGCATCCCGAAATTGCCCTGGAACGCCTTCAGCCGACCGATCGACTTGGCGGGCATGCGCAGCCCATAGAGCGGCGCATCCTCTTCACTTTCCGCCTCTTCGGCGATCATGGCGATGGGACCCGGCAGGAAGGGCGTCAGCTTTTCGCCGACCGCCACCGCGCCGCAGCCCGGTCCCCCGCCGCCGTGCGGCGTGCTGAAGGTCTTGTGCAGGTTGTAGTGCATGACATCGAAGCCGAGTTCGCCGGGCTTGACGATGCCCAACAGCGCGTTCATGTTCGCGCCATCCATGTACATCAGCCCGCCGCAGCCATGCACCGCTTCGATCACGTCGAGGATGTGTTCTTCGAAGACACCGAGCGTCGAAGGCACGGTGATCATCATGCCTGCGACGGTGTCGTCACAGGCGGCGCGCAGCGCGATCAGATCGACATCGCCGTTTTCGTCGGACGGAAGTTCCACGACGCTCAGCCCCGCCATCGAGACCGTCGCCGGGTTGGTCCCGTGCGCGCTGTTGGGGACCAGGATTTTCGTCCGCCGGCTGTCGCCGCGATCGGCGTGATAGGCGCGGATCATCAGGATGCCGGCAAGCTCGCCCTGCGCGCCCGCCGCAGGAACCAGGCTCGCCCCTTTGAAACCGGCGATCTCCGCCAGCCACCCCTGAAGCGTATGCATCAGCGCCAGCGCACCCTGCGACCCGTCGTCGTCGGAGAGCGGGTGCAGCTGCGCGAAACCGGGCAGGCGCGCGGCGTCCTCATTGATCTTCGGGTTGTACTTCATGGTGCAGGAGCCGAGCGGGTAGAATCCTTTGTCGATGGAATGATTGAATGCCGACAGGTTGGTGAAGTGGCGCACCACCTGAAGCTCGCTCACTTCCGGCAGGTCCAGATCATCGCGCAGCAGGTCGGCAGGCAGGTCGCTGGTGGGCACGTCTACCTTTGGCAGGACGACGCCAACGCGACCGGGGACGCTCTTGTCGTAAATGGTCTCGGTCATGACGCAGCCTCCTCCAGCGCGTGCACCAGGGTATCGATCTCGTCCTTGCTGTTCATTTCGGTCACACACAGCAGCATGTGATCCTGAAGCGCCGGGTAATCTTTGCCCAGCTCATAGCCGCCGACGATGCCGGCGTCGTAGAGCGCTGCGTTGATTTCGGCGACCGGCTTCGGGCACCTGACGACGAATTCGTGGAAGAACGGCTCGCTGGTATCGACGTTGTAGCCTGGCAGCGCGGCGATGCGAGCGGCGGCATAGTGCGCCTTGTGGTAGCACAGCTTCGCCGCCTGGGTCAGCCCATTCTTGCCCATCAGCGACATGTAGATCGTCGCCGCCAGCGCCATCAAGCCCTGGTTGGTGCAGATGTTGCTGGTGGCGCGTTCGCGGCGGATGTCCTGCTCGCGCGGGCGCAGGGTCATGACGTACGCCTTCTTGCCGGTTTTGTCCACCGTCTCGCCGACGATGCGTCCGGCGATGCGCCGCACCTGTGCCAGCTTGGTGGAGAAGAATCCGACATATGGACCGCCGTAGCTCAGCGGGATGCCGAGCGCCTGCCCGTCGCCGACGACCATGTCCGCGCCAAGCTGCCCCGGACTCTTGAAGATCGCCAGCGCCATCGGGTTAGCGACGACGCACAGCAGCGCCCCGGCGGCGTGGACTTTTTCCGCCAGCGCGCGGAAGTCGCGCAGCCGCCCGAAGAAATCGGGATAGGCGACGGCGACCAGCGCCGTATCCTTGTCGATCAGCGCCGCCAGCGCCTCATAGTCGCGCTCGGCGTCGTCGCCGGTGATGGTCAGCCCGCCCCACTGATGATAGGTGCGCGCGACAGCGCGATAATGCGGGTGGATGCCGTAGCTCAGGACGATCTTCTTGCGGGCGCGCCGGGAAGCTTCCAGCGCCACCGTGACCGCTTCCGCCAGGCTGGTCGCGCCGTCATAGTGGCTGGCGTTCGCCGCGTCCATGCCGGTCAGCTGGCTGATCATCGTCTGGTACTCGAAGATGGCTTGCAGCGTGCCCTGGCTCATCTCCGGCTGGTAGGGCGTGTAGGCGGTCAGGAATTCGCCGCGCAGCAGCAGATGACCGACGGCGGCGGGGGTGTAATGGTGATACGCGCCCGCGCCGCGAAAGATGGCGAAATCGCCGGCGTGATCGTTGGCTTCGGCGAGCGCCTGCATTTCGGCGCTCACTTCCAGCTCGCTCATCCCTTCCGGCAGGTCGAGTTCCGGGAAACGGAAACGCGCCGGGACGGCTTCAAACAAGTCTTCTATGGTGGTCACGCCGATGGCGGCGAGCATCTGCTGCCGCTCGACGTCGGTGTGCGGTATATAGCTCATGAGAGGAATGCTTTCATCAACTTGGCGTGTACGGTTCCGTCCTAGCGCGTCTGGCAGTATGCCGCGTAGGCGGCGGCGTCCATCAGATCAGGATTATCGGCGTCGCCGGTGATCCTGACTTTGGCGATCCAGCCGCTGCCGAACGGATCGCTGTTGACCTGATCCGGGCGCGACTTCAGGCTGGTATTGACCTCGATCACTTCGCCGCTGACCGGCATCATCAGGTCGGAGGCTGCCTTGACGGACTCGATCACGCCCAGCACATCGCCCTTCTTCAGCGCCTTGCCCACTTCAGGCAGTTCGACGAAGACCACATCGTTGAGCTGATCCTGAGCATAGTCGCTGATACCAATCGTGCCGACATCGCCCGCGATGCGAATCCACTCGTCCGACTTGAGGTACTTCAGGTCTTCAGGAGTATTCCAGTTTGCCATCGCCTTTGCTCCTCAAACACTCGTGCTCCAAACAAAAAAGAGCGCACAGGATCGCTGTGCGCTCTGTCGTGAACGTCAAACGTTCAGCTTTCAGAGACCTGCCAATCGGTGCGTCCTGAAGCCTGAGAGTTTCGCCGCCCAGCCCAGCCTGCTGGCAGCTTGCCCCTTCGGCGGCGCTGGGCTGAGACCCAGCGCGCTCTCCGCACTGACAGACAACATTCTAGCCACACTTCTTCAGACGCGCAACGTCCCTATTCCAGGTGTGCAGGGCAAACGCATCAAAATCGGTTGTTGGCTCATAAGCAGCCAGAACGTGTTGTAGGGGCGCATCGCGATGCGCCCGAAATCGCGGGCGGTTCACGAACCGCCCCTACAAGACCCAGCATGTCTGTTGTGACCCCATCGGGAA
>JAEURA010000134.1 GCA_016789005.1 Anaerolineae bacterium
CGTGGGAGCGGCTGCGCCGCTACGGAATCGAGGCATACCGGTGAACGCCTTCGACTCGCTGCCCGGCGCGCTGGCAGCGATCCTGATCCTGCCCGGCGGGCTGGCGCTGATGCTGATCGGGCTGATCTACGAGTGGGTGAACCGCAAGCTAATCGCCCGGCTGCAAAACCGTCTGGGTCCGCGCTGGTTTCAGCCGCTCGCAGACGTGATCAAGCTGCTGGCGAAGCAGAGCATCGTGCCGGCAGCCGCCCACCCGACGCTCTTCGCGCTCCTGCCGATGATCGCCCTGGCGAGCGTGCTGACCTCGGCGCTGGCGCTGCCGATGCTGGGGCTTTCGCCCGCCTATGCCTTCCCCGGCGACCTGATCGTCACCGTCTGCCTGCTCAGCCTGCTGACTCTCTGCCTGAGCCTCGCCGGGTTCGGCACGGACAGCAGCTTCGGGATGGTCGGGGCAATGCGCGCCCTGATGCAGTTGTTCTCCTACGAAGCGCCGTTCCTGCTGGCGCTGCTCGGTCCGGCGGCGGCGGCGGGCAGCTGGCAGATCGACGAGATCATGCGCTACGCCGGGGCGCACCCCTGGATGCTCTTCACGCAGCCCCTCGGCTTCTTCGTCGCCGTCGTCGGCTTGATGGCGAAGCTGGAGATGGCTCCGTTCGATGCGCCGGAAGCGCATACCGAGATCGTCTCCGGTCCGCTGACGGAATATGGCGGGCGGCATCTGGCGCTGTTCCGCCTGAGCAAGGACGCGGCGCTGGTCATCGGGCTGGCTCTGGTCGCCGGGCTGTACCTGGGCGGCATCGCCGACCCGCTGAATTTCCTGGTCAAGACGCTGGCGCTGCTGATCCTGATCACCGGCGTGCAGGCGCTCTTCGCCCGGCTGCGCATCGACCAGAGCACGACGCTGTGGTGGCGCTATGTGATGATCCTGCTGCTGGCGCAGTGGCTCATCCTGATGGTGACACGAGGATGACGGCATCATGAGAATCACGACGATCCTGGGCGACATGCTGCGCGCGCTGGTGCGCCGCCCAATGACGCAGGCGTATCCCGCCGTGCGGCGCGACGCTCCCAGCCGCCTGCGCGGGCGGTTGCTCTGGAACCCGGAGAAGTGCACCGGCTGCTGTCTGTGCGTGAAGGACTGCCCGGCGGATGCCATCGAGATGATCACGCTGGACAAAGCCGCCAAGCGCTTCGTCCTGCGCTACCACGTGGACCGCTGCGCCTTCTGCGCCCAGTGCGTGCAGAACTGCCGCTTCAAATGTTTGAGCATGTCCAGCGACCAGTGGGAGCTGGCAGCGAAGGACAGAGCGCCGTTCACCGTTTATTACGGCAGTGAGGAAGATGTTCATGCCCTCCTGGAGAAATTCGCTGCGCGGGCGGATCAAACACTGCCCGCCGCAGAATCCTAGAGCGGTGCTGTTAGGCGTCGGGCAGGAACTCGACGGCGACGACGGCGCGGGTCTGGAAGTCGTGCGCCGGCTGCAGCGGCGCATCACCGATGCCGGCGGGTGGCGCATCATCGACGCCGGGACCGCGCCGGAAAACTACGCCGGCTGGATCGCCGCCTGGAACCCCGCCCTGGTGATCGTCGTCGATGCTGCGAACCTGGGCGCGCCGCCGGGTGCGGTGCGCCTGCTGGACTGGGAAGGCGCTGAAGGGATCAGCGCCTCGACGCACACCCTGCCGCTGACGCTGCTGGGGCGCTATCTGACGCTGGCGTGCGGGTGCGATCTGGCGCTGCTGGGCATCCAGGTGGGCGTCTCTGCGAGCGCCCCTTCGGGAGTCCTGGAGGGCGAAACGCGCTTCGGCGCGGACCTTTCGCCAGAGGTCGCCGCCGCTGTCGCCGAGATCGTCGATGCGCTGGCGGAAATCCTCACCGCCAGCCCGGTCTGGCGCGGGAGAGAGTGTGTCTGATGTTCTTGCCTCGCATGATTACTTGTGAATTATTGCACAAGTTGATGATTTCGCATACAATCTGTGGTGGTTCGACAGAGATCGTGAGCAGGGACCGCGCCCCTGCGGAAATGAGGCTGACCGCTCCCCAGACCCCGTCATTTTGTAGAGTGCCTTCAACCGAATAAAGGATTGTCCTTATGACCAAACGGACCAGACAGGACTCCGAGACCCCCAACATCATCGAAAGCCGAGACTTCCAGGCGCTGTTCGATAGCCTCGCGAAACAGGGTTATCGACTGGTCGGACCCATGGTGCGTGAGGGCGTCGTTATTGTCGATGACATCGCCCAGGTCTCCGAGCTGCCCATCGGTTACGTCGATGAGCAGGAAAAGGGGACGTACCGCCTGACGCACAGCAGCGGCAGCGCCTTCTTCGGATACGGCTTGGGACCCCACTCCTGGAAGAAATACCTCTTCCCTCCCAGAATGCGGCTTTGGCAGGCGCAGCGCCATAACGGCTCCTTCGCCATCGCAGCCGACGACTCGACCGCTCAGGAGGTGCAGCCTTTGGCGCTCATTGGCGTTCGCGCCTGCGAACTTGCCGCCCTCGCCATACAGGATCGCGTCTTCATGGGCGACTACCCGGACCCGCACTACAAAGCGCAGCGCGAACGGCTCTTCATCGTCGCCGTCAACTGCATTCACCCGGAAAGCACCTGCTTCTGCACGTCAATGAACACCGGACCGCGCGCCACCGGCGGGTTCGATCTGGCGCTGACCGAAGTGCTGGAAGCAGACCGCCATTACCTGCTGACGCAGGTCGGCAGCGACGCCGGCGCGAAGGTGCTGGAAGCCGTGCCGCATCGTCCGGCGACGCGCGAAGAGAAAGCCGCCGCCGACACGCTGATCTCTCACGCCGCCGAACACATCGAACGCTCGATGAACACGCGGGGGCTGAAAGAACTGCTGCCCGCCAGTTCCGAATCGCCCCACTGGGACGCCATCGCGGCGCGCTGTCTCGCCTGCGGCAACTGCACGCTCGTCTGCCCCACCTGCTTCTGCGCGACGGTCGAGGACACCACCGACCTGAGCGGCGAAAACGCCGAGCGCTGGCGGCTGTGGGACTCCTGCTTCACGACAGAATTTTCTTACGTCATCGGCGGCAGCGTCCGCGCGTCGGTCAAATCCCGCTATCGCCAGTGGCTCACCCATAAGCTCTCCACCTGGGTCGATCAGTTCGGGACTCTGGGCTGTGTGGGCTGTGGGCGCTGCATCACCTGGTGCCCGGTGGAGATCGATATCACGGAAGAAGTCCGCGCCATCCAAGCCCAGCACGCGACGATCAGCGACGGGGCAGGGAGGAAGAAAAAAGATGCACACGCTTGAACCGATCCTGGCGAAACATCCCTTCTTTGAGGGGCTGGACAAACGCTATCTGGAACTGCTCACCGGCTGCGCCTCAAACGTGGTGTTCAAGCCGGATACGCTGGTCTTCCGTGAGGGCGAAGATGCCAAACAGTTCTTCATCCTTCGCGAGGGCGCTGTCGCCATCGAAATCTTCGCGCCCGGTCAGGGCAACGTCACCATTCAGACGGTCGAAGAGGGCGACATTGTGGGCTGGTCCTGGCTGTTCCCGCCGCACCGCTGGATGTTCAGCGGGCGTGTCCTTCAGCCGGTGCGGGCGATTGCCCTGGACGGCGAATGCCTGCGCAAGAAATGCGAGGAGGATCACAGCCTGGGCTACGAGTTCTTCAAGCGCTTCTCGCACCTGCTGGTGGAACGGCTCCAGGCGACCCGGTTGCAGCTGCTCGACCTCTACAGCATTCACTAAGAAAGGGTCTCTGTATGCTCACACCGGTTGCCCAACCCCCTGCCACCCGCCTGCACGACCCGATGCTGCCCAGCCTGCACCGCGTCGAGCACGCCCGCTGGGATACCGACGATACTTTTTCGCTGGAACTCGCCCGTGTCGATGGCGCGACCATTCCGCCTTTTGAGCCGGGGCAGTTCAATATGCTCTACGTGTACGGGGTGGGCGAGATTCCCATCTCGATCAGCGGCGACCCCGCCCGGCGCGACATGCTGGTGCACACCACCCGCGCCGTCGGCACGGTGACGCGCGCCATGAGCACCCTGAAAGTGGGCGACACCCTCGGCGTGCGCGGTCCCTTCGGGACGACCTGGCCCGTCGATGCGGCGCGCGGGCGTGACGTGGTGATCGTCGCCGGCGGCATCGGGCTGGCTCCGCTGCGTCCGGCGATGTACCGCATCCTGGCGCACCGCGAACACTACAACCGCGTCGTGCTGCTCTACGGCGCGCGCACCCCGGGCGACGTGCTCTATCGCAAGGAACTGGAGCAGTGGCGCGCTCATTTCGACCTGGATGTCTTCGTGACGGTGGACCGCGCGACGGGAAGCTGGCGCGGCAGCGTCGGACTGGTCACCTCGCTGATCGGTCGTGCGCCCTTCGACCCGCTCAACACGGCGGCGATGGTCTGCGGACCCGAAGTGATGATGCGCTTCACGACTGCCGAGCTGGAGAAGCGCGGTGTCAAAGGCGACCTGATCTACGTGTCGATGGAGCGGAACATGAAGTGCGCCATCGGGCTGTGCGGCCACTGCCAGTATGGTCCGTTCTTCATCTGCAAGGATGGACCGGTCTTCCCGTACCGCCGCGTTCAGCACCTCCTCTCCAAGTGGGAAATTTAGGAGAATCTCCGTGCCGCGAAAAACCAAACCCAAACTCGCCGTCTGGAAATTCGCGTCCTGTGACGGCTGCCAGTTGAGCCTGCTGGACTGCGAAGACGAACTGCTGGCGGTCGCCGATGCGGTCGAGATCGCCTATTTTCCGGAAGCCACCAGCGCCAGCCTCAAGGGACCGTACGATGTCTCGCTGGTCGAAGGCTCGATCACGACGGAACACGACGCCGAGCGCATCCACAAGGTGCGGCGGGCGTCGAAGACGCTGATCGCTATCGGAGCCTGCGCGACATCCGGCGGTATTCAGGCGCTCCGCAATTTCAAGGATGTCAAACAGCTCACCTCGGTGGTCTATGCCACCCCCAAGTACATCGAAACGCTGAGCAAATCCACACCGATTGCCGACCACGTTTTCGTGGATTTCGAGCTGCGCGGCTGCCCGATCAACAAGATGCAGCTGGTGGAAGTGATCAGCGCCTATCTGAACGGACGCAAGCCCAACGTACCCCGCTACAGCGTATGCATCGAATGCAAGCGCCGGGGGACGCCCTGCGTCATGGTGTCGCACGGGACTCCGTGCCTGGGACCGGTCACGCAGGCGGGCTGCGGTGCGCTCTGCCCGCTCTACCAGCGCGGCTGCTTCGGCTGTTATGGACCCTCGGACGCCCCCAACACGCGCTCGTTGAGCGAGCAGTGGAAGGCGATAGGACAGACGCCCAAGGACCTGGCGCGCGCCTTCCGCACTTACAACGCTTACGCGGATGCGTTCCGCAAGGAGGGCGATCTCCATGAAGGTTAAGACCGCCGACACCAGAGTTATCAAGGTCGATATGATGGCGCGCGTCGAAGGCGAAGGCGCGCTGTACGTCAAAGTGAAAGACGGCGATGTGGCGGATGTGAAGCTGAAGATCTTCGAGCCGCCCCGCCTGTTCGAGGCGTTCCTGCGCGGGCGCGCCTACAGCGAAGCGCCGGACATCACGGCGCGCATCTGCGGCATCTGCCCGGTCGCCTATCAGATGAGCGCCGTCCACGCCATGGAAAGCGCCTTCGGCATCCCGGTCGAAGGGATGCTGCGCAGCCTGCGCCGTCTGCTGTACTGCGGCGAGTGGATCGAAAGCCACGTCCTGCACATCTACATGCTGCACGCGCCGGACTTCCTGGGCTATCCCGACGCCATCCAGATGGCGAAGGATCACCCGGAGGCGGTGAAACGCGCCCTGGCGCTCAAGAAAGTCGGCAACGACATCGTCAACCTGCTGGGCGGGCGCGAGATTCACCCGATCAACGTGCGCGTCGGCGGCTTCTATCACGTGCCGACCCGCAAGGACTTCGCCCCGCTGCTGGAACGCCTGAAATGGGCGCGCGACGCCGCCATCGAGACGGCGCGTTGGGCGGGGACGCTGGACTTCCCGGACCTGGAACGCGACTATACCTTTGTGGCGCTGCACCACCCGGACGAGTACCCGTTCTGCGAAGGACGGCTGATCTCCAATCGCGGCATGGACATCGCCGTCCGCGACTACGAGGAGCATTTCGTCGAAGAGCACGTCGCCCACTCCAACGCGCTGCATTCGTCGATGAAGGGTTACGGCGCGTACTTCGTCGGACCGCTGGCGCGCTACAACCTGAACTATGCGCAGCTTTCCCCGCCGGCGAAGGAAGCGGCGGCGCTCGGCGGGCTGAACGTGACGTGCGCCAACCCGTTCAAGAGCATCATCGTCCGCGCCGTCGAGACCGTCGAAGCCTGTAACGAGGCGATTCGCATCATCGAGTCGTATGAGCCGCCGGAGCAGCCCGCTGTCAAGGTGCGGGTGCGCGCCGGGACAGGCAGCGGATGCACTGAAGCGCCGCGCGGCATCCTGTACCACCGCTACCGCGTGGACGATAACGGCAGCATCCTCGACGCGCGCATTGTGCCGCCCACCTCGCAGAACCAGAAGATCATCGAGGACGACCTGCGCCGCGTGGTCGAGATGTATATCGACCAACCGGACGACGCCCTGACGCTGCGCTGCGAGCAGTCGATTCGCAACTATGACCCGTGCATTTCCTGCGCCACGCATTATCTGAGGCTGCATATAGACCGTTCTTAGGGAGGCTGTTATGACCCCAACGGTAGCTTCGCGCCTGCACCTGCGCCTGCAGGAGGCGTTCGATGAAACTTACAAGCGTGTCCTCACCGCCCTGAAAGCCGCCGGTTTCGACATCCTGAGCGAGGTGGACCTGCAAGACGCGCTCGCCCGGCGGGTGGACGGACGCATCAAACCGAACAAGGTCGTCTTTGTGTTCCATGCCGAGCTGACGCACCGCGCCCTGACCGTCGCGCCGGAGATCGGCTTCCGCATGATTCACCCGGTCGCCGTCTCGCAAACGCTGGACGACCAAGTGGAGATCAACGCCGCCGACCCGATGGGGCTGCTGCGCGACCAACCCGAAGGCTATCTGCGACCGATTGTCGAGGAGCTGTACGCCCGTCTGGAGCAGGCGGTCGAGGCATTGAAGGCGTAGGGGCGGTTCGCGAACCGCCCATCGGTGGTGAACCCACCGGTGGGTGGAACCTCCGGCGGGTGAACCGCCCCCGCCGTCACGGGCGCATCGTGATGCGCCCCTACGTTCATGACCGAAGGGTCGGTTAGGATGCGCCCCTGCGGCGGCATGACCGGAAGAAGGGTTGATCAGCAGATGAAGACGCTCATTGTCGGCGTCGGCAATGCGGATCGCGGAGACGACGCCGCCGGCATCCTGGCAGCGCGGCGTTTGGGCGATGCTGCGCTGCCGGGCGCGCACGTCGTCGAAGCGCGCGGCAACGCCGCCGACCTGATCGCCCTGTGGGACTCCGCCGGCGCGGAGTCCGTCTATCTGATCGACGCCATGCAGTCGGGGGCAGCGCCGGGGACGGTGCGGCGCTTCGCCGCGCATGAAGGTCCGCTGCCGCTGCTGCGCATCGAGGGGCTGACTCACGGTTTCGGACCGGTTGAGGCGGTCGAACTGGCACGGGCGCTGGGGATGCTCCCCCGACGGCTGATCGTGATCGCCATCGAGGGAGCCTGTTTTGACGCCGGCGCGCCGGTCACTCCGGCGGTAGAGGAGGCGGCAGTCCGCGCGGCGGAGATCATCCGGCAGGAATGCGCCTGTAACCGAAATCCGTAGGGGCGACCCGGCGGGTCGCCCGGCGGGCGGCGGGTTCGCCTACCCCTTGACGCTGCCCAGGGTCAGACCGGAGATCAGATACTTCGACTGCCACATGAACAGCAGCAGCACCGGCAGAGTCACCAGCACCGAGCCGGCGGCATACTTGCCCCAGTCGGTGTTGAACGTGCCGATCAGCTCGTTCAAGCCCAGGGACCAGGTCATGACGGCGTTCGACTGCAAAATCACCTTGGCGACCAGGAATTCCGCCCACGCCGCCAGGAAGTTGAACAGGAAGACGATCGACAGCGCCGGCGTGGAAAGCGGCAGGATGACCTTGTAGAACGCCTCCATGCGCTGGCAGCCATCGACCATCGCCGCCTCTTCCAGGTCGGGCGGGATGGTGTCGTAGTAGCCTTTCAGAATCCAGATGCTGAACGGGACCGCCGTCGATGTGTAGGCGAGGACCAAGCCGAGAACGTTGTTGGTCAGGTTGAGCTGCGCCACGATCACGAAGATCGGGATCAGCAGCATCGAAGCCGGCAGCATCTGAGTCGTCAGCAGGAAAATCAGCATCGGACGGCGACCGGGGAAGCGCCACCGACTGAAGGCGTAAGCGCCCGTCGCCGAAATGGCGATGCCGATCAGCGAGACGGCGACGGTGATCGTCAGGCTGTTCCACACCCAGCGCAGGAATTCCTCTTCGGTGAACAGTTCGACGAAGCTGTTGAAGGTCGCGCCGGGCGGGATGAGGTCCAGCGAACGCGACAGCAACCCGTCGGTCGGGCGGAGCGAGATGCTGATCACGCGCAGCACCGGGTAGACCGAGATCGCCGAATAGAAGACCAGGATGCCGTGCAGCGGCTTCCACAGCAGCAGCCCCAGCCAGGCTCCGATGATGGCATAGCCCCAGCTCATGCCGTTGGTCACGGTCAGGATCAGCCCGCCGACGAGCAGCGCCACAGCGCCGTACTGGCGAAGCTGCTTGTAGCCTTCGTCGGAAAGGCTCGAACGAGAAGCAGGTTTTGCCGCAGCGGTGCTGTTCATCGGTCGTAAATCTCCTTCAAGCCGCCGCTGGTGGTGATCCAGACCAGGGCGAAGGCGAACAGGATCAGGAAGATGATGATCGAGAAGGCAGCCGCGAAGCCGAGCTGCTGGGTGGCGGCGGGACCGAAGGCGGCGTTATACAGCGCCGATACCAGGATGTTGGTGCTCTCCTGCGGTCCGCCCCCGGTGATGAGAAAGATGATGTCCAGCCGGTTGAAGGTCCAGATCACATCGAGGGTGATCGCCGGGATGATGATCGGGCGGAGCAGCGGCAGGGTGATGCGGTTGAAGCGCTGCCAGGCGTTCGCCCCATCGATCTCCGAGGCTTCGTAGTAGTCGCCGGGGATGCTCTGGATGCCGCCGAGCAGCATGACCATGTAGAACGGCACGCCCAGCCAGATGTTGACGAAGACCACCGCGATGAATGCCGCCGTCGGGTCATCCAACCAGCTGATCGCCTGCCCTCCTAACGCCTGGATCAGCACGTTGACGAACCCATACTGGGCGTGGAATTCCTGCTTCCAGGTCAGACCGACGATGACGCCGGGAATCGCCCAGGGGATGACGATCAGGGCGCGGTAAATGCCCTTGAAGCGTATCTTCATGTTCATGATCAGCGCCAGACCCATGCCGATCGTGAAGTGGAAGATCACGTTGGCGACGGTCCACATGACCGTGCGCCCCAGCAGCACCGGGAAAGTGGAATCGGCGGTGCGCAGCAGACGCCCCCAGCCGAGGATTTCGCCATCGCGGACGCGGAAGAAGACATCCGTGAAATTCTTGATCGCGTAGTCGAGACCGTACAGGTGGTCCAGCTCGCAGGCTCCGAGCGCGACCGGGCTGTAACAGGGGAACGTGCTGCGCTTGAGGTCGGAAAATGCCAGCAGCACGTTGAAGATCAGCGGGTAGACCATAAAAAGAGTAATCGCAATGATGGCGGGAGCCAGCAGTGTGAAAGGCAGGGCATGCTTGGTTTTCACAACCCTCGCCAGGAAGAGGTACATGCCCACTTCCAGAGCGATGATGCCGATGATGATGCCAACAATAAGAGGAAGTATCTGACCTAAAGTGCCGAGTATGACGTCGCCAGACAAACCGCTGAATTCCATGAGCGCTTCTCCTAAAGCACACCGGGTGGGGTCTGCCGACTCCACCCGGTGAAACTTCACGTTAGCTGGACGAACTTAGCCTTCGAGGCATTCCTCGGCGGCGATCTGCGCTTCCATAGCAGCATCGGCTGCCGTCACGCTGTTGCTCATCACGCCTTCCAGGTTCGGGCGAACGCTGTCCCACATGCAGCGCAGCGTCGGGTCGGCGGGCATGCCGACGCCGGTCGCCAGCGCTTCGTTGGAGGCGGCGAGGATCGGGTCCACCGCAGGATCGACGGTGACGGCGGCGATAGCGGGCAGACGTCCCGTGCCGATGGCGTAAGCTTCGACCGCAGCCGCGTCGGTGGTCAGCCAGGTGACGAAGGAGACGGCGGCTTCGAGCTGCGCGTCGGCGGTGGTCACGGGGATGCTGATGAACTTGCCAGCGGTGAACGGCTTCGGACGCTCGCCGTTGGCAAGCGCGGGCCACGGAGCCACACCCAGGTTTTCACCCAGCGCCGGGGACTGTTCGACGTTCAGGTATTCGGCAATCGCCCAGTCGCCGTTGAGGATCATGGCGACGCTGCCTTCCTTGAACAGGTCGTTGGCGCAGGCGTAGTCGCATTCTTCCGGCACAGCTTCTTCGACGAACTTCAGGTCCTGCACGAACTGGTAGGCGTTCACCCAGGCTTCGCTGTCCAGGACCATGCTGCCGTCCTCGGCGTAGGTGGTACCGCCGAAGCCGTGCACGAAGGGCAGGAACCAGAACGGCTCGTTCAGGTTGTAGGCGAAGCCCTGAAGATCAGGATTGGCTTCTTCGACCGCGCGGGCGGCGGCGATCAGGTCTTCCCAGGTCTGCGGAGCTTCGGCGACCAAGCTCTTGTTGTACATCAGCATCAGGTGGTTGCCGGCATTGGTCGGCACGCCGTAGGTCACGCCGCCGATCTGCGCCGCGCCCAGGTTGTAGGGATACATGGACGTGTCGAACAGCTCGTCCAGCCCCATCAGCAGACCCGCGTCTTCGTACACGCCGATGGCGTCGTTGGGTCCGAGGATCAGATCGGGCAGACCAGAGCCAGCCAGACCGGCGGTCAGCACGTCATTGCGCAGGACCTCGGTCTCTTTCTGGACGATTTCAAGGGTCGAGCCGGGGGCGACTGCTTCAGCCCAGACGGCGAACTGTTCGGCGAGGACGACGTTATTGGCGTCGCCGTCCTGGCTCCAGATCACCAGGTTGACGGAGTCCTGAGCGGAGACGCTGACCGCGCCCAGGACCAGGAGGAACAGAAGAGCAAAGAGAAGCGTTTTGCTGCGAGACATTTCGAACCTTCCTGAATCTTGCGATAGCGATGGTATTGCATGGGTTAGGTTGCACCGTATCCCGATTTTACCGGAAACGGCGACGATCCAAAGTGTAGCTCCAAACCGGGTGTAACGACCATTGCCGCCACTGCATCGAGTCGTGCAGATCGCCCAAACTTTCGAGCCGGTGTGTATCACGGGATTCGTATTGTTTGCCTGAAGCCGTGCCGCGCGCTGGCGGTTGAGGGGGAAGTTGATCCGTGATTCCCCGGTTCTCGGTGAATCACGGATCAGTTTTCAGGCTGTGGCGCGGGGCTGTCGGGGACTACGGTGCTGCGCCGGTCAGATGATCGACCAGGTCGTTCAGCATCGCCAGGGCAAGCGGCTGGAAGGACAGCGCCTCACGAATCGGGTAGGTGGTCATGAGCACGCGCCCCTGCCCGTAGGCGAACTCCACCGTGTGGACGGCAGGGTGGCGCACCCAACCGGCGAGCTGCCCCGCCAGGACGTTCGCCTGCGTCGCCGGGTCTTCCAGCGGCAGACCGAGGATGACGCCGTGCGGCATCATGTCCATGAAGGGCAGAGTCAGCGGGTTCTGCGTCGGCACACGGCGATAGGCTCCTGGACGCAGCCAGCTCCAGCTGGTGATCCACCGTCCGCCGTAATTGCCGCCGCGCCCATGCACCCAGTAGAACGGGCTGCCGGCATTGTTGGCGAGATAGAGCAGTCTTCCGCCCGCCCGCACCCATGCCAGGACCTCTTCTGACGGGTAGTCGCTGATGACCAGGCGGGTTTCGCCGCCGAGCGCCGCCGCTGCCCGATACCCCTGCTGGCGCAGCAGCTCGCCCGCCGCGTCGAGCGCCGGCGCGTATCCGCCCCTGCCCTGGCGCAGCAGGAGCGCTGTCTCGCCCTGGAACGCCGCGCGCCGCGACTCGGCGGGCAGCACCAGGACGCTGACCGTATTGCGGGCGAGCGGGGTCTGCCCGTCGATGCTCAGACTCAGATCGACCAGGCGCGCCGCATCGACGCGCGGCAGAGTCCAGACGGCTACACCCAGGTCGCGCACTTCCCCGCGATTCAGCCCACCGACCGGCGCGGCGAAGATCGCTTCACCGGCTTCGGTCGTGGCTGCGGCGGCGGCATCCGCCCAGTCTGCCGCGCTGTAATGCGAGGCGAACAGCCGGAGGCGCACCGTCTCGTCATCCCAGTAGGCATAGCGATCCAGCTTCGGGACGATGACATCCTCGGCGTTGAATTCGCCAAGGCGCTGGTGAAACGCCTTCGCGCCGCGCGCAAAATCCAGCAAGCCGTTGCTTTCCCAGTAGATGTCGCTCAGTTCGGTGATGACGTAGCCCTGCAGGCTGTTCAGGCGGCGCATCGCCTCGATCTCGTGCTTGAGCGCCTGGAACTGATGCCACTGCGTCGCTTCGGCGAAGGCTTCGTAATCCTTCCAGATGGCATTCAAGCCGAGCTGCCCGAAGCGCTCCAGCAGCCCCTCGGCGCGTCCGGCTTCGCCGTCGAAGGGCGACCACCAGCCGCTCAACGCTGCCCATTCCGGTTCACCGCCGCCGAACTGGCGCAGCGACGGCAGCCCCCAGTTGCCGAACTCGGAGAGGATCAGCGGTTCGCCGCCGGTGCGCTGCGAATCGCCGGCGTTAGAGAAGCTCCACAGCGGACGCCGGCTCAAGCCTTCAACGAACTGTTCGAACTGATCGGCTTGATCGGGGATGTTGGTGTAGGTGTGGAAATCGTCCAGGTCGCTCTTGACGTGAACGCTCAAGCCCCAGGGTGCGGGACACGGGGAGTTGTCCACCACCAACCGCGTCGGGTCGAGCCGCTTCGCCAGATCGTACATTCCGGCGATCCACGCCCGGTCGGCTGCGCTGAGCAGCAGAGTCGTCCCCCAGTCCTCGTTGATGATCGTCCAGATCATCAGCGACGGATGGTTGTAGTCGCGGGCGATCATCGCCTCCAGGGTCGCCTGCGCCCGTGCCGTCACGGCGGTGTCCAGGAAGTACGCCGCCGGGTGATTCGACTTGTTGCCATAGAACGTCCGCCAGGACGGGATTTCCGCCCAGATCAGCAAGCCGATCTCGTCCGCGAGGTCGAGATAGCGCGGTTCCGGCGGTTTGATGTGGCAGCGCAGGCTGTTCAGACCCAGCTGCTTCGCCTTGGTGAACTGATCGCGCAGGAAGGCTTCGGATGGGGCAATCATGATCGTGTCGGGATACAAATCCTGATCGAGCGCGCACAGCAGATAGAAGGGCGCGCCGTTGAGCAGGAGCTGCCCGCCTTCGGCGCGAATCTCGCGGAAGCCGAAGCGGACGGCGAGCGCATCATCGCCGATCTCGACACGCGCCGTGTAGAGGGTGGGGGTGTCCGGCGTCCACCACTGCGCATCGGGTACGTGGACCGTCAGCGTCGCCTCGGTCTGATCGGACACAAGCGCCGCTTCCACCGTGACGCCGGCGATGGTCACCCGCGCTGTAACGCCCTGCGCCGCGCCCGCCAGCAGCACGCGGACCGACGCCTCTCCGGTGTGGATGTTCGGCGTCACCTGCACGCGCTCGATGTAGCGCGCCGGGACGCGGGTCAGCGTGACATCCTGCCAGATGCCGCTGGCATCGAGATACCAGGTCTGTTTGCCATGCGGGATCGTCTCGGCGTTGAAGGGCGGTTCGCTGCCCTCTGGGGCGGGCTGTTCGACCCAGCGGCGGACGGTGATCGCCTTCTGCACGGCGTCGTAGACGCGGACGACCAGCGTGTTTTCGCCGGTCTGCACCCAGCGCCGCAGAGGGATGCGGAACGGCGTATAGCCGCCTTCGTGTTCGCCGACAAGCGCGCCGTTGACGAACACCTGACACCAGTAATCGACTGCGCCGAAGTCGAGCAGAAGCTCGCCGTCGAGGTCTTCAACCATGAAAACGCGGCTGTACCACGCAAACCCGTCAACCTGCTGAAGTTCAGGGAACGCTGCCTGGATGGGCATCGGCACCGGGATCACCCGATCGGGGTGCAGCGTCTCGATGCTGAGCGCCCCTTGCGGATCGAGTTGGAACTGCCACTGCCCGGAGAGTGACTGCTGCTGGCGCATTTTTCAGTCCTTAGGAGGTCTTTGAGAAGCTTCGAGATCACACTGCATTTCAAGAAAATAACTGCATCTTGCTGGGTGCATGCATACGTATACAGGTATTCGTATTCTAACCAGCCCGTTACGAACCTGTCAAAAAGCGGCGTCGCCGCAGACCGGGCTGACTTTGCTTTGCCGTCGTCAGGGGGTCAGGTGGAGTCGCGCACGATCAGCCGGAACTCGCACTCGATCGCCCGGCGCGAGTACCCTTCCGGGTGATTCAGCCGCTCGAAGACCGCCATCGCCAGATTCCGCCCCAGCTCGCGCGGATACTGAGCGATGGTGGTGAGCATGGGGCGGACGATGCGCGCTTCAGGAATATCGTCGAAACCCAGCACCGCCACATCGTCGGGGACCCGCACGCCGCCTTCCTGAAGGCTCAGGATCAGCCCGATCGCCATCAGGTCGTTGATGGCATAGATGGCGCGCGGTAGGTTCCCCCGCCGCAGATATTCCTGTGCCGCTTCTGCGCCGCCTTCCAGCGAGAAGTCGCTGATGACCAGGTGTCGCGGATCAAACGACAGGTCGAACTCGCCCAGGGCGCGCTGGAATCCGCGAAAGCGCCGCGCGCCGGGGCGCAGCGAATCGGGGACGCCCAGAAACCCAAAATCGTTGTAGCCGCGTTCGCCGATCATCCAGCGGATCGCCTCATAGGAGGCGCGCTCGTCATCCAGGAAGACCGCGTCCACTTCGGGGTGATATAAGTGCTGCCCCAGGATGGCGACCGGTGTGCGCGCCGGGATGAAATACTTATCGATGTCTTCTACCGTCAGGTGATAGGGCGCCATGATCACCCCATCGACGGGGCGGCGCGACACCACCTCGCAGAAGTGCAGCTCGTTTTCATACAGGTGCTCGGTATTGAAGATGAGCACCTCATAGCCCTGCAGATGCGCCACGTCCTGCACGGCGCGCGCGATGCGGTGGTAAAAGGCGTTGGAGAGATCGGCGATCATCAGGGCGAGGGTTTGCGTCTTCTGGGTGCGCAGGCTGCGCGCCAGGATGTTCGGGCGGTAGCCGAGTTCAGCCACCGCCGCCAGGACGCGCTGCCGGGTCTCGTCGCTGATCTGCACCGAGGTGTCGTTGTCGTTGAGGACGCGCGAAACCGTCGGCTGAGAGACGCCTGCCAGTTTGGCGACATCGTACATCGTCGGCATCTTTTGCCTGGTTACGGGTTTCTTCACCATCTAAGTGTCACTCTCTACACGCCACGCCGCTCTATTGGTACGAGGGTATGGATGGGTTGCTGCGAAAAAGGATGCAAAATTCTACCTGTAGAACGGTACGGCTCGTATGGCGATTTTCTGACCGCGCCCCCCATCCCGAAAGATTTGCGAGTTGCTTGACAGCTTTTTCGGACTATGTTCTAATCGGTTGGTGCATACGAATACATGTATTCGGTTACATTATGACAGCATATTGGAGGTTAGGCGAATCCCAAAATCAGACCGGAGTTTCACAGCGGGTCCCGGCAGTTGATTTACGATACAGGAGCTTAAAAATGTCCAAACGCAGTTTCTCCGCCCTGGCACTCCTTGCCATCCTTCTGCTCTCCTTCTCGGTCATCAGCGTTCAGGCGCAGGATGCAGCGCCCACCGCCACCCCCAACGTGGCTGAAATCGGCTCCGGCGGCACGCACATTTCCTTCTGGAATGGTCTCACCGGTTCGGATGGCGTCACCCTCAATGAGATGCTGACGCAGTTCGCCGCAGAAAACCCTGACGTTTCCGTCACCGTGGAAATCATCGCCTGGAACACGCTGTATCAGAAGCTCCAGACCGCCTTCGTGGCGGGCACATACCCCGATGTATTCATGCTGCACGCTTCGGAAGTACCCCAGTACGCCAGCTTCGGCGTGCTGCGCGACATGGGCGACCAATACACCTCTGGCGGCGGTTGGCTGCCGGACGAAGACATCTCGGCGACCACGATGAGTGGTATGGTCTATGACGGCGTGACCTACGGCATCCCGCTGGACAATCACGGTCGTGGTCTGTGGATCAACAAGACCATGTTCGAGGCGGCTGGACTCTCCACCGATCCCGCCACCGCGCCGACCACCTATGAAGGCTGGGTCGAACTGTTCCAGAAGCTCACGCTCGACGCCAATGGCAACAACGCCCTGTCGCCCGATTTCGACCCCGCCAACGTCGTGCAGTGGGGTTACACGGTTGGCGAGTGGCCCAACGTCAACTTCCTGGCTGCCCTCTATCAGAACGGCGGCTCCTTCCTGAGCGAAGACGGCTCGACCATCACGATCAACTCTGAGGCGGGCATCACGGCGCTTCAGCAGGCGGTCGATCTGGTCTACACCTATCATGTCTCCCCGCCGTCGGCTGGTTTCGACACGTGGCAGGGCTTCGGCGCGGGCACGGTTGCCGTGCTGCCCACCGGCACGTGGTACCGCAATCAGTCGCTCCTGCAGTCGGACATCGACAGCATGGCGTGGCCCAACTGGCAGTGGGGTCCCAACCAGGCGACCTGGTTCGGCACGCACACCTTCATGCTCCCCGTCGGTCTGGAAGGCGAGAAGCTGGACGCTGCGCTCAAGCTGATCCAGTGGGTTAGCCAGACCGAGAATCAGGTGATCTGGGCGTCCTCCGGTCAGGTCCCGGCGCGTCTTTCGGCGCAGGCTGCCCTCAACGCCGAAGAATATCCATCGAACATCCTCCTCGGTCAGACCTTCGGCGCCTATGGTATTCAGGATCCGCGCACGACGGTCACCCAGGAACTGCTCAGCCTGATGGATGCGAGCCTTCAGGAAGCGCTCAACGGCATCAAGCCCGCCGATCAGGCGCTGAACGAAGCTGCCCAGCTGATGCAGGAAGCGCTGGACCGCGCCTAACGGCAGTCCGCGCTGCGGCACAAGTGCAGTCAATAGATGTGGGGTGGGTTTTCGAACCCGCCCCACACTCTTGAAAACCTTCTGACGATCCACCCAAAATTCGCGAAATGCCGCGAAACGTTGAAAATTGTCGTCATGCGCCCGCCTGCCTTGTCGGCAGAAAAAGACTTTCGAATATGGGGCGCCTGGAGTAGAGGACATATCAGAACATGTCTACCATGAACCAGCGGCTTGACGGTCCTCGTCGGCTATCTCTGCCTTTTTCAGTGAATTTGAAGACCAGAGAGATCATCGCCGCATACATATTTCTTGCGCCGTTTCTGATCTTCTTCTCGATTTTCTTCGTTCGCGCCGCGATCTCTTCGGTCAGCATCAGTTTTCACGACTGGCGTCTGCTGCGTCCCTCGACGCCCTACGTCGGTCTCGACAACTACATCGATCTGTTCGACGACGACATCTGGTGGGCTTCCGTCCAGCATACCGTCTACTTCGCAGTCATGACGGTGACGGGCACGACGATCCTCGGTCTGGCGGCAGCGCTCGCCGTCACCCGTCCTGTTCGCGGTCAGGGGTTCTACCGGGTCCTGCTCTACATCCCGCAGCTCATGTCGGTGGGGGCGATAGGTCTCATCTGGAACTGGCTGTTAAGCGGCCAGTTCGGCGTCATCAACTACTTATTGAGCTTCTTCGGGGTCCGTCCGATCAACTGGCTGGGCGACCCAAACCTGGTGCTTCCGGCGCTGAGTCTGGCGACCATCTGGTGGACCTTTGGCTTCCCGATGCTGATCTTCATTGCCGGTCTTCAGGGCATCCCGGAACACCTGTATGAGGCGGCGAAGATCGACGGCGCAAACGGGCGACAGGCGTTCTGGTACATCACCCTGCCGCTGCTGCGCCCGACCATCCTTTTCGTCACCGTCACCGGCGTGATCGGTCATTTCCAGGTCTTCGGTCAGCCGTACATCATCACCGGCGGCGGCGGACCGGGACGCGCTTCCTGGACGGTCATCATCTACCTCTATCAGAATGCCTGGGTCGGCTTCCGCATGGGCTATGGCGCGGCGGTCGCCGTGACCATCGCGCTCATCATGGCGATCATCACCGCCTTCCAGTTCTTCGTGATCAGCCGGCGGGTCGAGTACTAGACGGAAAGGAGGACATGCGATGAACATTCGACACACAGGACTCTACAAAAACTTCGGGGCTTATGCCTTCCTTCTGCTGCTCTCGGCATTCGTGCTGTTTCCGCTGGCGATTGCGGTCTCCCAGTCGTTCATGACCAACCAGGAGGTCAACCGCTGGCCCCCGAAGGTCATCCCGACCGAGCCGACGCTTGAAGGCTATCGTGCAGTCGTGACGCAGCAGGACATTCGCCTGGACCTGTGGCTGCGCAACAGCCTGTTCGCGGCGTCGGGCTACACTCTCGCCGTGCTGGTCATCTGCTCGCCTGCCGCCTATGCCTTTGCCAGGCTGCGCTTTCCGGGCAATCGCCCGCTGTTCGCCCTGCTGCTGGTGACGATCATGATCCCCGGGCAGGTGACGCTGATCCCCAACTACCTGCTGATGCGCGACCTGGGCTGGCTCGACACCTTCAACGCGCTGATCTTTCCCGGCGCGGCAAATGTCTTCGGCGTCTTCCTGCTGCGCCAGTTCTTCATGCAGATTCCAGCAGAGCTGGAAGAGGCGGCGGTCCTCGATGGCGCGGGCTATTTCGGGCGCTTCCGGCACGTCATCCTGCCGCTTTCCACCAACGCGCTGACCGCGCTGGCGATCTTCGTCTTCCTGGGGCACTACAATGACCTGTTCTGGCCCATCATCGTCACCAGCTCCCTGGAGACGCGCACCCTGCCGGTCGGTCTGTCGATCATTCAGTCGTCCTACGCCGGGCAGTATCGCCCGATGATCCTGGCGGGCGCGGTCCTGTCCACGCTGCCCATCCTGATCGTCTATGCCCTCTTCCAGCGCCGCATCATCCAGGGCGTCACCCTGACCGGCATGGGCGGGCGCTGAGTCTGCGCTTTTACCCTCAGCCCGCTCCGTTCACGCAGACAGGGCGGGCTGAGGTGAATTCTCGTTCGAACCTCCCCATACCAAAGTGATGCACACAACCTGATGCGCAACCTCTTCCGCTGTACCCTGATCATTCTGGCGCTGCTCGCGCTGCTCGTCTCGCCCGCCGCCGCTCAGGAGCCGTCGGACGCGCCGCCAGGCACTTTTCGCAACCCGCTCAACCGCTATGGCGGGGCGGACCCCTGGCTGACCACCTACGAGGGCAGCTACTACCTCGCCGCGACGACCTGGTCCTCCACGCTGACCATGCGCCGCTCGCCGACGCTGGCGGGGTTGAAGACTGCCGAACCGGTGGCGATCTATCACGAGACCGATCCGTCGCGCTGCTGCAACATGTGGGCGCCGGAATTTCACCTGCTGACCGCCCCGGATGGCAGCCAGCACTGGTACTTCTACTACAGCGCCGGGACCGCCGGCAACAACTACGACAATCAGCGCATCCACGTCCTGGAAAGCGCCGGCACGGACCCGCTCGGTCCTTATACCTACAAGGGGCGCGTCCAGTTTCCAGGGACCAACTTCTGGATGATCGACGGCAGCGTCCTGACGCTCGACGGGCAGGTTTACTTCCTGTACTCGTCCTGGGTGAGCGGTCTGCAATCGCTGTTCATCGCGCCGATGAGCGATCCCTGGACTCTCGGCGCGCGCGGCTCGCTGATCTCGCGCCCGGACCTGCCCTGGGAGCGCCAGGGCGGCAACGTCAACGAGGGACCGGTCGCGCTCTATCACGGTGAGGACACGTTCATCGTCTACAGCGCCAGCGCCTGCGTCACGCCAGACTATAAGCTCGGTATGCTGCGCTATGTCGGCGGCGACCCGCTGAGTCCTGACGCCTGGGTCAAACACCCCGAACCGATCTTCAGCCGGTCCGATGCCAACGGCGTCTTCGCGCCGGGGCATAACGGCTTCTTCAAGTCGCCGGACGGCACAGAAGACTGGATCGTCTATCACGCCAACGATTCCGACGCCTACGGCTGTGACGGCACGCGCACCACCCGCGCCCAGCCCATCGTCTGGAATGAAGATGGCACGCCGGAATTCGGCGAACCCGTCGCAGCCGAGATGGCGATCCCTCTGCCGTCCGGCGATACCGGGACGGATGTCGTCCTTCCGCCGCTGGACATCGTCCGCCTGGAATCGCTCGCCCGGCGCGAGACCTATCTGCGCCATTCCGCCTTTATGATCCGTCAGGACTCCTCGGTGCGCCCGATCGCCGATTCGATGTTCGTCGTCGTGCCGGGGCTGGCGGACCCGGAGGCGATCTCGCTGGAATCCTTCAACTTCCCCACCTTCTATCTGCGCCAGCAGGATAACGTCCTGTTCATCGCGCCGGACGACGGCAGCGCCGCATTTGCAGGCGATGCCACCTGGTGGGTGCGGGATGGGTTGGCAGAAGGGGACGGCGGCGATGCCGAAGGGGAGTGGATCTCGCTGGAGTCGTTCAGCAGCCCCGGCAGGTACATCGGACGCATGATGGGCATCAATGCGCTGTCGTCGATCACCGATGTCAGCCCGGCGGCGATGCGCGAGGATGCTACGTTCCGCATCACCCATCCGTAGGCGCGATCTCTTCCCCCCTCGTCTGCCTGGGTGTGATTTCTGACCCCCTCGCCTCGCTTGCGTGGCAGAGGGGATCAGGGGGTGAGGAGCTACGCCTGCATGATCGAGGGCCAGCCGTCGGCGTCCCACTGTAGGATGTCGATGCGCAGCGTCGGCGTGCCCCGCAGCTCCGCGTCGTAGGAGTGGTAGACCAGATAGTAGATGCCGTTTTCCTGCAAGATCGAGCAGTGACCGGGACCCTTCCAGCGTTCGGTCGGGAAGGTGATCTGCGTCCCGCCGCCGCGCAGCATTTCCACCCCGTCGTGGTCTACATAGGGTCCGGTGACCGCCTCGGAGCGCCCGACCATGACGCGGTAGGTGCTGTCTACCCCCCGGCAGCAGAAGTCGAACGACACGAACAGGTAGTAGAAGCCTTCGCGGCGGACGATGAACGCCGCTTCGACCGACCCGGCTTCCACGAAGCGCTGCGCCAGCGAATAGAGCCGCTCATCCTCGGTGGACGGTTTGCCGGTGGCGATGTCGATCCGCCGCATCTTGATGCCGGTCCAGAAGCTGCCGAACGCCAGCCAGGGCGCGCCGTCGGCGTCCAGCACCAGATTCGGATCGATGCAGTTGTAGTTGAAGCTGCGCTGCGATTCCACGACCATCCCCTGATCGACCCATTCAAAGGCGTCGGAAGTGGCGTCCAGCGTCGTGTTGGTGGTCAGCCCGATGGCGGAGCGGTTGCTGCCGAAGGTCGAGACCGAATAGTAGAGGTGATACTTGCCGTTGAAGTAGGAGACATCCGGCGCCCAGATATCGCCCGCACCGGGGATCGCCTCTCTCGCCCAGTCGGGCAGCCGGCGCTGCACTGTCGGCGGAAACGCCAGGCTCCACTCTACCAGGTTCACCGAGCGGCGCACCGGAATGTTGGCTCCGGTGGAGAACAGATAGTAGGCGTCTTCCCCGCGAATGATCATGGGATCATGAACGTGCGGGACGTTTTCAGCAATCTCAAAGGGGGTGGTGGGGGGCACTTCCGGTGTCTCCTGGTGACGCGGCAAGAAGCGAACGTGACTCAGTCCCACGCCCGCGCCGAGCACGGCGCCGCTGCGCAGAAAGTCTCGACGGGTGATAGACTTGGGCATCTGGCTGATCCTCTCGCATGAAATCGAATGCCGTTAATCGTATTCAAGCAATTGTACGTCCTTTCGCCGCCGCCGCCAAAAAAGTGACTGAACCGCGACCTCTGATCGCCGGGGTACAATCACCCTGGCTATCCGTTCCAGTGTGCTAGGCAGCCCTTCATGTCCCTGTCATCGAACCTCCCGCTCTCCGGCGTACGTGTCCTCGATTTCACCCGTGTCCTGGCGGGACCGTTTTGCACCATGCTCCTGGGCGACCTGGGCGCGGATGTGATCAAGATCGAGAGCTTCGATGGCGATGAAACCCGCCAGTGGGGTCCGCCTTTCGATCGGCGCGGGCGCAGCGCCTACTACCTGAGCGTCAACCGCAACAAACGCGACATCGCCCTCAATCTGAAGACGCCGGAGGCGCAGCGCATCGCCCGCGCCCTGGCGGCGCAGGCGCAGATCGTGGTGGAAAACTTCCGCGTCGGCGGCATGGCGTCCTTTGGGCTGGACTACGAGACGCTGCGGGCGGATCATCCGGCGCTGGTCTACGCCAGCATCACCGGTTTCGGTCAGACCGGGGCGCGCGCCGATCACCCCGGCTATGATTTCATCATTCAGGCGATGAGCGGGCTGATGTCGATCACCGGCGCGCCGGGAGGCGAACCGACCAAGGTTGGCGTCGCCGTCAGCGATGTGTTCACCGGATTGTTCGCCGCCACTTCGATCCTCGCCGCGCTGCGCCATGCCGAAGCGACCGGCATCGGGCAGCATCTTGACATCACCCTGCTGGAATCGCAGATCGCGGCGCTGGTCAATATCGCCGGGAGCGCGCTGGTCAGCGGCGTGACGCCGGGGCGCTATGGCAGCGCCCACCCCAGCATCGTGCCCTATCAACCTTTCCACGCCGCCGACCGCATGTTTGCCCTCGCCGTCGGCAACGACCGCCAGTTCGCCGTCCTCTGCCGGCTGATCGACCGCCCGGAATGGGTGTCCGATGCGCGCTTCGCCACCAACCCGGCGCGCGTGGCGAACCGGGAGGCGCTGATCGAACTGCTTGAGGGGGTCTTCGTCGAACGCCCGGCGGCGCAGTGGATCGACCGCTGCATCGCAGCCGGCATCCCTGCCGGGCAGATCAACAACGTGACGCAAGCCCTGGACGATCCCATCCTGCGGGAACGCGGGGTGATCTGGTCGATGGGCGAGACGGCGGTCGTAGGCAACCCGGTCGGTTTCTCTGCAACACCGCCAGCGCTGCGCCTGCCGCCGCCTGATCTGGGCGAGCACACCGCTGCGGTGTTGAGCGAACTGCTGACGATGACGCCGGAGGAGATCGCCAGCCTGCGCCGGTCGGGTGTGATCACCTGATCCATGCGCTGTCAAGCAGGTTTCCCAACCTGGTCTGACGCGGTACAATCACCGGCACAATGTGCCGAATATTAATGAGCCATGCGTGATGTTTGAAGCGCAGCAGAGTCCCATCGGCGGACGCTACCGCCTGCTGGATGAACTGGGGCGGGGTGGGATGGGAATCGTCTACCGCGCCCACGATCGTCTGTCCGACCGCGTCGTCGCCCTCAAGCGAGTCTTGTTCGATGGCGATGATGCCGGCAGCACCGACGGCACGCACGACGATCTGCGCCTCATCCTCGCCAATGAGTTCCGCCTGCTGGCGTCCCTCTGCCATCCAAACATCATCACCGTGCTGGATTACGGCTTCGACCAGGCACGCCAGCCCTTCTATACGATGGACGTGGTGGAAAATCACCGCATCATCACCCAGGCGGCGCTAAAGCGCGATTTGCGAGGCAGGCTCGACCTGTTGCGCCAGGTGTTCGAGGCACTGGACTATCTGCACCGGCGCGGCATCGTCCACTACGATCTCAAACCGAGCAACATCCTGGTGGATACCGTCAACGCGGTACACGTCCTCGATTTCGGGCTGGCGGGGCAGCTCGCCCGGCACAACATCTTCGCCGGCACGCCGGCTTACATGTCGCCGGAGGTGCTGCGCAGCAATGCCGGCACGCCGGCATCCGACCTCTATACGGTCGGCGTCATCCTGCACGAAGTGTTCATAGGGACAACCCCATTCACCAGCCCCAACGGAAAGGTGGACTTTCAGGCAGTCGTCAGCCAACCGGTCGATCTTGACGCGATCACCGCCGTCGTCGGGTCGCTGCCGCTGGCGCTGGTAATCGCCCGGCTGCTGGCGAAGCAACCGGAAGACCGCTACCCCGACGCACATGCGGCGATGGCGGCGCTTTATGAGGCGGTAGGCGAGCCTTTGCCGCCGGTCGCCTCGATCATCCGAGAAAGCCATCTGCGCCCCCCGTTCATCGGACGCGAACGCCCGCTGCATGAATTGACCGCCGCGCTGGATGCAGCGCAGAGTGGTCATGGCTCAGTCTGGCTGATCGGCGGGGAAAGCGGCGTCGGCAAGTCACGGCTCGCCGACGAGCTGCGCACCCTCGCCCTGACGCGCGGCGTCCAGGTGTTGATCGGACAGGGTGTGGAAAACGGCGGCGCGCCCTATCAGTACTGGCGCATGCCGCTGCGCCAGCTGGTGCTGGATACGCCGCCCAGGCGCATCGATGCCGCCCCGCTGGCGCAGATCATCCCCGATCTGGAAGCGCTGACCGGGGAACCGGTTCAGCCGATGAGTCTCGACCCGCAGGTGCGCCAGAATGAGCTGGTCAACGCCATTCGCGCCCTCTTCAACGCCCAGGACAAGCCGACGCTGCTCATCCTGGAAGATTTGCAGTGGGCGCGCGAAAGCCTGATTCCGCTGCGGGCGCTGCGCGAACTGTGCCCGCATCTGCCCCTGCTCATCGTCGGCATTTTTCGGAGCGACACGACGCCGGAACTGCCGGCGCGCGTCCCCGGCGCGCAGGTGATCCTGCTGGATCGCTTCGACCACGATGAGATCGCCCTGCTGTGCAAGATCGTGCTGGGAGGCGAAAGGCGCGCCGCTGCGCTGATCGATTCGCTATACGAGCAGACCCAGGGCAACGCCTTCTCGCTGATCGAGATGCTGCGCATGCTGGCGGAACTGGTCGGCGGCTTGGACGAGATCGGCGATGAGCCGATGCTGCAAACTCTGCTGGCGGAAGGCACTCGCTCGCTGATTCAGCGCCGGCTGGAGCGCGTCCCCAGCCATCAATACCTGTACCTGCGTTACGCGGCGCTGATGGGGCGCGATGTCGATTTCGCGGCGCTGCACGCCATCGACCCCACCTACGATTTCGCGCCCTGGCTGGCGGCGGCGATCAACCTGGGCATCCTGGAGAGCATCGGCGGGGTGACGCGCTTCGTCCACGATAGGGTGCGCGAGGTTCTGGTGACATCGCTGCCGGCGGCGCGCCGCGCCGAAGTCTACTGGCTGGTCGCTGCCGCTTACGAAGCCGTGCACGGCGACGATTCCGACTACGCCCTGCGCCTCTACAGCCTGTGGAAAGAGACGACGCACAGCGACAAGATTCGCCGCTGCGCCGAACGTGGGGCGCAGGTCGCCTATGAATCCGACGATATGGCGACGACGATGCATCTGCTCGATCATCTGAGCGCGCTCACCCCCGCTGATGACACCGGCGCGCAGGCACAGATCGGGCTGTATTATGCGCAGGCGGCGCAGAAGTCCGGCTCACCCGCGCACGCAGAACAGGCGCTTTACAGGGCGATCAACCTCGCGCAGCAGGGGGAGGCTCCGGCGCTGCTCGCTGACCTCTACAACACCGTAGGGGTGCTGCGCCACAACTACGGCAGCCATGAAGAAGGCATTGAGCTGTCGCTCAAGGCGCTGGAGTACGCGCGGGCTGTCGGCGATGTCGAACGGGAAGCGCAGTACCTGAGTACGCTGACAGTGCTGTACGCCCGCTGCGGTCATGTGGACCTGGCGGTCACCGCCCAAGCGGAAGCGGAGGCGCTGCTGCCCCAGGTCGCCAGCATACGGCTGCGTTTCAAGGTCAGCGCCTATGCCGCCCAGGTGCTGCGCATCCAGGGCAAACTGGCGGAAGCGTACGCTGCGCTGCAAAAAACCGCCGACGAATTCAGCGACAGCCTGGGGCGTTCCGACCTGAGCCGGCTGGTTCACAACAGCGCGGTCGCCGCCTGGCAAATCGGGCGTCTGGACGAAGCGCAGCAGTATGCCCATCACTCGCTCCGGCTTGACCTGGAGATCGGCGACCGCTGGGGCGTTGCCAGCACGCTCAATCTGCTCGGCTACATCACCTTTGACCAGGGCGATCTGCCCTCGGCAGCAGGCTACTGGAAGCGTTCTCTGCGCGCTGCTTCGGAATCTGACGCTATCTCACTCATCCTGGATACGCTGGCGGGGTTCGCGCAGCTGCACCTGAGCGCCGGCGAGACCGCCCGCGCCGGCGAGCTGCTCAGCCTGGCGCTTCATCACCCGGCAGCCAACGAGGATGTGCGCATCACCGTCGAGCCGATCCTGGCGGCGCTGCGCGAAAAGGCGGAAGCGCCGCAGGTCGAAGAGGCACTGGCGCGCGGCGCGGCGCTTGACCTGGGTATGGTAGTGCGTGATATGCTTTTGTGACCCGAAGGACATAAGTGCAGCCTCAAAAGGGATTTCACCAGCGGACAACCCGCCGGATCGTCCCTACAAGAAATCGGGTGTAGGGGCGAGCCGATGGCTCGACCGCTGAAAAGATACGAGACCTTACCATAGAAAGAACGCTCATGCGTCTGCGCGATCTCGGCATCGATCCCGGCTGGAGCCTGCCCGCCGGACCCTTTAACGCCATCACCGATGTGCCCGGCGTGCGCGTCGGGCATGCCACCCGCATCGAAGGCGACTCCATCCGCACCGGCGTGACCGCCATCCTGCCGCACGGCGACAGCCTGTTCGAGCGCAAAGTCGCCGCCGGGGTTGCCGCTATCAACGGCTTCGGCAAGGCGACCGGCTTGGAACAGATTCGCGAGCGCGGGGTGATCGAAACGCCGATCCTGCTGACCAATACCCTCAACGTCGGGCGGGTGTCCGATGCACTGACCGCCTACATGCTGCGCGATCACCCCGCCATCGGCGTCTCGACCGGGACGGTCAGCCCGGTGGTTGGCGAATGCAACGACGGTTTCCTCAACGACATCCGCGCCCGCGTCCTGGGTCAAACCGAAGTGTGGGCGGCGATAGAGAGCGCTTCAGAGGGCGCGGTGACGGAAGGCTGCGTCGGCGCAGGGACGGGTACAGCGTGCTTTCAGTTCAAGGGCGGCATCGGCACGGCGTCGCGCCGGGTGATCGACGGGCGTTTCACCGTCGGCGCACTGGCGCAGACCAACTATGGCGACCGTGCTGAGATGCGCTTCTTCGGCGCGCCTATCGGCAGACACCTGCTGGAAGCTCATATGCCGCAGCCTGGACCCGGTTCGATCATGATGATCTTCGCCACCGATGCCCCGCTGGATGCGCGTCAGCTCACCCGGCTGGCGATGCGCGCCGCCTTCGCTCTGGGGCGCACCGGCACGGTCGGGCATGACGGCAGCGGCGATTTCGCCATCGCCTTTTCGACGGCGCATCCCTGGGCGCACTCCCCGGCGGACGCCGTCGCGGAGGTGCAGCGCTTCACCGAATCGAACCAGGCGATCAACCAGTGTTTCCTCGCCGCCGTCGAGGCGCTGGAAGAGGCGATCTGGAATGCGGTGATCGCCGCCGAGACCCTGACCGGGCGCGCCGGCAACACCCTGCATGCCCTGCCGCACGAGGCGCTGCTGCGCTGGTGGCGGCACTACCGGGGATAGCCGACGGCGACCACGACGGAGTGGCACTTGTCACGTCTTCCCCGTGACGAATGCCATCTCTTCACCTGTATGCGGAATCTCAACCCTCTGCCTCGATAAGCCACCCTACAATGAAAACGTCGGCTTTCTTCACCATCGCGTAACGTCGCGTCGCACGACAAGGAGGCTTACAAGGTGCAAGGTCAACTCCCCACGCTTTTCGCGCCGGCAGAGCGCATCGCCCCGGATCAAATCGCCGTCATCGCGCCCGCCGTACAGGCTGCCCTCGATCTTCAGCCTCTACTGGACGCGGTCCCGAACGTGCTGCTGGTTCTGAATCGCTACCGACAGATTCTCTACTCTAACCAGGCGCTTCTTGACGTTTTGGGCATCGATGATCCCTCCCAGATCTACGGGCTGCGACCGGGCGAGGTGCTGCAATGCACGCACTCCTTCGAGACCGAGGGCGGCTGCGGCACTGCCGAAGCGTGCAGCACCTGTGGGGCGGTCCAGGCGATCCTGATGGGCTTGAGCGGGAAGGCGGCGGTCAAGGAATGCCGCATCATGACCCATGCCGGCGCATCGCTCGACCTGCGCGTCTGGGCGAAACCACTCACCGTGCGAGGAGAACCCTGCACCATCTTCGCCATCGCCGACATTTCTGATGAGAAGCGCCGCGACATCCTGGAACGAATCTTCCTGCACGACATCCGCAATACAGCATCGCTGGTGGTCTCCTACGCCGACCTGATGCAGATGATGGACTCGCTTTCTGAAGAAGAGCGCACCCAACTGCTCAGCCAGCTGACGATGGTCGCTTCGCACTTGATCCGCGATATCGATACCCAGCGCATCATCACGGCGGCGGAATGCAACACGCTGACGCCCACGCCGGTGGGCATCGACGCGCAGCAGGTGCTCATGGACGCCAGGAGCGAATATGGGCAGTATGAGATCGACCACCACCTGACCATCCATGTGCGGACTACGCCGAACGCGATCCGCTTCACTTCTGACCGCTCGCTGATCGAACGGGTGGTCGACAACATGCTCAAGAACGCGCTGGAAGCCTCTGCCCCTGGCGATATCGTGACGCTGCGCGCCGTCTCCGACGCCGAAACGGTGACGTTTGAGGTCCACAATATGACGTACATGCCGCGCAAGGTGCAGCTGCAAATCTTCCAGCGGTCGTATTCGACCAAAGGGGTCGGACGCGGACTGGGGACCTACAGCATCAAGCTGCTGAGCGAAAACTATCTGCATGGCAGGGTATGGTTTGAGAGCAGCGAGGATCACGGCACCAGTTTCTTCGCGCAGTATCCCCTGAACCCAACCGAAACGGCGAATGCCCAATGACTGCCCCGATGACCATCCTGTACGCCGACGACAACCCCGGCAACCTGCAGCTGGTGCGGCTGGCGCTGCGCGATCAGAACTGCCGCTTCCTGGAAGCCAAGGACGGTCAGACGGCGATCGATCTGGCGCTGCGTGAACACCCTGACCTGATCTTCATGGACATCAACATGCCGGGGGTGGATGGTCTGGCAGCGACGAAGCACCTCAAGGCGCTGCCAGAATTCGCCCGGACGCCGATCATCGCCCTGACCTCTAATACCATGCCCGGCGACCGCGAAGCCTGTTTCGCCGCCGGCTGCGACGAATATCTGGTCAAGCCGATCCTGCGCAGCGAACTGCTGAAGACCATCGCCCACTTCCGGGACGCGAAGCCGAAAGAAACAACACCCGCCCAGCCGCCGGATGCGACGCACATAGCCGCCGCGCCGGAGGCGGCGACACCTCCCGCTGCCACTCCGGCAGAGTTGCCACCAACAGCCGTTCAGCCGGTGATCGAAGCGGTGACCGCCAGTCCTGAGACGCCGGAAAC
>JAEURA010000152.1 GCA_016789005.1 Anaerolineae bacterium
TGGAGCGGCTTCGGCGCAGCGCCGCAGTTCATCGGGCTGAGCAACTTTCAGGAACTGCTGAACGACCGCGTCTTCTGGCGAAGCATCAGCAATACGGTCGGCATCCTCATCGTCGGCGGCATCGTCGTCTTCGGTCTGGCGTTCGTCATGACCATGATGCTGTCGTCGGGCATACGCGGCAAAAAGTTCTTCAGAGGCGTGATCTTCCTGCCCAACATCATCGCCGTCATCGCGCTGACCACGCTCTGGGGCTACATGTACACGCCGCGCACGGGGTTATTCGCCGTCATCTTCGACGCTGTCGGGCTGACCGACCTGGCGCGCTTCCCGTGGATGGGTCCCGACACCATCACCATCGCCATGATGATCGCCATCGTGTGGATCGAAGTGGGCTTCTACGTCGTCCTGCTGCTGGCAGGCGTGGACAAGATTCCGCCGGACTTCTACGAGTGTGCCAAGCTCGACGGCGCGTCCGACTGGCAGCAGTTCCGCCACATCACGGTCCCCCTGCTTTCGGACGTGATCTCTATCGGCATGGTGTTGTGGAGCATTCACGCGCTGAAGTTCTTCGAGTTTCCGTTCTCCTTCACCGGGCTTGAGCCGAATCCAAGTTCCTACACGGTGGCGGTCTACCTGTATATCCTGGGCTTTGGTCAGCGCCAGCCGATCTATCGACTGGGGTATGCGACGGCAATTGGCGTCACACTGCTCCTGGTGGTGATCCTGGTCGTGTTGATCCTGCGCCGCCTGACCCGACGCGAAGTCGTTCAGTACTAGAGAGGCATGACGATGACCCAGCAATCTCTGCAAGCCAACCGGTCAGCCGCCCTCTCGACGCGGACCAGGAAACGGCGCATCCAGCTTCGACAGGTTCCCGCCTATCTCTTCCTCGGCGCATGGTCCGCCTTCACCATCCTGGCGCTCTCCTGGGTGGTGCTGGCATCCGTCAAGACCAACCGCGAGGTCTTTCGCCAGCCCTTTCAGATTCCGGCGGAACCACAGTGGGTCAACTACGAGCGGGTGTGGTCCAATTCGCAGGTGGGACAGTCCTTCCTCAACAGCCTGCTCATCGTCGGCGTATCGGTCGTGCTGATCCTGGTGGTCTCCGCGCCGGCGTCCTACATCCTGAGCCGCGCGCGCTTCAAGGGGCGCGGACTGCTGACGATGATCTACATCGCCGGCATCGGCATCCCCTATCCGCTCCTGTTCATCCCGCTGTTCGCGCTGCTGGCGGGGATCAAGCTGATCAACACCATGCCGGGGCTGATCCTGATCTACGTCAGCCTTTCCATCCCCTTCACGGTTTACATCCTGACCGGGTTCTTCAGCACCCTGCCCCAGGAACTGGAAGACGCCGCCGTCATCGACGGAGCGAGCGATTTCCAGGTCTTTCGCAAGGTGATGCTGCCGCTGGCGTCGCCTGGTCTGCTGACGGCATCGATCTTTAACTTCATCGGTTTGTGGAACGAGTTCCAGCTGGCGCTCATTTTCATTCAGGACCCCGACAAGCGCCCCCTTTCGCTGAGCCTGTACACGCTCAAGAACTCGATGACCTATTCCGGAGACTGGGCGGCATTATTCGCCGGGGTGGTCATCGTGGTCGTGCCGACGATCCTGCTGTACATCTGGCTGTCCGAACGCATGATCTCCGGCATGACGCTCGGCTCCGTGAAATAGGAGCCGCATGGTGAGCGAACTGCGCCTGGAGTCCTGGGAGATGCCGGTCGCGCCTCTGGGCGCGGAAAACCCCCTGCCGGCTTTTGGCAAGCCGAATTACCAACCGGTGCTTTCCGGCAAACCGGAGGATGACCCGGACGCCGGCTACGTGCCGGACTATCTGCCCTACACCGTTCAGGATGGCTATTCACGAGACCGCCGCCCGACTTCGGTGAAGGTCGCCGTGCTGGAAAACGACATTCTGCGAGCAGCCTTCCTGCTCGATTACGGCGGCAGGCTGTGGTCGCTGTGGCACAAACCGACCGCCCGCGAGCTGCTGTATGTGAATCCGATGCTTCAGCCCGCCAACCTCGCCATGCGCAACGCCTGGTTCAGCGGCGGCGTCGAATGGAACATGGGCGTGATCTCGCATACACCCTTCACCTGCTCCCCCCTCTTCGCCGCCCGCCACGAGACGCCGGACGGGACGCCCGTCCTGCGGTTGTATGAATGGGAGCGCATCCGCCAGGCGGCGTACCAGATCGACGCCTACCTGCCCGATGGCGCGGAGATCCTCTACGTCCGCGTGCGCCTGGTGAACCCGTTCGATCATCCGCTGCCAATGTACTGGTGGTCCAACACGGCAGTACCGGAAGGCGAGGAGGTGCGCGTCGTCGTGCCGGCAGATCGCGCCTATCGCTACGCGCTCTCGGTTGCGGATTTGCAGACCGTGCCGGTCCCTGTCGTCGACGACAAGGATATCTCCTACACCACGCGCTTCAAGCGCGCGGCGGATTACTTCTTCCTCATCCCAGAGGCGCAGCGCCCCTGGATCACCGCGCTGGACGGCGCCGGCAGGGGCTTGATTCAGGTATCGACCGACCGACTGCACGGGCGGAAGCTGTTTCTGTGGGGGACCGGTCCAGGCGGCAAGCGCTGGCAGGAATGGCTGGGCGGACCAGACCGGGGCTACCTCGAAATTCAGGCGGGACTCGCGCCGACGCAGCTCGAATACGCGATCATGCCGCCCAAAGCCGAATGGTCGTGGCTGGAAGGCTACGGCTTGATGCAAGCCGCGCCGCAAACAGTTCACGGCGGCGACTGGGATGCGGCGCGCGCCGACATCGAGCAGCGGCTCGAAGGTCTGTCGCCCCGCGCCGCGTTCGAGGCGGAATTTGCACGCGGCGAAACCTGGAAGGACCTGCCGCCGCAGGAGATTCTGCATCGTGGGTCGGGCTGGGGCGCGCTGGAAGCGCAGCGCCGCACAGCAGCAGGCGCGCCGCCCTTTGCCGGACCTGGGCTGGACTTCGGCACGCCGTCGGAGCCGGCTCAGCAGCCCTGGCTCACCCTCCTTCAGACCGGGCGTTTCCCTGGTTCGGAGTCCAACACGCTGAACGCCGGACTGCTGGTTCAGACGGAGTGGCGCGCCCTGCTGGAGGCGTGCGCCGCGCGGGACCCGGCGGCGTCGTGGGAAGCCTGGCTGCACCTGGGCAGCATGCGCCTGCATGACGGAGAAAGCGCCGGCGCGCGCCAGGCGTGGGAGGCTTCGCTGGCGCTGAAGCGGACGGCATGGGCGCTGCGAAATCTCGCCGTGCTGATGCGCCTGGAAGGGCAAATCGAGGCGGCGGCGGACGCGCTGCTGGAAGCGCACGCACTGCGTCCAGAGCTTATCCCGCTGCTGGTCGAGATGGCGCGCGCGCTGATCGATGTCGGGCGCGCCGACGAACTGCTGCGCCGGCTTGCGGCACTGCCCGAAGCCATTCGGTCGCATGGTCGGCTTCGCCTGCTGGAGGTCGAAGCCGGGCTGGCGGTCGGCGATCTGGACCGCGTCGGACGGCTGTTCGCTTCCCGGTTCGAAATCGTGGACTACCGCGAGGGCGACGAAATCCTGACCGACCTGTGGCATCGCTACCACGTGGGGCGTCTGAGCCGCGACGAGGGCATACCCGCCGATGAAGTGCTTTCGCTCCGCGTCCATCGCGAGTATCCTCTTCCCAGCGTATTCGATTTTCGCATGACGGCTGAATCCTAGCCGATGGAGGACGTATAGATGAGCGACAAGTTCAGCGGACTGGGTGTGGACCTGACGAACCTCGCCCGGCTGTCGGACGCCCGGTCGCGCTCGATCAGCCCGGAGAACTTCAGCGGAGCCAAAGGGGAAGGCGGAAAGGCGACCGAAGGCACTGGCGCGCCTTACGCGGCGGCGGAACTCGGTCAGGGATGGAAGATTTCGCCGAGCATCAACATGGAAGCGGGCAGCACGTTCGAACTGGCAAACATCGAAGGTCCCGGATGCATTCAGCATATGTGGCTGACCGTTGCCCCGGTCTTCTGGCGCTCTCTGATCATCCGCTTCTATTGGGACGATGAAGACACCCCCTCCATCGAGCTGCCGATCGGTGACCTGTTCTGCAGCGGCTGGTGCGTGCGCTGCAATGTCGCCTCGCTGCCGGTGGCGGTCAACCCGGCGGGCGGCTTCAACAGCTACTGGGAGATGCCCTTCCGCAAACGCGCCCGCGTCACCATCGAAAACCTCAGCCCGGATAAGGTGAACGGACTGTACTACCAGATCAACTACGTGCTGACCGATGTCCCGGAAGATTATGGCTACCTGCACGCCCAGTGGCGGCGCAGCAACCCCCTGCCCTACAAGCAGGTCCACACACTCCTCAACGGGGTGCGCGGCAAAGGGCAGTATGTGGGCACATACATCGCCTGGGGCGTCCACAACAACAACTGGTGGGGCGAAGGCGAGATCAAGTTCTACCTCGACGGAGACGCCTGGCCCACGATCTGCGGGACAGGAACAGAAGATTACTTCGGCGGCGCGTGGAATTTCGAGCATCCCAGGGGCGAGTACGGCGTCTTCAGCGCGCCGTTCTCCGGCATGCCTCAGGTGATCAAGCCGGACGGTCTGTATCAGAGCCAGCAGCGCTTCGGCATGTACCGCTGGCACATCAAAGACCCGATCCGCTTCGAGACCGATCTGCGGGTGACGATTCAGGCACTGGGCTGGCGGGTGTCGCCGGGCGGCAGCGCGCGCAGTTATCTGCCCCTGAAGGACGACATCGCCTCGACATCGTTCTGGTATCAGTCAGAGCCGCACGCGCCGTTTCCAGCGCTGGCGACTCACGACCTGGAAGTGATCTGACCCTCCACAATCGGGTTCTCGCTGCTGTGGTGATCGCAGCAGCGAGAACCTGTCCTGCTCGACCTACAGCCTTGCTCAGGCGAAGTAGCGGTACAGCAGATCTCCGGCTTTCTCGGTGACGGCGTCCGGCGTGGAGCCGCTGGTGAAAAGCTCGGTGAGCTGCGAGAGCATGCTGCCGAAATTCCTTTGCCAGGGGTGATCGACGCTGCCGTTCGTGCAGCGCAGGAAATGGATCGTCTTCTCCTCGGCGCCGAACTTGCGCTTGAAGCGGATCAGCCCTTCCTGATCCCAATCGCTCAAGCCGAAATCCAGCCACTCCAGCCCGTGGGCTTTCGCCCAGCGCATCGCCTCCCAGACCAGCAGATCGTTGGGGCGGCAGTCCAGATGGCTGAGATCCGAGGCATTGAATTTGTAGTACAGCGTGTCCTGCCATTGCAGCAGCAGAGTCGCCCCGACGATGCCGGAGCCTTGTTCTGCCAGCAGCAGCACCCCCTGTCCGGCTTCAAGGAAATGATGCCAGATGCGTTCGAAGAAGCGGAACGGCTGGGCGATCATCTGATACTTGTATTTGCGAACCCGCAGGTGCAGTTCGAAGAAGCGCCGGACATCGTCCAGGTCTCGTGCCGGACGGATGCTGACACCATCCGCCTGCGCCTTGTGGATCGCCCGGCGGGCGGGGTCTTCGATGCGCTCCCAAAGGGCGTCCTGCCCGGCGCGCAGATCGATCCTGTGCCAGCGAGCGCATTTCACCTCGCTGAAGCGCGAGTCGCTCAGCGGCACGTCGGTATGCAGGCAGCGCAGCGCCACCGGGTGGTGTTCGCCCATCAGCGCCTCGACCAGCACGTTCCAGTGCTCTATCCCGCCGACGAGTGGGTCACAGTAATCGCAGAAGGGCATGCTGACGATGCGCTCGCCGCGCGCGTCGCAGATACGGGCGAAGGGCATCCCGGCGACCGGCGCTCCCTCCAGGTCGAGCAGGATGTTTGCGCCGATATCCATCTCATAGGTCTCTGCCAGGACGCGAAGCCACGCCGGCGAATGGAAGACGCAGCTTCGATGGCGCTTCAGCAGAAGCATCCAGTTCGCGTCGATAAGGGGATCAACGGTAAGCATGACCATGTGCGCCTTCTTTCGTTCGATCATTCATGCAGCGATTCAGGCATCCCGGTATCAGGCACGAGCGCCCGGCAGGCAGCCCTAGAAGCGATCACACGACGGTTCGCTGTGCGTCTGCCAGACGCCGAATCATCGCATCGGACAAAGTGCGCACCGGCGGAATGCGATGCAGCGTCGAATGCCCGGTGATGACGGGCAGCGCCAGCCGGTTCACCGCAAACCGCAGGGGCGGGCTGAAAACGAAGTGATAGGCGGTCGGGTAGATCGCAAGCTGACCGCCGAAGCCGTGTTTGAAGAAGCTGGCGGTGTGATGCCACCACTCCGGCGGCTCTACACCAGAGCAAACCATGAGCGCGATCTGCCGGTCGAAGCCGTCAAAATCGAACCAGCGGTAGCCGGCGCTGACAGCCCACTGCACAGCCGCCCAGAAGACCGCCTCGTTCGGTCGGCATTCAGGCTGCGCGCCGGACCATCCGCAAACTTTGGCGTGGACCCGACCGCCGAAATTCAGCGTCAGCAGACCGGCGAGATCGCATCCCTCGTGACTGCCGATGAAGACCTGGATCGCCTCCTCAGGCGCGAGCAGATGCCACAATTCAGTGAAATAGCGCTTCGGATATGGGGTGAATTCCTGACGCCGGCTGGTGGCGGAATACAAGTCGTAGAAGCTGTCCAGGTCCTTCAGCGTGGCACGGCGGACGACGACGCCCTGGCGCTGGCTCCGCTGGATGTTCTGGCGAGTCTGGCGCTTCATCCGCGCCAGGAGCGGTTCAACGCCCGCCGTCAGGTCAAGGGTGGTGGTGGCGGTCGGCGCGACATCGGCGGGACACGGGGCGTAGGCGCGCAGCAGCAGCGCTTCGACCAGCGATTCCCCGCCGGGCGGCGGCTGTACAACCAGATAGCGCAGTCCTGCCAGCCGGCTGGCACATTCCAGGGACTCCAGCAGACCGGCGATCAGGGCGGGGTCGTCGCCAAACAGCGCCGGTCCATGTGCGACGTAACCCAGCCGTCCGAGCCAGCGAACCGGTCGGACGAGCGCCTGCACCCCGCCGACGATGCCGCCATCCTGGCGCGCCAGGACGCGAAACGACTCCCAGCCAAAATGCGCCTTGAAGCGCGCCCAACGGCTCGACTGAATGTGGCGTCCGGCGGGGAGCATCGCCAGGAAGGCGTCCCATTCCGGGTCCTCAAGGCGGGTCGAAATGTCATAGACGACCTCAGACGGGGCGCTCATGGCGCGCAGCAGCGGCTCGGCTAAAGCGGTCACAGATGCGCCTCCTTTAGGCTTCCGGCTCGTCAACCAGCTTTTCCAGCCATTCGTCGCGCCAGAAGAAATAGCAGGATCGGTCACAGCGCCCGTAGTCGGCGGTTCCCTGACACATCACCCCATCCAGCAGCACCACGCCCCGGCATTTTTTCACCCGATAGTCGCGCTCATCCACAAAGCGCTCGACGCGCTTGAGGACGCGCTGCGTCGTGCCGCAGTAGGGCATCATCTCCTTCATGAAAGCGCAGCCCTTCAGTTCGTGCGAGATCGAAAGTGTCGCCTGAATATCCTGGCAGGATCGCACGCGCACCCGGTCGCCGGCGCTGATCGCCGGAGCCTCCGCCGCGATCAGCGCGCCGGATGGCGCAGCATCACGCGGTTCGGCACGCTTCACGCTCAACAGATCGAACAGCGGGGCGATACGTCCCTTGATGCGCCGCCGCAGCACCCGGCTGAAATGACGGCGCGCCCAGATGCGCAGGCGCTGATGCAGCGGCATCGGCGGAAGCGCAGCGCCCCCGGAAGTCATGCAGGGCAGGCAGTGAAGCTGACATATCCTTTCGTTCATGATCCCTCACCATTGAAACTGGCTGTCGGCGGGATGACGATGTATTCGCCCCGCCGCTCGGTCGAGATGACGCCGCCGTCAAGAGTGACGCGGCGGACAGCAGGCGCGTAGATCGTGATCTGCCGAGTCGCAGCAGCGCTGACCGTCAGCGTGTCGCCGTCGTAAATCGCTTCGAACGCAGTGGTCGGGTCAAGGTTAGCGGCGAGGACTCGTCCAGTCTCGCCGCCCTCGGCAAAACTGGCGAGCATCGAACCGCCGAACAGGAACATGCCGGTCAGACTGCCCTCCCCCTGGCGGCGCAGCACAGCGACGCGCCCGTCGAAGTAGTACGCCCCGATCTCCATCATCTGCGGAGGCGGGTCGGCGGGCGCGTCAACAATCAGGATGTCGTCGAACCGCCCGCTGCCATCCTGGTAGTTCACCCGCACGGCGACCGCCGAGTCCGTCTCGCTCAGCAGCAGCGCCGTCGGGCGGCTGTCCCACGCCTGCACCGGCATCGGAACCAGGATGTTGACGAATCGCGCGGCGGGGCTTTCAACCGTCGGCGCAATCCTGACGTAGGGTCTGCCGTCATCGCCCGTCTCGCCGGCGAAGGGCTGTGGACTGAGCACACCCACTCCCAGCGCCCAGCTGCCGCCCTCGCCGCGCACCCAATCACCTTCGATCTGCACTCCGTCGCCGAAATGGCACAGCCACTCATAGCGATGGGGCGCATCGGCGGCAACGCGGTCGATCATCAGCAGGTAATCCGGTCGCACGAAGAGGACCTGCCGAGTCATCCCGGTGATGCCGACGGCGTAACGACGCGCAGCATCCGCCGCCACATAGTCAAAGTGGGGCGAGGCGGCGGCAGCCAGCAGCGCGCCGTCGGTGCGCGCCGACCCGACCGGAACGTCGTCGGGCGGGCGGGTCTGCCCCTGTCCATCGATCAGCAGGGTGTTGTGGAACGCCGTCGGGCGGTTGTTCTCGCCCTGCACTTCAGGAGCCAGCCATGCGCCACCGGCGTACAGATAGAAGCTGTTGGCATCTTCATGAACGTGACCGACGTTGAGCTTGCAGCCGGTCTGTTCGCAGGGAGCAGCCCAGGGAGCAAGCCCGGCGATGAACGTCTCATAGGCGAAACGCCCGCCGTAAGCGCCGGTCTTCATGCCGAAGAGAATGGCGCTGCTGTCCCAACCCGTCCGCCAGATCACGCCTTCCAGATCGGCGTAGACGTGCGAAACGGCGGAGGCTTCCGGCGCAGAAGCCTTGATCCGAGGGTCGTAGTAAAGGAATTCGTAGACCAACCAGGGGGCTGTCCAGACATCCGCCCCGCGCCCGGACTGCTGCGCGATCTGCTGCGCGGTCCACTCGGCGACCGGATCGTCGTACTCGGCGGCGGCGAAACGCAGCAGGGCGGGCGCGCGCGCACTACCCCACCACCATTCGAGATCGCTGTACGCCATCAGGAATTCGGCACTGCCCGGCAGCAGATTGTCCGCCCGCCACCGCGCATAGTTCGCCAGGTAGGTGTGAGGCAGCCAATCTACATCGTGCAGCCGGCGCAGGTTGATCAGGAAGGGAAGCGCCATCGTGAGTCCGTAGTCCTGATAGAGGATGCCTTCGTGCCAGGTTCCGTCGCCGATGCCCTCCCAGAAGTCGTGCAGGCGGGCATAGACGGCGGACGTCCGGTCCAGCCAGCGCTGCGCTGATCCGTCATCCAGCGCTGCGCAGCCCACCCCGGCGGCGACGACGTCTTCGCGCACCCACAGCCCGTCATCCAGCAACCACCACATGCGCCCGTCTGCGCCGCTCTGCCGCCCGACCACCGAGGCGAATTCCCCCGCTTCGAGCATCCTGCCGACGGCGAATTCGGTCCCTGGTCCCTCACGCAAATTGACGCGCTGCGCCGCCGTCACCTGACACGCAACGCCATCGCCCAGCAGCGCCAAGCCTGCCATGCCGAGCGCCGCATGGTTGATCCAGTGATGATTCTGCATGGCGGATTCTGCCCACCAGTTGTTCCAGGCGGCGTCATAGGGCTGGGTGCTCGCCTCGTAAAGTTCTTCGGCATGGCGCGCGATATTCGCAGCGGCGAGGGCGCGCTCTTGGGACGGCATCACCTCGTACAGCCAGTCATACGCCAGGGCGCTGCCGTAGAGGATGTGCCCGAAGCCGAGATCGCGCTCGCCCTTGCGATCCCACTGCTCCCAGGCGGTGATGGTCAGCAGGAAGCGGCGCGCGGTCGCGCAGTCGTCCGGGTCGCCGCCGATGACGCAGACGAACGCCAGCGGGACGAGCATGTCACCATAGTTTCGGTACACGTCGAGATCGTCAGAGACCGGCGCTTCTGTCGGAGGTGAGACGTCCTGCTGCGCCTGGGCAAATTCCAGCACGGACGCCCACAGTTCCCGATGCGTCGTCTCCGCCTGGGCGCGCAGTGTCGGCAGCGCCGCACGGTCGAAGAAAAGGCGCGGGTGATCGGCGTCCTGCTGCCCCTGCCCGGATGGAACTCCCCCCAGCAGCGCGCCGATGACCAGGATCAGGACCAGCGATCGGTGTGTCATGTGATCTGCGCGTACGCCTCCAGCAGATGTGGAGCCTGATGCCGCCAGGCGAATTCCTCCGCGATCCGCCGCCGTCCGATGTCGCCCATCCGCTGCCGCAGCGCCGGGTCATCGATGAGGATGGCGATCTGCCGGGCGAAATCCCTGACATCGTTCGGCTGCGCGTAAAGGGCAGCATCATCGGCGCTGCGCCGATGCTCGATCAGGTCGAAGGCGACGATGGGTTTGCCCGCCGCCATGTACTCCAGCACCTTGATCATCGTCGAACGGTCGTTGTAGGGGTTGCGCGGCTCCGGGGCGACGCAGATATCGCACCTGCGGAGCGCCTCCCCCACTTCCTCCGGCTGCACCCACCCCCTGAACTCGATGCGTCCCTGCAAATCCAGTTCGCTCGCCAGCCTCTCGACGGTCGCCAGGGCATCCCCGTCGCCCATCAGCACGCAGCGAAAATCGGTGCGCCCGAAGTCGGAGATCAGGCAGCGCAGCGTCCGCAGCAGGTGATCGACGCCATCCTGAAAGCCGACCGATCCAGCGTAGGCGATGACCACCTCGGAGTGTGCCTCTTCACAAGAGTCCCCCGTCTCGTCCGGTCCGTTGCGTACGATGCTGATCCGATCCGGGGCGACGCGCGCCCGCGTCTGCGCCAGGTCGCGGTACGATTCGTTGGTGACGATGACGCGATCTGCCGCCCGGCATGAGAGGATTTCGCACAGCAGCAGCAGATCATGCACAAGGCGGCTGCCGCCGCCGAAACGTGCGTAGTACAGTTCCGGCGCGAGATCATGGTGATCGTAGACGAAGCGCACACCCCACAGGCGGATCACGGGGGCGAGCAGGAAGAACACGTCCGGCGGGTTATGCGCGTGGACGATGTCAACGCCCTCGCGCACGAAGACGATCAGGGACAGGGCGAAGATCGCTGCCGCCGCGCACAGGTATTCGCGCACGTAGCCCGAGCCGCTGTTCCCCTCTGGCAGTTTCGGAAAGCGATAGACTCGGACGCCCCCGATGGTCTCACGCCGCGTCTGCCCGCCGGCGTTCGGGCAGACGACCGAAACGCGATACCCCTGCTGTGCCAGAGCCTCGGCTTCATGCCGCACACGGGTATCACGCGGGTAGGAGCAGTTTTCCAGGAGCATGAGCACCCGGTTTCGGTGCGCCGTCATCGTGTTGCCTCCTCGGCGGGTCCTCCCACAAGGGGTTCTTCGGCGAAGAGGCGGCGCATGGATTCAAGGTTGTCCGGCGAATAATGCCGCCGCACGATCTCAAGGTTGCGCGCCCCATCCCGTTCGCGCAGCAGCGGGTCTTCCAGATAGCGGACCAGGGCTTCCGCCAGACCCGCCACGTCGTCCGGTTCGACCAGGATGGACGCGACCAGTTCCGGAATGCCGGCGATCCGCGTCGAAATGACCGGTTTGCCATGCGACATCGCCTCGATCAGCGCCACCGGCAGCCCTTCGCTGATGCCGTCCTGATCGGTCTTCGAGGGCAGGCAGAAAAGATCGCACTGGTCGTAGAGCAGCTCGATGACTTCGTCCGGGGGCGCTTTGAAGACCCTCACGCGATCCGCCATGCCCTGCTGGCGTGCCAGGGTTTCGACATCGACAGGTCCGGGGTAGCCCGCCGCCCAGACCTCGACGCACGCCGCTTTTTCGCCGAGCTTCTGCACCGCGCGCAGCAGGACATCATGCCCTTTGCGCTCGCTGAAGCCGCCGACGATCAACACCCTGAAGGCTCCACCCCGGACCGGCACAGGCTCGGCAAAATGGCGGACCACGTGGACGGGCGCATCAACCACGCCGTCTGTGCGTTCCCGGAGGAGATGGCGGTTGTAGGCACAGTTGGTGACGATGGCGTCACACGCCGCCACCGCCCGCCGGAACATCGCCCAATTGGGGTTGGCTTTCAAATCGTAGCCATAGAGCGCGACAGAGAGCGGCAGGTTCAGCAGTTTCTTGCAGTAGTAGCCGATGAACAGCTTGTGATCGCCAAACACGCAGTGAATGCGTTCGACGCCCCAGCGCGCCATGCGCCGCGCGAAGACCTGCGCCAGCAGCAGATCGATCACCGTGCCGGTTTCCAGAGCTTCGCGCAGCAGCGTGACGTAGCGACGAGGATTGCCCAGAAGCGCCGGAATCTGCTCCAGCAGGATGCTCCAGCGGCGGTAGCGAAAACAGCGCCAGGAGTCGCGCGGCATGACCGGACCAGGCTGATGGCGGATGGGAAACAGGCTGAAGGTCATGCCCATCGGGATCAACCCGTCGATCTCACGGAATGTCCAGCGGTCGATCCCATGCGGCATGGAGATGATGTACGCGACGTGATTCATGGTCTTCGCCTCCGCAGCCGATCCCTCACTGGAAGTGCGGCAGAACCTGCCGGGGTTCATTCTGGTCGATGTGGTGCGCCAGGTAGTACCAGGCGACCGTGCGGCAGATTCCTTCGTCCAGCGCTACACCGGGCGAGAAGCCCAGGCTGCGCAGCCGCCCGATGTCGGCGACCCACTTTTCGGAATCTCCGGGGCGAATCGAACCGGTGAAGGCGAATTCCGGCGTCAGCCGCATCGCCCGGCAGATCGCCTCGGCGACCTGGCGCGTCGAACTGCCCACGCCGCCCGCCACGTTGTAGACTTCGCCGCGCAGGGGCGCGTTCGCCAGGATGCAGATCGCCGCCCGCGCCACATCTTCGACGTAGATCAGGTCGCGGATCTGAGTCCCATCGCCGAGGATCTGCAGGCGATGCGGGTTGTCGCACAGCTTGGCGATGAGATCGTAGACGATCTGCTTGCGCTGGCGTGGACCATAGACCGAAAACAGCCGCATCGATGCCGCGCGGAATTCATACAACTGGCTGTAGACCGCCAGATAGCGTTCCATGCCCAGTTTGCTGACTCCATAAGGCGAGACCGGGAGAGTTGGCGCATCTTCCGCCACCGGGTAGTGCGCCGGGTTGCCGTAGACAGCGGCGGACGAAGAGACGAGGATGACCGGGCGCTGCTTGCTCCGCCGAAGAGCGTCGAACAGGCGGAAGGGAGCGTGCAGATTGACGTGATAGTCATAATCGGGGTTTTCAACCGCCGGAGGGATGTAGGCGTTCGCCGCCAGGTGGACGATCACGTCGAATCTGCCGTCAATCACGAAGTCGATGAACGACGGCGTGCGAATATCCAGGGGATGGAAAGCCACCTGCGCCGCCACTGGATGCAGGTTCGCCGCCTGCCCGGTGCTCAGATTGTCCACCACCGTCACATTCGCGCCGATTCGCACCAGGGCAGCCGCTACATGACTGCCAATGAAGCCAGCCCCGCCGGTGAGCAGTATGGACTTGTTCGACAATTTCATCGTGATACCTCCCTGTCCGCGACAGGATCGCAGAGATTAGCTTCGTACGAGGTTCGTCCCGTCCGCAAGGTGCATGCCGGACCGACTGGCGCACGCCTCGACCGCCCGCGCATACGCCGCCAGGGTCGCCCGTGCGACCACCGCCGGCGAACATTCCGTTTCGATTTTCTGCCGCCCCATCCTGCCCATGTGCCGCCGGCGCAGCGGGTCTTCAAGCAGAGTCAGCACCGCCTCGGCGAGCGCCCGCTCGTCGCGGGGCGGTACGAGAATGCCGGTGACGCCGTCTTCGACGATCTCCGGCAGTCCGCCGACGGTCGTGGCGACGACCGGCTTGCCGTAGGTATACGCCATCGGCACAACCCCGCTCTGCGAGGCGTCGATGTACGGCAGTACCACCAGACTTGCCCGGCAGAAGAAGCCCGGCGCTTCGTCATCGGCAATGTAGCGGTTGGTCACGCTGAAACGCTCCGGATGAATCATCATGCGCCGGTAAGGCGCGAAGTCCTCGCCTTCGCCGGCGATGACGATGCGCGCCTGCGGGCGATGGGCGGTGATGAGCGGCTCGGCGCGAATCAGATAAGCCAACCCCTTGTAGCGCCAGATGCGTCCGAAGAAGAGAATGCTGTCTTCTTCTTCGGCGATGTCGGCAGTTTTCGCCGGCACATCGCCGACTTGAACGTGCGGGATGACCTGCACGTCTTCCGCCCGCACGGGCAGAAGCTTCAGCAGCGCCTGCCTGCACTGCTCGGCATGGACGATCAGCTGGTCCGCCCGCAGAAAGCCGCGATTGACAAGCGGCTGGATGGCACGATCCACGCCCACATCGCCGGCGTGATAGCGCGGATCATGGACGGTGATCACCAGCGGCAGATCACCCAGCAGCGGAAGGATCAGGTTGAACCACAGATACCCCTGCTGAAAGTGCAGCACATCGGGCTGAAAGCGGCGAATTCGCCCGATCAGATCGCGCAGGGTGCGGCGCTGCGCGAACACCTGGCGCAGGCGCGGCTTATCGAACATCTCCAGACGGACTGCTGGCGCTGCCAGGCGCAGGTGCGGCTGGGCGATGGCACGCGGCAGCAGCAGCATGACTTCCGCCTGTTCCGCCAGCCCGTTCGCCAACCGGATGCAGTATTCGGCATAGTTGAAAGCGATCAGGGCGACTTTCATGGTCCTTGCCTTTGCAGGGTGGTGAAGCGCGGCGAAGGACTCCCTGCGCCGACAAGACCAGCGGCGAAGACCGCCAGCCGCCGCGCTCCGTGCTCCCAACTGAGCGTCTTCGCGTAAGCAAGCGCCTTCTCACGCATCTGCCGCATGCGCTGGCGGTCTTCCCAGAGCGACAGGACCGTCCTGGCAATCTGGTCGGGCTGGGCGTCGATGCAGACCCCTGCCCCGCTTTCCGTGACCAGGCGCGCGCCTTCGCCGCCGCCGGAACACAGGATGACCAAGCCGCCGGCGAGATAGTCGGCGATCTTCATCGGCGAGGCGTACTGCCGGAAGGCGTTCGGGCGCGACGTGGCGACGCCGAAATCCGCCTCCGCCATCAGATGGGGAAGCTGCTCATAGGGCAGGCGACCGGTAAAGACGACCGAATCGGCGATGCCGAGCTGCGACGCCAGGCAGCGCAGCGCAGTCTCGTCGGGTCCATCACCGGCGACGACCAGGCGCGCCGACGGCAGATGCGCCAGGATGGCAGGCAGCGCTTCGAGGGCGAGATCGACGCCCCAGCGCACGTCCAGCGTGCCGGTGTAGAGCAGCGTCGGCGGGTGGTCTGCCAGGGATTCCGCCGCCGGGCGGAACAGTTCGAGGGGAACACCGTTGTTGAGCACCATCACCTGGCGCGCCCCCTGCCGGCGTCGCAGCGCCGCGAGCGGCTGGCTGACCGAGACGACGCCGTCCGCAAGGGCGATCAGGCGGCGCTCCTGACGGTCGGCGATCCACGACCAGCGCCGCTGAACATAAGACGGAAAATGATCGGTGTCGTAGTAGATCAGACGGCTGGCGCGCCCGGTCGCCAGCAGGCGTTCCGCCAGCCAGCAGTTTTCAGGACCGGAGAGGATCGTCAGCGCATAGTCCGGGCGCAGATGTCCGCGCAGACAGGCGTCGATCCAGAACATCTGGAGGGTGTTTTCGAGCGGCTGGGGCAGGTGCAGCTTGCGCACGACGATCTCGCGAAGGTTTCCGCGCGTCTCCACCCGGACTCGATCGACAGCGACATTGCGCAGACCGCACGTCAGACGGAGGAGCGCGGGCGCGGGCGGTCCGCCGTAAAAGTTGACGTAGCCCACGATGTCGATGCGCTCGGCGAACGGAGCCAGCGCGAAGGGCAGCTGTTTCGCCGGCTGGTTCATTCGGTTGTACAGGGCGTTGCCCGCGACGAAGAGGATATCCCCGGCGAGGATCGTATCCGCTTGCTGCTGCTCTGCCTGACGCGCCATGTCGTTCATCGCCCTTTCAGCGCGACGCCGCGCCCCCATTGAACGCCAGCGCCAGACGGCGACGCAGCCGCCTGACCGGTCCCAACTCGCCGATGAACGCCCATTCTTCGGCGTCCAGGATGTTGAACAGCCCCAGCAGCAGCGCGTAAAGAGCAGCGCCCGGCAGGATGATGACGACGATCACATTCACGCCCGCCTTCAGGCTGATCCAGCAGGCGGCGCTCATCAGCAGCGCTGCCAGGACGGTGCGCCTGTGGACAGCCATCCGAGTAAACGGGATTTTGAGCAGACGGTGGCACAGCCACGAATAAAATACGAAGTCGATGAGCGCCGGCACAGCGCACGCCAGCGCCGCGCCGAGGACGCCGAACGCAGGGATGAGCAGGGCGCACAACAGGAGGCTGAACGCCAGCAGCAAGAGGCGCAGCCTCATGAAGAGCGACTGCCGGTGCAGGGCATTCAGAAGCGCGCCGTTCACGTAGCCGACCATCGTCATGAGCTGCACCGCCAGCAGGCAGAGGACAGGGATCGCCAGCTCATAGCCGCTGCCGTACAGCAAGTCGATCATCTGGCGCGAAACGAGCATCACCCCTGCCCCCAAAGGCAGCCCCATCAGGATCATCAGCTTGTAGGCGCTGACGTAGGCGCGCGTCAGATGCTGTGAGGCGTGGTGCGCCTCGCGCGAGAAAAGCGGGAAAACGGCATCGGAGAACAGCAGCGGCAGCGCGAACAGCATGGTGATCGGGAACATCGCCGCCGAAAAGATGCCGACGGCGCTCTGGGTATCGAGGACAGACAGCGCCAGGATGTGAATCTGCCCGTGCGCCACGTTGGCAGCCATCAGCAGGAAGAACGGCAGCGAGGTCAGCAGGATGCGCCGGCACACCGCGAGATCGACGTGCGCTGACTGGTGGATCAGCCGGCGGCGCATCAGCAGCACGCTCAGGATCAGCTTGATCAGGCTGGCGGCAAGCGAGACGAGCACCAGCGCCGTCAGAGACCAGCCCCAATGGATGCCCAGCAGGCTGACCCCGACGTTGACTCCGGCGCGCGCCAGTTCGACGACGAATTCATACTCCATACGCTGAAAGGCATGGAAGATGGCGCGCGCCAGCAGCGAGAAGTTGTCGAGGACGTAGACCAGCGCATAGATGACGATGATGATCCGTGTTTCAGCGGGATAGGGCGACCCCAGGGCGATGACCGCCAGCGCCGCCGCCAAGACTGCCGTCAGGATGAGCCGCAGGAAGGCGACGTTGGCGATATACTCCGGCGCTTTTGTCTCATCGGCAGCGACTTCGCGGGTGACGTGGGTGTCAAAGCCAAAGTTGACCAGCAGGATGAGCAGCGAGACGACAGCGGTCGCCGTCGAAAGATGCCCCATGCCGTCGGCGCCGATGTAACGCGCCAGCACCGCGACGTAGAGGATCGACATCAGACGTGTCAGGATGTTGCTGACCAGCATGATGGCGAAATTCCTGGAGACCGTCTTCGCCGCGTTCATCACCTGAAGCTCACCTTCCTAATGCCAGCGCCCGGTAGTAGACAAGCTCCTGCGGGTCGTCGGTTCGCCCGCGTCGACGCGCGTAGCGGTATGCCCCGCACAGGCGCACCCCCCCGCGATACAGCGCCGCATAAGACGGACCATGCCATTTACGCAGGTAGTACAGCGCCCCGCGCAGTTCGCGCAGCCGGCGCTGATACTGTCCGCTGTCGGCACGCTGCGACCCGCCCAGATAATGGACGACGCAGGCGTCGGCGAAATAGACCACCTGCCAGCCGCTCTGACGCGCCCGGCGGCACCAATCGGTGTCCTCGTAATACATGAACGCGCCGTCATCCAGCCCGCCGACAGCCTCATAACACGCCCGCGATACCATCAGACAGGCGGCAGAACACCAATCCACTTCGCGCGTCTGCCCCGGCTGAGCTTCGACCCACTCCGGCGCGAGGAGCCGCCCCAGTCCTGGAAATCGCCCGTAAAGACCGGTGTACAGCGCCAGGACGCCCTTGAACGACGGATAGGGATAGCTGCTGCGCTGATCACTCATGTCCGGGTAGACCCGGCGAGGTCCGCACATGCCGACCGCCGGGTGTTCCTGCATGAAAGTCAGCAGCCGTTGGAGCGCACCTTCCAGGACGACGGTGTCGGGGTTGAGCAGGAGCAGGAAGCGCCCCTGGCAGAGAGGCAGCGCCTGATTGTTCGCTCGCGCAAAACCGGGATTCATCTCATTGCAGAGCAGCCGGACGCCCGGAAACTGACTGCGCACCATCGCGGCACTGCCATCGTGCGAGGCATTGTCCACCACGATGACTTCGAGCCGTAAGCCGGCGCTCTGCCGGAAGAGCGAGTCCAGGCAGTCCGTCAGCAGCCCAACGGTATTGAAGCTGACGATGACGACCGAAACATCAGGAGTCACATCGGCGATGGCGTTCATCGCATCTCCAGGTATATCGGCTCGCGCATCGTCTCCAGATGAAGCGCCGTCTGGCTCATGCCGATAGCGATGCCGATCATCGGCGTCCAGAACCATTCCAGGAACACCGGGCTGAAAGGCGCGCTGATCAGCAAGCCGGCATACAGCACGCCTGCCCCCAGAATGACCGAGGATTCGAGCGCTGCGCCAGGCACAGACCAGGTCCAGGCAGCTTGAATCAGGAACGCCGCCGTCAGCCAGACGAACGCCAGCAGCCCGACCAGCCCCATCTTCATGGCGATCCACAGATAGGCATTGTGGGT
>JAEURA010000162.1 GCA_016789005.1 Anaerolineae bacterium
TGTGTGGAGCTGACCGGTACTAATGGTCGAGGGCTTTGTGAGTTTGTGCTGAGGAGAGATGAGTACTCTGGCGGTGGAAGAGAGTACGCGACCCTAGAAGCAAGACTACTGCATACTTCAGTTGTACAACAAGTGAATAAAAGGTCGGAACGGCAGAAGCGATATGCTTGAAGCTGTTTCAGGACGTAAGCGCTATGTTGGTGGCTAGAGCGGTGAGGGTCCACCCGGTCCCATCTCGAACCCGGAAGTTAAGCTCACCAGCGTCGATGGTACTGCATGGGTAACTGTGTGGGAGAGTAGATCGCTGCCAACATCTTGAATTCGTCTTCGGAGCAGAACAAAGCAGTACGCTAAACCGCTCCGACCTTTTTTCTTTTTGACACGAACTACAACGATTACAGGCAAAAGTGAAGTGAGTTATGGATAAGCGAAGCGGTATCTGTCTGCTCCGCTGCATGGATAACTGACATTATTTAAGCTACTCCCCTCCCAAGGACAAGCCATGCGGATGTTGCGTACTGTATTCAGTCCTCTTCACCGGCTCGCTTTTGTCGTCTCGGTTTTTCTCATGGTTTTCGGGGCTGCTCCTGCTCAAGGAGCCACCTTCAATCCGGCGTGTAGTTTTGCGGCACTCGTGGCGGACATCAACACGGCGAATAGCAACGGTCAAGCCGATACGATCAACCTGGCTGCTAACTGCACCTATACGCTGACTGGATTTCTTCCCAACATCACCTCGCCTATCACTTTCAACGGCGGCGGAACGGCGATCCTCGACGGCGCGAACCTTTTTTCATTCTTCTCCGTCACCGACCCGATCAGCTTGACGATTGACGGCGTTACCCTTCGCAATGGGAATATTGGCGCAGGGATTGGCGGGGCTGTCGCCTTTAGAGGCACGACGCTCACGATCATTAACAGCAGCTTTCAAAACAATACCGGCGTCAATGGTGGCGCGCTTTATATCTGGAACAATACGACGGTTGAAATAAGAGGCAGTACATTTCAGGGGAATCAAGCAGTTGGAACCGGGAATGCTAGTGGGGGCGCTATCGCCAATTACGGTGCGATGACGATCACGAACAGCACGTTTACCGGCAACAGCGCCGTGTTCGGGAGCGCCATCGCCAACTTAGCTGGCAGCACCGCGACGATCACGAACAGCACGATCAGCGACAACGTGAACAACGCTGGTGTCTTCAATTTTGCAACGATGGTGATCAACAACAGCATCGTCGCCAACAATCCGGCTAATTGTCAAAATCTCGCGACGATCACCGTCCACAACACCTTAATTGAGGGTGGTGGCTGTTCGATCACCAACGGCGTGGATGGAAACCTGATCGACGACCCGGCGCTCGGCGCGCTGACCGGCAGCCCCGCCTACTTCCCGATCACGGCTGGAAGCATTGCCTACAACGCCGGGAACAACAGCCTCGTCCCCGGTGGCATCACGACCGATCAGGCGGGCAACAGCCGGATTCGCGGCGGGACGGTCGATATGGGATCGTTCGAGGCAGTGCCTCCCGTCGTCAGCCTGAGTAAATCGAGCATGACTGTGTCCGAGGGCAGCGACGATACCTTCCTCGTCGAGCGCAACGTCCTCGTCGCCGCACCCCTGACCGTCAACTTGACGGTGACGCAGGGGGCGAACACGACGGCAGGCGACTATACCCTTTCCGGCGCGGGCATCAGTGGACAGGTCGGGAGTGTCACCGTCGTCATCCCGGCGAACGAATTCAACACCACCGTCCTCCTCGATGCGCTGTTCGACGGAAACAGCGCCGAACCTGACAATACCTTGACCATCGCCCTCGCCAGTGGCGGATATTCTCTCGGCGCGACCACCACAATGACCGCCACGATCCCGGCGAACGGCACGCAGGTGACGACTCTGACCGATGACACGACGAGCGAAGGCACACTCCGTCAGGCAGTCGTCAACGCCAACGCCGACCCTGCCAGCGACAGCATCGATTTCACGGTCGGCGGCACGATCCATCTGACCACCGCTCTCCCGCCATTGGCGAACGCTGGTGCGCTGACGATCAATGGCGGCGGCGCGGTCACGGTCAGCGGAGACGACTCGATACGGGTATTCCTCATCGATTCTGGCGCAAATGTCACGATCAACGACCTCACGATGACCGATGGATTGGCATCTGCTGGCGGTGGTCTGCAAAATAGCGGCACGCTGACGATCAACCACAGCACCGTCAGCAGCAGTATTGCCGACACAACCGGGGGCGGCATCTACAATCTCGGGACGCTCACCCTCAACGCCAGCGTGGTCGTCGGCAATGGGACGGGTGTCGTCAATGGTGCGAGCGGCGGTATTTACAGTGCTGGACCGCTGACCTTGATCAACAGTACGATCAGCGGCAATACGGCGGGAACCGGCGGCGGCGCGGGACTGTTTACCACCAGCACGGTGACGCTGACCAACAGCACCGTCGGCGGCAATACGACGACCGGGATCGGCGGCGGCATCAACCATCATGGCGGCGTGATCACACTCAACAACAGCATGATTGCCGGGAATACGGCAATAGACGGAAGCGGCATCTTCAACGACGGCAACCTCAACCTGAACAACAGCATTGTCGCCGATAACACGGGGCTGCAATGCAGTGGCGATTTTGCCTTGTCGGCGAGTCACAGCCTCGTCGAAGGCGGCGGCTGCGGCATTGCCGACGGCGTCAACGGGAACAAGACCGGCGATCCCGCGCTCGGCACATTCACCGGCAGTCCGGGGTATTTCCCGCTCAATGCCGGAAGCATCGCTATCGACGCCGGAGACAACGCGCTGATCCCCGTCGGTGTCACTTTCGATCAAGCGGGGAATAACCGGATTCGCGGCGGCATCGTCGATATGGGGTCGTTCGAGGCGCAGTCCACTATCGTCGAAGTCAGCCTCAGTCCCGCCTCTCAGAACGTCAGCGAGGGCGCGACCGCCAACATCACGCTCACCCGCACGGGCAGCACCGCCGGGACGCTCCCGGTCAATTTCACCATCACCGGAACCGCTTCCGCCGGGGATTACACCCTGACGGTCGGCGGCAGCCCTGTCGGCGGCTCTTCCGTCACCATCCCCGCCGGATCGGCTTCGGTCATCGTACAGGTCAACATCGTGGACGACATCTTTGCTGAAACCGGCGAGACGGTCGTCTTCACGATAGCCGCCGGAGCGGACTACACCACGTTAGCCCCGTTTGTCTCGACGACCGGGATTTTCTCCAACGATCTGATCGTGACCAACCTGAACGACTTCACCGGAGGGGCATCTGCCTCGGCACGCGAAGGGACGCTGCGACAGGCAATCGCCAATGCCAGCAGTTTCGGGACGAACGACATCATCGACTTCGCCGTCAGCGGGACGATCACCCTCACCGGTGGTTCACTCACGGCGCTCAATAACGGGACTTTGATCATCGACGGCAATCGCGAGATCGTCGTCGATGCGGGCGGCGCTTCGCGCGTGTTTAGCATCGACACCAACGCGACTGTGACGCTGCAGGGGCTGACGGTTCAAGGGGGCAGCGCGACGAGCGGCGGCGGCATCGAGAACAATGGGACGTTGACGCTGGTCGAGACGACCGTGAATAACAACACGGCAAGCCTCGGCGGCGGCGGCATCGTCAACAACAGCGGCAGGACGCTGACGCTGATCAACAGCACGGTCAGCGGCAACACGGCTGGCACCAGTGGGGGCGGCATCCTCAACATCGCTGGCACGGTGACGCTCTACGACAGCACCGTCGCGGGGAATTCCGGCACGACTGGAGCAGGCGGCATCCAGAGCAGTGGGACGCTGAACCTGAACAACAGCATCCTTGCCGATAGCCTGAGCAACGCCGACTGCGGCGGGACGGTGGCGACGGCGAATTTCAGTCTGGTCGAAGATGGCGGCTGCGGCGTGGTCAACGGCGTGAACGGGAACAAGACGGGCGATCCCAAGCTTGGCGCGCTCACTGGCAGTCCGCCGGTTCACCCACTGCTGATCACCAGCCCTGCGATCAACACGGGCAGCAACGCCCTGATCCCCGGAAGCGTGCAGATCGATCAAGTAGGGAACACGCGCATTCTAGATACGACGGTCGATATGGGTGCGGTCGAGTCTGTATCGGCGACACTGACCGTGACTCTGACTCTCCAATCGCGCCCGCCGACGCCCAATAGCGCTTATGTGACGACGGTCCATGTGCAGATACGCAAACCGGGAAGCGCGACGGCTCTCCTGTCGCTGGATATCGCTTCGAACACGTCGGGTCAGTTCGTCATTCCCAACCTCAATGCCGCTTCCTATGACCTCTGGATCAAGGGGACGCACACGCTGGCGGTTGTGCAGACCAAGGCGCTGGCAGGCGGATCGAACAGCCTGACGACGGCGGTACTCAAGGAGGGCGACGCGAACGACTCCAACAGTGTGACTATCGGCGACTTCTCGATTTTGGCGGGGGCGTTCGGCACGACATCTGGCAATGCCGGCTACGATGCGCGGGCGGACTTCAACGGCAGCGGCACGATCACCATCACCGACTTCTCGCTGCTGGCGGCGAACTTCACGCAATCCGGCGCGCCCTAAAGGGTGTTTGAAAATTGCCCTTGGTAGGGGCGCGTCGCGACGCGCCCGCCGTAACCGTGACGATTTTTCAGGCAGTGCGGGCGGCTCGCGAGCCGCCCCGACGAGAGCGTTGATGAATTATCAGATACGCTTTAACTGACGTTAAGCAAAGTGAAGCGCCCTATCCTCTCTGAGGACAGGGCGCTTCACTTTGACTCACAGCGTTGGTTTACCTGCCTCTCCCCATCTGTTGTCACAGCCACAGATGGGGAAAGGCGCAAGGATACGTCAGTTGCCCCCGCAGAGATTCTCGCAGGGGATGTTGTCGCCGTCGTCGTCCAGTCCCGGATTGAACGGCAGGCAGGCAATCGCCTGGTCGCAGGTCGAAAGCTGCGCGCAGGTGAAGTTGACCGATGGGCAGAACCCGGTCGGTCCCGGCGTCAGGGCATTGCCGCCGCCAGAGACGAACGACGTGGCGCTGGGCACGATCACCCCGCCCTGCTGGACGATCACCTGCCCGGTGTTCGGGTCGATCACCATCGTCGCGCTCGACGACGATTCGGTCAGCAGCACTGCCACCTCACCCTCCAGGCGGACGCCGCGCGAACCGGCTTCCAGATCGCTGATCAGCACCAGGTAGCGCCCGGTCTGCGTGAAGAGGATCTGCGAGATGAAGGCGGTATCGCCCGAGCCGAATTCCGCGACCGCCAGGAAGTTGGTCGGGTTGTCGAAGCTGGTCACCGTCAGCCTCGGCGCAGCGTTGCCGGTCACGCGCAGCGCTTGCAGGCGCAGCGTCTGACCCTGAGCGGCGTCGAAGCACAGCCCGATCACCCGCTTGTTCGGATCGCGCAGGGTGATCATCTTGACGGTGTTCAGGAACAGCCGGTCCAGGACCTCACTGCGCTGATTGAAGGTGAAGAGGCACTGCTCGTCGGTGATCGGCTGATCGGGCGGCAGCAGCTCGCGCAGACGGGCGCGCAGGCTGGCGAAGAGGGCATCGGCGGCGTTGATGGCATCCAGCGCGTTCTGCACCACCGCCTGCCCCACGAACCCCTCGGCAGGCTGCGGGCGGCTGCAAATGTCGATGAACAGGTCAATCGACAGGCGCACATACGCCATCGCCTGGTTGAAGTCCTCTTGCAGCGGGAAGAGTGTGCCGTAGAACGGCGCAAGCACCGGGTTGGGGATGTTGTAATCGGACGGACGCGCCGGGTAGCTGCCGCAGGCGGCGCGCTCACCGATGGCGATGCTCGTCCAGACGGCGCGGATTTGATCCAGCGAAGGCTGCGCCAGTTCGACGCGCGCCAGAAGCAGGCGCAGCGTGTCGGTGTAGCTGTCGGCGGTCGGTTCGCTGACCGGCAGCCCGTCGGCGACGATGCCATCTTCCGGCAGCCCGGCGACGACGCCCAACCCCTGCTGAAGGTTGACGAATTCCGTCGCCACCCAGCCCAGCGTGCCCTCGAAGTTGACCTGAATCCATGATCCGCCGAGCGCCTTGCCCAGGATCGGGAAGATGGTGTAGCGCGGCGCGTTCGCCAGCACGACGTAGCCCAGCCCCGGACCGCTGCGGACGCGCAGCCCGCTGTCTTCCAGCTTGCCGGTGATCTGGCTGGTGACACTGGTGATGCCGGCGCGCGGATTGTCGAAGCCGCCATAGGGGATGGTGCGCGGGTCGGCGACCGGCGCGGCGTTCAGATCGCCGGCGATGATCGCCAGCACCGCCGTGCCCACCCACCCCAGCTGATTGCCGACGATCACCTGCACCCACTCGTTGTCTGGGCTGCGCGCCAGCACGTCGAAGGTCGTCCCGGCGTTGACGAAGGCGATCACCTCCGCGCCCAGGGCGGGGGTGATGCGAACATTGACGTTATCGCGGTCCACTACGGCAGTGATTCCGGGGCGGGCGATGGGTCCAATCGCCTGCCCGGCGTTGGCGGGGCGAGGCGGCGGCGTCCGGGTCGGCGGATTGGGGATCAATGTCGCGGTCGGGATCGGCGTCGAAGTCGGCAGCGGCGTGATCGTCGGGAAGGGCGTGACGGTCGGGAAGATCGTCGGCGTCAGCGAACGAGTTGGCGTCGGCGACGGGGTGTTGGTCGGCGCGGGCGTGTTGGTCGGACCGACGATCAGGAAGCTGACCGGGTCGTTGGCGACGACCGGAAAGCCGGACCCGCCAGAGACGAACAGCAGCGCCGTCAGCGTGAAGGGACCCCCCGCCGGACCGGGGACGTTCACATTGAAGGTGATCGCCTCGACGGGCAGGGCGGCGGGCAGCGGTCCTAGCGAATTGGTGCAGTTGACGGTGTTGGAGACGGTCGAGCAGGTGAAGATGTTGTTCGGCGCGCTCACCAGAGGCGTGGAATAGGTCAGCCCGGTCGGCAGAGGGATGGAGAGGTTGATCGCCCCCGTCGCGATGTCCGCGCCGCTGTTATTGGAGATGACGGCGCTGACCGTCCCGGTCGTCGTACCGATCAGAAAATCGTTCGCGCCAGAGCCGAACGTGCCGGCATGGACCAGCGAGAGCGCCACGCTGGGCGTTTGCAGCATTGCCGACGCCGGCGCGCTCATGCCGAGCGCCAGCGCAGCCGTGAGGATGCACACGATCAACAACAACGCGGCGAATCGCTGTCTGCTGCCGCGCATCGCCAGAGGATCACCTTCGCTCATGCTTCCGCCCTTCGTGCGTTTGGTTGCTCATCGGTACACTGCCGAAGCGAGCGGCTTGCACACCGCCCTCCATTACGCCGCTATTTTAATGAGGATCGCGATCCTCCGCCAACCGCCGCCGCGCGGATGAGCAGTCTATGAGAAAGACGCCAGACTGTCCGCCGTATACATCCGCCAAATGGCTTACCTGCGAATACATGAACATGGGAGATCGCACTCCGGTGAGTGGCAATCCTCACTCGTTCATCATTCATTGGAAGGTTTGACACATGCGCAAAGTAATGTTTCTGCTGGTGGTGGTGCTGGCTGCCCTGCCCTTCGCGGCGGTCGGCGCGCAGGACGTGACCCCGTCGGTCACCGTCTCCGATCAGGTCGTGTTTGGCGACACCGTGACCATTGCCGAAGTCGTCAGCGCGGGGAACGGCTTCCTGGTCATCCACATCGACAACGGCGGCTCACCCGGTCCGGTGGCGGGCTTTGCGCCCGTCTATATGGGCGTCAATAAGGATGTGAAGGTCGCGATCAATACTGCGATGGCGACGCCGATGATGTTCGCCATGCTGCACGTCGATACCGGCATCGTCGGCGAATACGAGTTCGGCAGGGTCGAGGGCGTCGATGGTCCGGTGGTGGTCGATGGCGCGGTCGTCACGCCGCCATTCAACGCGGCGATCATCGACGGGCACGATCAGTTCCTCGATGGCGACAGCGTCACCATCGACTCGGTGACCATCGCTCAGGACGGCTTCCTGGTCATCCACGCCGGCGACGCTTCCAGCTTCGGCGCGGTCCTGGGTGTGACCCCGGTCAGCGCCGGCACGACCGCCGACGTGACGGTCGAAGTGGCGGCGGATGGGCGCACGTCGGTGCTGTGGCCCATGCTGCACGTCGATACCGGCGCGGTCGGCACGTATGAATTCGGCACGGTCGAAGGCGCGGACGGTCCGGTCATCGTCAACGGTAGGGTGGCGACCGCCCCGATCTGGACGGTCCCGCACATTCGCGCGTCCAGCCAGGCGGTCCTGCACGGCGACAACGTCCCCGCCGAAGACGCCATGTCGATGGCGGACAGCATGATGGCTCCGACCGTGCACATCCATTCCGTGCTGGCGGAAGTCGATGGCTTCGTGGTGATCCACACCGATAACGGCGGCGCGCCGGGTCCGGTCGCTGGACTGACCTGGGCGGCGGCGGGATACAGCGAGCATCTCGAAGCGCCGCTGGATTTCGAAGGCGTGACCATCACCCCGGTGCTGTGGCCCATGCTGCACGTCGATACCGGCACGGTCGGCACGTATGAGTTCGGCACGGTCGAGGGCGCGGATGGTCCGGTCACCGCCGACGGCAGCGTCGTGACCTTCCCGATCAACGCCGCGCCGGCGCTGATGGTGAATGATCAGGCGTTGGGCGAGGGCGGCACGCTGACCATCGCCGAGGCGGTCATCGACATGCCCGGCTGGCTGGTCATCCACATGGATAACGCCGGCGCGCCCGGTCCGGTCATCGGCAAGGTCTGGCTGGCGCAGGGGCGGAGCGCCAACGTGGTCGTCACGCTCGATGATGCCAGCGCGGCGGGGGCGCAGGTCTTCCCGATGCTGCACTATGACACCGGCGAGTACGGCGTCTACGAGTTCGGCACCGTCGAAGGCGCGGATGCGCCGGTGTTCGTGGGCGGAAACGTCATCTTCGTGCCGCTGGCGATCACGGGCTAGGGGCGGTCAGTTCTTCCAGCCGAACGAGGTAGGTGTAGGCATGCTCGAAGGAGCCGCCGCACATCTCCTCGTTCGGTCGCAGTCGGTCACAGACGGCAGGGCGCTCTGCCATGCCGAAGATGCGACAGCGGTTGTCGTCGCTGAGCTGAACGCAGCGCACCCCCGCCGGTTTGCCCTGGGGCATGCCGGGGATGGGCGACGAGATCGATAGGGCAATGCAGCAGGCTCCACAGCCTACGCGGCAGTCCATGCGAGTCCTTTGAACTCATCCCGCCGGGGTGAGGGTCCAGTTTTCCAGCGCGTCCTTCAGCACGTTCAGGAATTTGTCCCCCGCCGCGCCGTCGGCGACGCGGTGATCGAAGGTCAGCGAAACGTAAGCGCAGGGACGGATGGCGATCATATCATCGCCGCGCCGGTCCGTCACCACCTTGACCCGCTTTTCGACCACGCCCACGCCGAGGATGCCGACCTGCGGCTGGTTGATGATCGGCGTGGCGAACAGGCTGCCGCTGACGCCGTGATTGGTGATCGTGAAAGTTCCGCCCTGCACTTCGTCGGGCTGGAGCGCCTTCGCCCGCGCCCGCCCCGCCAGATCGCCGACCGCCCGCGCGATGCCCAACAGGTTGAGATCGCCCGCCCGCCGGATCACCGGCACGATCAATCCCTCGTCGAGCGCCACCGCCATGCCGATGTGCTGCTCGCGGTGGATGAAGATGCCGTCATCACGCCACTGCCCGTTGAGGACCGGCACGGCGCGCAGCGCCTCGACGGCGGCAGCGACGAAGTAGGCGGTCAGCGTCAGGTGGACGTTCTGCGCCGCGAACCCCGCTTTGTGCGCCTCGCGGTGCGCCATGACGGCGGACAGATCGACCTCGAAGACAGTGGTGACGTGCGGGGCGGTGTGCAGTTTGCTGCGCACCATGTGCTCGGCGATAGCGCGGCGCATCGGCGACAGGCGGATCAGTTCGCCATCGGCGGTGGAAGGCGGCGCAGCGGGCGCGCTCGGCGCTGCAAGGGCGGCAGGACGGGGCGCAGCAGAGGCGGACGATGGCTCGGCGCTGTAATCGACGGTCGGCTTGAAGAGGTCCGCGCCTTCCACCGGTTTCTCCCAGGGCGCGACCTCCGCCTCGGTCTGAACGCCCGCCGCTGCCGGAGTCATCCGCGCGGCGAGGCGCGCTTCCAGATAGCGTTCGACATCCTTCTTGGTGATGCGTCCGTCGCGCCCGGTCCCGGCGATCTGCCCCAGGTCGAGGCGGTGCTCGGCTGCCATGCGGGCGACGACGGGGGTCACGTGTCCGGTGTAGCCGCCGGATGCCGGCGGGTCAGCGGCGGGAGAGGATGCGCCGTTGGAGGCTGCCGCGCTCCTGGCTGCCGGGGCAGGGACAAGCGGCGGAGGCGTGTCGCCGCGTTCGCCTTCGCCGCCGATGATCGCCAGGATCGTGCCCCGTTCGACGGTCTCGCCCGCCGGCACGAGGATTTGCAGCAGCACGCCTTCAGCGGGAGCGGGAATCTCGCTGTCCACTTTGTCGGTGCTGATTTCCAGCAGCGGCTCGAACGCCTGGATACGGTCGCCGGGCTGCTTCAGCCACCGGCTGACCGTCCCTTCGACGACGCTTTCCCCCAACTGCGGCATGATCACGTTCGTGGGCATAGACGCTGTCCGTTCGTCCTAGTACGCCGCCAGATCGCGGATAGCGGCGGCGATGGTATGCGGGTTGGGCATGTAGAACTCCTGCATGGTGTGGGCGTAGGGGACGCCGGGCACATCCGGTCCCGCCAGCCGCCTGATCGGACCATCCAGCGAGTCGAAAGCTTCGTCGGCGATCAGCGCTGCCACCTCCGCGCCGAAGCCCATCGTCAGGTTATCCTCGTAGACGATCAGCGCCTTGCCGGTTTTCCTGACGGAGGCGAGGACGGCGGCTTTGTCCAGCGGCAGCAGCGTGCGCAGATCGATCACCTCGACATCGATACCGTCCTCGCGGGCGACGATCTCGGCGGCTTTCTCGCTGTAGTGCGCCATCATCCCATAGGCGTAGACGCTCAGATCGCGTCCTTCGCGGGCGACCCGCGCCTGCCCGATGGGGACGGTATAGTCGCCCTCCGGCGTATCGGCGTCCGGCACATCGCCCTTGATGGCGCGGTAGCCCTTCTTCGGCTCGAAGAACAGCACCGGGTTGGGGTCGCGCACGGCGCTCTTGAGCAGCCCTTTGGCGTCGTAGGGCGTCGAAGGGATGACCACCTTCAAGCCTGGCACGTGGGCGTAGAAGGCTTCGACGCTCTGGCTGTGATACAGACCGCCGGAGACGCCGCCGCCGTAGGGCGCGCGGATCACCAGGGGGACGCGCCATGCGCCGTTGGTGCGATAGTAGAAGCGCGCCGCTTCGCTGACGATCTGGTTGAATGCCGGGTGAATGAAGTCGGCGAACTGAATTTCGCAGATCGGGCGCAGCTCCGCCAGCGCCGCGCCGATGCCGACTGCCACGATGCTCAGCTCCGCCAGCGGCGAGTCGATCACCCGGTCGGGTCCGTATTTTTCGAACAAGCCCTGTGTGGCGCGGAAGACCCCGCCGCGCACGCCGACATCTTCGCCGGTGAGGAAGACGCGCGGGTCGCGCGCCATCTCCTCGTCCATCGCCTGGCGGACCGCCTCGATCAGCGTGATCTGCGTCATGAGCCGCCCTCCGCCGGGGCGTAGACCGCGCCGAGCGCTTCTTCAGGCTCCGGGTCGGGTGCAGCTTCGGCGGCTGCCTGGGCAGAATCGACCTCGGCGCGGGCGCGGCGGTCGCAGTCTTCCGCCTGTTCCGGCGAGAGCACGCCTTCAGCCTGGAGATGCTGCCGGAAGCGCAGAATCGGATCACGCCCTTTCCACAGTTCAACCTCTTCGCGGGTGCGGTAGCTGCGGTCGTCGTCGTCGCTGGAATGCGGGGTCAGGCGGTAGGTCTTGGCTTCGATGAGCGTCGCGCCTTCGCCGGCATAAGCGCGTTCGACGGCTTCGCGCACCGCGTCATAGACCGCCAGCACGTCGTTGCCATCGACCACCACGCCGGGGATGCCATAGCCGGCGGCGCGGTCGGCGACGTTGGCGACCGCCATCTGCGAATCGACCGGGACGCTGATGGCGTAGGCGTTGTTCTGCACCAGGCAGATCATCGGCAGGCGGTGCACCCCCGCCCAGTTCATGCCTTCATGCCATTCGCCCTGGCTGGTCGAACCTTCGCCCAGGCAGGTGAGGGCGACGCGCGGCTGAGTTGGGTCGGCAGGGTCGGCAAGTCCGGTCTTCTGGCGGTATTTGATGGCGAACGCCAGCCCCGCCGTCTGCGGGACCTGGGTCGCCACCACCGACGATCCGCCGACCAGGTTGAGCCGTCGGCTGTTGAAGTGGGCGGGCATCTGTCTGCCGCCGCTGGAATATTCGCCCTGTTTGGCGTACAGACTCATCATGATGTCGAGAGGGGTGATGCCGATGGCGATGCTGAGGGCGAGATCGCGATAATACGGGTTGACGTAATCGACGCCACGCTGGATGGCGAAGGCTGCGCCGACCTGCGCCGCTTCCTGACCCATCGCGCTGATGTGAAAGTGAATCTTCCCCTGGCGGTGAAGCGCCCAGGCGCGTTCGTCGAGCCTGCGGCTGAGGAGCATCGTCCAGTAGATGGACAGAAGCGTCTGCTCGTCCAGACGTGAAGACGCGCGAACGAGTGCATCCGTCGTCATCCGACCTCCCTGATGAATTGTGGTCAGCAAGTTCTATTTTGTCACTTTTCGAAACGCTCATTCAGCAGATTACCTAAACTCGCTTCGGCGATCAAGTGGGCAATTCGTACAAACGACTGCAGCGGACGCTCTGAAAGGCTGTGCAGCGATATAGCGATATTTCAGAATACTTTCACGAAGTACGGCGCACGCGGCGCAAAAGTTGGGTTATAATCTGCTGCAATATAATGATCCTTGCATTGGTAAATTTTCATGGCTGACTACACTCGCGAACAGTTTGCGGATGAGGTGCGGAGCGACCGCCTGAACAGCCTCATTCGATGGACGATCATCGGCGGCGGCATCCTGCTGTTCGCCCTGGTCAACGTCGGCTTGATCGGACGGACGGAGATCACCCAGGCGGTGCTGCCGGTCGGGCTGGCGGTCGTCGGCGCGGTCGCAGCACGTATCCTGAATCGACGCACGCGCTACAGCGTCAGCGCCGGGTTTTTCGTCCTCGCCCTGATCGTGGTGGCAGCCGTAGCGATGTTCACGGCGCAAGGTGACGGCAGAGGGGTCGTGCCGTTCCTCTTCCCGCTGATGGTCTTCATCGTCGGAACCCTGTTCCCGCCCATCCGGGCGCTGCAAATGGCGATCATCGCCGCGCTGCTGATCATCCTCGTGCCGGTCGTGCGCGGTGATGGCGTTGCCTTTGGGTGGCAGAGCATCGCCGCCATCGTCCTCGCTTTCGGAGCCGCCGGCATCGCCGCGCTGGTCACCGCCGACCTGTACCAGATCGCTGAATGGGCGATCTTCAACTATTCGCGTGAACGCCGAATCGCCGGGGAACTGTTCGACAACCGCATCGAACTGGAACGCAGCCTCGCCCGCACGCGTGCCCTTTCGGAAAACCTGCAAGACGCCAACGTGCAGTTGGACGCCGCCCGCCTTTCGGCGGAAGAAGCCAAGCACTTTCGCGGTCAGTTCCTCGCCAACATGAGCCATGAGCTGCGCACGCCGCTGAACGCCATCATCGGCTTCAGCGAGACGATGCTCAAGTTCCCGGCGATGTACGACGGGGTGAAGCTGCCCAATGCCTATGAAGCCGACCTCAGCCAGATCTACACCAGCGGTCAGGAACTGCTCAAACTGATCAACGACATCCTCGACCTCTCCAAGGTGGACGCCGGCAAGCTGGAAATCCGCATCAGCGCCATCACCCTGACGCCGATCATCGAGCACGTCATGTCAACATCGAGCGGACTGGTCGCCAAGAAGCCGATCAAGCTCGTCTCGGAGGTCCCGCCGGTGCTACCGCCGGTGCTGGCAGATGATCAGCGCGTGCGCCAGGTGTTGTTCAACCTGTACAGCAACGCCGCCAAGTTCACCGATCGGGGGACGATTACCGTCGGGGCGCGGGCATACAGCGATTATGTGCAGGTCTCCGTCACCGACAGCGGGTCGGGCATCGCGCCGGAAAACCACGAGATCATCTTCGAAGAGTTCAAACAGGCGCAGACCGAAGGACGCGACCCGCGCTCCGGCGCGGGCTTGGGTCTCGCCATTTCGCGGCAGCTGCTGACCCTGATGAACGGGCGCATCTGGGTGGAAAGTGCCCTGGGCAAAGGCAGCACGTTCTACTTCACGCTGCCCCGTGCCGATGCCGCCGGCGGATCTGGGGACGGCGATCTGCAGGCTTCGCTTCAACCCTCCTTGGCATCGGCAGCCGTAGACGCAGCAGGGACAGCGCAATGAAGATCATGTATGTCGAGGATAACCCGGCGAATATCTCGCTCATGATGCGCGTTGCAAGGATGGGTGGGCACACCGTCATCAGCTTCACCAACGGCGAGGTGGTGCTGAACAGCTATGACAAGGAAAACCCTGATCTGGTCTTCATGGATGTGCAGCTTGAAGGGCGGCTGACCGGGCTGGAAGTGGTGCGGATGCTGCGCGACCGGGGAGTCAAGACGCCGATTGTCGCCGTGACCGCGTACGCCATGCTGGGCGACAAAGAACGCTGCATCGAAGCGGGCTGTGATACGTACATCCCCAAGCCGCTGCCCATCGCCGAACTGGTCGAGCTGCTCCAGCGTTATGAGATCGAGACCGGCGCTGCCGGCAGCGCCGGGGCGGCGCGCGCCACCGCCGAAGTGCCGCGCCGCGATCCGCCGATGTGAGGTTACGCCAGCAGCGAGAGCAGTCCCGGCTGCATGGTGAATTCCAGGCTGCCGCCCTGAGCGAATTCGCCGTCGAGTTCCACGCCCAGCGCCGCGTCGCCGTGCAGCCGCACCGACCGCGCCCGCGCGCTCATGACCGCCCGGTGGGTCAGATGCGTGCCGGAATAGACCCTCTGGAACGCCGCCAGCACCTCGACGCGCGGAACGCCTTTGACCAGCACGACTTCGAACAGCCCATCACGCACATCGGCATGCGGGGCGATCTTCATGCCCCGCCCGAAGGTTGAGCCGTTGGCGACGACCGCCGCGTAGGCGCGCCCCTCATACCAGGGGACGCCATCGATCTCGATCTGCATCGGCGTCGCGCCGCGCTGGATGATCGCGCCCAGGGTTGCCGTCAGAAACGTCCAGGGGCGGCGCTGGCGGATGTGCTCCACCCGGCGGGCGACCTCGCCGCCCAGTCCGGCGCTGGCAATGTTCAGGAAGTACTCCTCATGATCGCCGATGCTGATCTTGCCGATGTCGGTGGCGGTCGGCTGCGCAGTCGCGATCCAGCGCGCCGCCGCCTGGGGATCGTTGAAGGGGATGCCGTTCCCGCGCGCCCAGTCGCGCCCGGTGCCGATGGGCACGTTGCCGTAAATCATCCGGGGTGCATCGGGATAGCGATGGTTCAGGTCCGCCAGCGCGTTGATCAGCGCGTGGTTGGTCCCGTCGCCGCCGATGGAGATCACCCGCGTCAGCCCGGCGGCGCGTGCTTTGTCGAGATGCGCGGCGACATCGCCCGGCTTGTCGGTGACGGCGACGAGTAACTCGCCGAGCTGCTCCCAAAGCAGGGGTTCCAGGCTTTGCCACATGCGTCCGGCGCGCCCGCTGCCGGCGTGAGGGTTGAGGACGATGAGGGTGCGCGAAGAATCCGACGGCGGGGTCATATCAGGTCCGTTTGTTAAGATTTATTGTGCGGTCTGGACTGGATTGTAATAGAAAAATGCGAAAAGAGGCAGCGCCGACTCTTCCGAAGTCAGGGCAAACGCATCAAAATCGGTTGTTGGCTCATAAGCAGCCAGAACGCGTCGTAGGGGCGCAGCGCGATGCGCCCGAAATCGCGGGCGGTTCACGAACCGCCCCTACCAGACCCATCATGTCCGTTGTGACCCCATCGGGATATTTGATGCGTTTGCCCTGGTCACCCCCCGCCGTTCGGGATTACGCCGCGACCCTGAAGCGTCAGGCGGCGCGTCGGGTGTTACATTTCTCTACCTTTTCTCGCGACAGCCGAAGCAAAATGTAGCATGATCCCGCTGATGTGTTTACACTTGAGCAAACATTCTTAAGGCATGGTATCAACGGAGCCAAAAGCAATGGCAGGGATCGATCTATTAGAGTATCTGCGAGGCGATGGGCGGCTCTACGAAATCGTCAACAACTGGAGCAGCCAGGCGGAGGTCATGCAAACCCACCGCGAGACGGATGGCGAGCTTCAGGTCTTCTACCACGTCAAGAACAGCCAGTGGGAAGAATTGTGGGCGGATGAAGTCTTCATCTATCGCGGAACCGATACCTCTCCGGGCAACGGCGAAGTCTATACCCTGACCGAGAAAGACACGTATGGCAGTGTGTGGTGTCCGCGCCTGATGCGCATCGGCGACGCCTTTCGCCGGTCCCCAACCGTGACCTTCCGGCGGAAGAACGACGGACAGCCCATCGCCGACAAAGCGCCCTTCCAGCAGATCACCTGGCTTCGGCTGATCGCCGTGCATGACCGTTTCAAGTTCGCCAGCGGCATCGAACTGCCGAATGTGGCAGAACTTCATGGCTATGTCGATAACGGCGGCAAACCCACCGCCGCCGCCTTCGAGAAGTACTGGTATGCCAAGGCTTACGGGCTGGTCGCCTGGGAAGACCCGAATTCCACCTGGAAATCGTGGATCGCCCAGGTCTTCACCCCGGAGACCATGACGCAGCGCGTCCGCGAGCAGCTGGCATGGCTGAGCGCCATCCGCCAGCGGCGGCTGACAGTCCCCAGGCTGCCCCAGGCGACGGAACGCGGCGTGTTCGTGGTCGAACGTATCCCGTCCGATTTCGTCAACATCCGCGCCTATCCCACCACCTGGGGGCGGGATGTCGGCGACCTGCACCAGGGCGAACAGGTGATCCTCTACTCGCCGGAAGTGAACGGCTGGGTCCTGCTCAAGTCGCCTTCGGCGCAGGGCTGGGTCTCGCTGCAAAATGGCGGCGTCGCCTTCGCCGCCGCGCCGGACCCGGAACCGATTCTGCCGCCCGACGGAGACAACGACACCCCCAGCGAGCCGCTCCCGCCGGATGATCTGCCGCCGACCAGCTTCGTATGGCCCGGCACGCTGGAAGACGCCATCAAGATGCGCGACGCCTATCGCCTGGTCGAAGAGGGCGCGCGGCGGGTGCGCGAAGAACTCGACCGGCTCATCGCCATGATGGAGTGACGCCCACGGCTTGGCTCAAGGGAAGAAGTCGCGTACGAGCGCCGCAAAACCGGGCAGAACGTCACCGCCATCGAGCGTGTCATTTTCCGACAGGCGGGCTGCTGTGCTGCCCCGATGCACGTTGATGGCGCGCGCCTTGGGATAGAACACCCAGACGGCGCGCGTTCCTGCCCGCAGATATTCCTCGATTTTTTGCTGAATATCCTCGGCGGAGTCGTTCGGAGAGACGACCTCGACAGCCAGATCGGGCGCGAAAGGCAGCCAGCCCTCCGGCAGGGGAGCGGGAATGCGATCCGCCGCCACAAAGGCAACATCAGGTCCGCGCACGACATCCGGATCGTTGTGGAGGATGAAGCCGCTCTCCGTCGTCACGAGTCCCAACTGGCGAGGGACGACGAACGCGCGCAGGACCGAGATGATGATGGATACCACTGCGCCATGCAAAAGCCCCGGACGCGGCATTTCGACGATCACCCCTTCCACGAGTTCGTACAACCTGCTGTGGTCGAGTTCTGCGGACAGCGCCCAGAACTCCTCAGCCGTGTAGAGACGCTCTGCTACAAACATGATGTTCCTCAAGTGAAGTCTCGAAAGAAATCATTGGCGGACGCGCAGCGGCGCTTCCCTACACCCCTATGGTTTGGCATACGTACGAGAACTCGCTTCAATCACCGGCTTCGGCGGTCATCGCCACCGGGCAGCTGAAGTGGAAGGTCGTGCCTTCACCCAGGGCGCTTTCCACCCAGATCATGCCGCCGTGCGCATCCACAATGCCGCGCGTGATCGTCAAGCCCAAGCCGGTCCCCGGCTGCTCGCGCGCCAGCGGGTTGTCGCTGCGGAAATAGGGCGTGAACAGCCTGCGCACGTCTTCAGGACTCATGCCGATGCCCTGATCGGTCACGGCGATATGCACCTGGGGGTCCAGCCGCCGTCCGCGCGCGTCGCGCAGGGCATCGTCCAGCCATGCCGCCAGCCGAATTTCACTGTCCGGCGGCGAATACTTGTAGGCGTTGCTGACCAGGTTGGTCAGCACCTGGATCATGCGCCCCTCGTCGGCGTAGAGCAGCGGCAGGTCCTCCTGAAGCGCCTGTACGACCGTCTGCCCCTTCTCCTCGATCATGCGCTGGAGCGGGCGCAGCGTCTCTTCGACCACACCGGTGAAGGCGACCGGCGCGAATGCCATGCGCATGTTGTTGGTTTGCAGCTTGGTCACATCGTTCAGGTCGCTGACCAGCGTGTTCATGCGCACCGCGTTCGACTGGATGGTGCGCACGAAATTGACCTGCGGGTCGCTCAATGTCCCAACCGCCCCCTTGATCAGGAAATCGGAATAGCCCTGAATCGAGGTGAGCGGGTTTTTGAGTTCGTGCGCCACGAAGGAGACGAATTCGCTCTTGGAGGCGTTGGCGCGTTCGACTTCGGCGTAGAGCTGCGCGTTGGCGATGGCGATGCTGGCATGTTCGGCGAGCCGCTGCAAGAACGGCAGGTCCGCCAGGCGCAGACGCGGCTCGTGGTTGGTCTCCAGCACCAGCAGCGCCATCACCACGCCGGCGCTGAGCATCGGCAGCGTCGTCTGGCTGATCGCGCCGCGCAGGCTGGGCACGTAGTTGGGGTCCATGCTCACATCGTAGACCAGTTCCGGCTGCTTGGAACGGTAGACACGGGCGGCAATGCCGCGATCCAGCGGGAAGCGCCAGTCTTCGGCGCCGTCCGGCTGGTCGGCGTCTTCATAACCCTCCTGATAGATGATCTGCAGGTAGGGCGGATCGCCGGTCACCAGACCGAGCAGCGCGGCTGCGGCACCCGCCGTCTCCATCGCCGAGCGCACGGTGATTTCGGCGACACGCTGCAGGTCGAGCGAGCGATTGAGTTCAACGTCGATGCGCTCCAGCGTCTCCAATTCGCTGACGCGCATGGACAGCTGGAAGTCGGTCAGCTGGAAGAGGCGCGCGTTTTCGATGGCGACGGCAGCCTGATTAGCGAAGGCGGTCAGCAGCTGGGCATCGCCGGCACTGAAGCCGCCGGCGCGCGTCTTGTTCAGCACCTCCAGCACGCCGATCACCCGGTTCTGGGTGGTCAGCGGCACGGCGAGCACGCTGTTGGTGCGGAACGCGCCCTTGGCGAATTCACCGCCCCAGCGTGGATCGCGCGAGGCGTCGTTGACGATCACCGGGCGGGCTTTCGAGGCGACTTCGCCCACCAGCCCACGCCCGGCGGGGACGCGCACGCCGATTAGCCCGCGCCCGCCGCCGCCGACCACGACCTTGAATTCCAGGTCACCGCTCTCGTCATCGGTCATCAGCAGCAGCGATCCGGCTTCGGCGCTGAGGATTTCCGTCGAACTCTCGGTGATCAGGTTGAGCAGGCGGTCCAGGTCTTTTTCGGCGGCGACGATTTCGCCGGCGATGGTGTTGAGCACCCCCAACTGGCGGGCGCGCTCGTTCGTCTCGTTGAAGAGGCGGGATTTATCCAGCGAAGTTGCCGCCAGCAGCCCGATGTCGCGCAGCATTTTCACCTGTTCCGCGCTGAAGCGGCGCATGGGGTCGGTTGTGCCGGCGGAGAGCACGCCGATGGTATCGGTCGTGGCGATGAGCGGAACGCCCACCCAGGCACGCATCGCCCGGTCTTCGACCACGCTGACCACCCCGGCGTTCGCCAGCGCGTCGGCGTAGTTGTCGATGTTGATCGGCTGCCCGGTGCGCACAACCTCGCTGAACAGATCATTCCCCAGCCGCCAGCGCCGGTTCTCGTTTTCGACGTGGCGGTCGCTGTTTTCGACGAAGAAGACGTGATACATTTCGTTCAGGTCGCGGTCGAACATACTGATGTAGAAGTGCGATGCGCCGATCAGACGGTTGGTCTGCGCGTAGATCAATTCCAGCTGATCGTCCATGTCGAGGGTGAAGTTGACGCCCTGGCTCAGCTGGCTGAAGACGTCCAGTTCGCGCACGCGCTGTTCCAGCGAGTCGACCACCTGGGCGCGCTCGAAGGCGACGCTGACCTGGGCGGCAAGGGTCTCCAGGTAGCGCAGCGCTTCATAGTTGTACACACCGTCGGGAGTGCGCGGCGGGGTGAGCAGGATGAAGCCGTTGAGCGCCCCGCCAGAGCCGAGCAGCCCGGCGATCACCTGGGCGTCCAGGACGGAGAGGCGTGCCCGCTCCGCCACCACATCGCGATCCCATGCCTGCCCCGCCACCAGCGAGATCACGGCGGCGCGGCGCAGGGCATTGAGGAGCGGGGTGGTCTCGGCAAAGATGATGTCGGTCCCTTCGGCGCAGTAGCCGCCCGCCGCCGGGTCGCGCAGGAAGATGAAGATCTGGTTTGGCTGCAACGTCTTGTCCAGTTCGGCGCGCAGCACCGGGACGACCGCCTCCACATCTCCCAGGCTGCCCAGCTCGCGCGAGAAGCCTTCCAGCGCGGCGGCGTAATTGGCGCGCTGGCGGAAATAGATGTGGTCGATGCGCGCCTGAAGCCGGGTGCGCACCGGCGCGAACAGGACGGCGATGAAGAAGACCGCGACGGCGATCAACAGGGGGTTATCCGGCGCGACTGCTTCGCGGGCGAGGAGCGACGCCGCCAGCACCAGCAGCCCGTAGCCGATGATCAGGACGATCAGCAGCAGGGTATAGGTGATCGACTGGCTGATGGCGCGGTCGGTGTTGGTGACACGCCGGCGGGTGACAGCGTAGGCGACGCTGAGGACCGGCACGAGCAGCAGCGGCATGACGAGCTGCGCATTCAGGGGCAGCAGGGTCATCTCGGCGGTCAGGCTGAGGACAGTGTTCGCCAGCCAGACCAGACCGATCACCAATGCCAGCGCCGCGCCGATGAGGAGGCTGTTGACCTGATCGCGCACGAGCTGCGATGCCGCCTGACTGCGGCGGCGCAGCATGGAAAGCAGCAGCAGCAGCACGCCGAGCAGCGCCGTACCGGGGGCGAGCCAGAGCGCCAGGAAGACCTGTTCGGGCGAACTGGCGCGCTCGTGCAGCAGGATCAGCGCGACCGCCATCAGCGCGCCGACCAGGATCGGCACATAGCGCACCCAGGGCATGCGCCGCGTGATCGGCATCGGCATGGGGAAGACCATCGCCAGCGCCAGCACCACCGTGCCCATGAGAGTCCCACCCAGAATCCACAGGCGGGTCAGCTGCTGCGACGTATTGAGGTCGAAGAAGGCGGTCCCCAGGACACTGAACATCAGGATGACCGACGCGCCCAGGCGGATTTCCAGCACGCGACCGCGCAGCGCCAGGAGCGCCGCGCCGACGAGCAGCGCAACCCCGCCGGAGACGAAAGGCGCGAGGAAGAGCGCCGCGAAATCTGCGCCGGGGAAGTTCCCCAGCACCGCCGTCAGGGTGCAGCGCGCCAACCCGTCGACGGGGTCGGCACAGTCTTCAGCGCTGTTGATGCGCACCGCCCCGGAAAGCACCGGGCGGTCGAATTCCAGGACGACTCGGTCGCCGACCGCCAGCGCCTTCAACTGCTCGTTCAGCGCTGAACTTCCCTCGCTGGTCGTCAGCGGAGCGCCGTTGAGGCTGATCAGGCGATCCCCGGTCTGCAGACCGGCGCTCAGGGCGGACCATACCGCAGGGTCGGCGGGGAGGGTGGAGTCGATGACCAGCGAGCGCGCCGTCAGCGCACCCAGAAAAGGCTGACCGATCCAGTTCAGGGCGTTGATCATCGCCAGCGCCGCCACGACGACAGCGACGACGACATTCGTCCACAGCAGGACGACTCCGACACGGTCGGCGCTGTCCAACCGGTCTGCCGCATGCGACTCACGAGATGCACGGCTGGTGTTGAGTGTCGCGCTCATAACGAAGCCTCGCCCAGGTTCCACCGCGGATAGTTCGATTGTACCATCGTTACGGGCTAGAGGCTTGCCGTCAAAAAAGCACCGCCGGAGCTGCCTATGAGAGGTTTTTTCTTGTGGGCGTAGGCAAATGTTATAATTTATAATTATTATTAAAAAAAACAAAAACTAAACTAAATT
>JAEURA010000180.1 GCA_016789005.1 Anaerolineae bacterium
GCTGTTGCCGTGCGAGTCGCCGTTGCGGTGGCGGTGGGTGTCGAAGGCGCCGGGTTGACGAGCGCTGCGCAGATGCCGGGCGCGGCGAGGTGATACGGCGCATAGGTGACGTTTCCGGCGATCATGTCTACGCCCGGCGCAGGGGTGAGGTTGGAAGACAGCGACGGACCGGTCGATGCGCCCCACCAGTTGTTCGCCGCGCTGATCGCCGCGTCCTCGCCATAGACGCTGGTGTTGCCGTTGCTGTACAGGCAGGAATTGGACAGGACGACGCTCGCCTCACCCTGGGTGTAGAGCGATGACGCCGTGCTGCCGGTGGAGGTGGCGTTTTCGGTGAAAACGCTGTCGTAAATGCTGAAGGCATAGCTGGCGTTGAAGTGATAGACGAAGAGCGCGCCGCCGAAGTAGCCGCTGTTGCCGGTGAAGACGGTGCGCTGGATGGTCGAGCTGGTCCCGAAGATCACCGCGTAGATCGCCCCGCCGCCGAGCGCGACGTTGCCCTTGAATTTGCTGTCGCTGACGGTGATGCCGCCGTTGAAATCGACGGAGATCGCGCCGCCATAGTCGTTCGGAAGGTGTCCGTTTTCCAGCGTCAGCCGGCTGATCGTCAGCCTGCCGCCCCCGCCGACCTGGAAGAAGCGGAAGGTCCCGGCGAACGGTTTGGTGATCGTTGCGCCGCTGCCGACCAGCGTGATCGGCGTGATGATGACCGGGAATCCGTTCACGCCGTTGTTGGCGGCGGTGACGGTATAGGTGCTGTTCGCCGCCAGACAGATGATGTCGTTTGAAGCGCCGTTGCTGTTGGCGTTGGTGATGGCGGTGACCAGCGCTGCCGTATTTCCGGCCGCGATGCTGACCGTGCATCCGGGCGGCGGTGTCGCCGTCGAAGTGGCTGCGCCGGATGTCGCGGTCATGCCCGGCGGAGTCGGGGTATTGGTCGGCGTGGCGGTGGCGATGAACCCCGCGCGGAAGCGGGCGACGTAGGGCAGGCTGAAGTTCAGCACCGGCTCGTTGTTGGCGGTCGCCCCGCCGATGAGCACGCCGCCGATGGTGTTGGTGGCGCTGGAATACTGGTTGACCCAGGGGCAGGGCGACGTGCAGCCGTTGGAATACGCCATGATGCTGCGGAACCGCCCATCCGGCTGCTGATAGCCGTTGGCATAGGAATACAGACCGCTTCCGCCGCCGTTCGCCAGATCATGCGCCAGCCCGAAATTATGACCGAGTTCGTGCGCCATCACCAAGCCGCCCGGCAGCGCGCCCCGCTCGACCACGTTGTAGCCGTAGGACTCGAACAGCAGCGGGTTGCTGACAAAGAAGCTGTCCATGATCCAGCCGATGCCGGCGGCGTCGTTCATCGTCTCGGTCACCAGCGTGACCACGTCGGCGGCATAAGTGTTGCGCAGCGTCGGCACGGTGTCGAGCTGCCCGTCGGATGGGTTGGTCACGCGGTCCAGATCGGTCGAACCCAGCCCGGACTCGGTGTAGCTGACTTCTTCCGTGCGCACCAGGCGCAGCCTGGCGTAGACCTGGCTGTTGAGGAAGGACTGATTGGTCAGTGCCACCGAGGCGGTGATGGCGTTGACGATCTGCGTCGTGCCGCCCGCCGCCGCACGGGCGTCGTCGGTGTAGACGACCATGTAGTCGATCTGGGCGATGCTGTTCGGGGTGGCGTCCAGCGCGCCGACCTCCGCCGGCGGCTCGACCGGAAGCCCGTCGGGGCGCGGCGGCGTGAGCGGCGAATCGCCGGCGAACAGATCATCAGCGGGAATCTCGACGATGCGGTAGAGATCGGCGGCGGCATAGCGCACTTCATAGACCACGCCGGGCAGGACCACCGCGCCGAAGGTCTGTCCGCCGCCGCTGACGAAGACGGCATCCCCGCCCGCAGCTTCGGCGATCTCGCCGATCCACAGCGCGCCGTCAGCGAAGCGGGGATGCGCCTCGCTCTGGCGGAGTGATGCCGTCAGGGTCAGGTCCTCGAACAGGTTCAACCGCACCTGTGCGCCCGCCGCGTAACTGAGCGCTTCGGTGTTGAGGCGCACGATTCGGCTGCGGATGCCGGGTTCGCCGGGCGGAAGCCCCTGCGGCGCGCCCTGGGCGATGGCTTCGTCGGGCGGGACCGTTTGAAACAGGTCGTCGGGGGAAGCTTCGGGCTGTGCCGACTGCGCCAGCACGAATGCGCCGGAGGATAAACCCAGGATGAGCAGCGCTGCGGCGATCCAGAATACGGGTCTTCTCATGAGTGCCTGCCTGACCTTCCTTCATGATCCACGTGATGGTGCGAAATCCTGGACTGAACCGTCATCAGGATGCGCCTAGCGCGCCGAAATTAGACGCCAGCAGCGAGAAATCGGCGATGTTGACGATGCCGTCGTGGTTGAAATCTGCCCGCTCGTCGAAGCGCAATTCGCCCTGGGCGCTGGCGAACGCCGAGGCGAGGATGGAAAAATCGCTGATATTGACCCGGTTGCTGCCATCCGCGTCGCCCTCTTTGAGCAGGTCGGTGGCGATGGCGTTCGGTTCGGCGTCGAGCGTCACATTCTGAGAGACCGCCAGCGTGTGCGCGCCCTTGACCCACAGGGTGTAATCTCCCGCCGGGACGGCTGGCAGGGTCATGACGCCGCTGTCGTCGGTGGTGAAACTGCCGTCAAGGACCGGCGCGCTGCCGGACTGGGGAGTCAGCACGATGTGCAGGGGCAGGACATAGCTGCTGTGTGGCGCAGCCGGGCGACCTTGCAGCGCGGCGGTCACGTCCGCGCCGACGCAGGGATCGCCGCTGACTTCCACCTCCCATGAAGTCGTGCTGACGGTCTCACCGCGCACCTCGTCGTGGAGGATCGGGCTGCTGTCGGTCACTTCCAGGGTGAGGCTGATGATGCCGGGAGCGCTCGGCGTGAAGAGGTAGGAGGCGAAATCGCCGCTCGATGCGGTCGAAACCTCGACGGGAAGGCTGTCCACCAGCCAGCGGACGTTCAGGCTGTCCGCGCCTTCTGGACCGAGGATCTGGGCGCTGAAAATCTGGCTGAGACACTGTGCCAGCGCGACAGACGCGGCGGCAGGCGAGCGCGTACCCGGCTCGATGTTCTCGATGCCCGGCTGTGGAGGTGACCCGAAGCCCCCGTCGTACAGGCGCAGCGCATAGGCTTCCGAGGCGACGGCGCAGTAGGGATAACCCAGGGTGCGCATGATGCAGGCATAGCCAGGGCGATACATGCCGGCGGATTGATAACGCGCGCCCAGGAACAAGCCGGTCACCGCTGGGTCGGTATACGGAAACTGCGGCGGAGTTACCACCGGCGTCGCCGGATCGATCCAGCGCCGCCATTTGACCTGCTCGCGGAGGCTCTGGTTGGTAACGTTGGCTTCGCAGTCGTTGAAGGCGTCGGCATCCGTGTCGCTGCATGCCGGATAGCCCGGATAGGCGGACTCGTATTCGTCGGCGAGGTCGGCGAAGGAGTGTGCAACCTCGTGCTGGGCGATCTCGACGGCATAGGCGTGCATCGAGGCGACGGCGAAGAATCCGCCGGAGCCGCCGTAGGTCGGATCGTTGACCAGCAGCATGATCTGATCCCAGTCGGGATAGGCGGAGGCGGCTGCCAGCACCTTCGACCCGCCTGCCACCAGCAGACGGTGGATGTTGAAGGCGCAAAAAGTGGAGTCGAAGGCGGTGGTGACGAACGTCCCGGCGAGCGCGTCCGAGGCAGCGTCGCTGTCGGCGCAGCAGGTCGGCTTGGTCCCGTCGGTATAGGTGCAGGCAGGGTTGTACGGCGGGTGATCCGCGCCGGACTGCGGCGATGGCGTGAACAGCGACGCCAGTTTGACGAAGGGACGGTATTCTGCATAGGGGGTGATGCCGAAGAAATCGGCGGCGAAGGCAGAGACATGGGTGTTGAAAAGGCTTTCCTGCCCGGTGGCATAGCCGTCGCCCATGATCAGCAGATCGACCCGGTTGGCGCTCGGTCCGCCGTCGAGTGCGCCCAGCGGCGAGAGCCGGCTGATGGAAGGAGCGAAAAGGGGCAGGGTGCTGTCGGCGGCGAGCGCTTCCAGATCGAACGCCTGCGACACCCCCGCCTCATCGTCGCGCAGCAGCAGGCGCGTCTCCGGCAGTACTGGGGCGCGCACCACGAAGGCGGAGCGGTTCGAAGCGAAGCGGTGACCGTCAATCGCCGCTTCGGCGCCGACACTTTC
>JAEURA010000186.1 GCA_016789005.1 Anaerolineae bacterium
ATCAACGGGAGGTTCAACTGAGACTCGATATGTCATGAGGCTCTGTAGATCCAATTGGACTTCATCTTGGTTGCTCCGCTTTGTTTTACGCTGGCTGTTATCGTTCGCCTACTCGTACCTGACCGTCCACTGAAAGACCAGTCGTCAAGTGCTAGCTCAGCAGCATAGACTCCAGAAAATCGAAACGAACGGGGTGCGCTTTCTTCATTCGCACCATTGGCATCAAACGTGAAGACCATGAGCCAAACAGCTTCCGCATTGTGTCCCTGCCAGCCACTCTTATACCGGGAGGCTTTGATCTCGATGCCTTCATCACCGTGCAGGATCGAATTGTTGATGAACTTGTCTATCGGAACCAGATCTGGATGACCGTTGTGATATCTGTTCTTAACTAAGGACGGGCAATACTTCGGAATTGCAGTGTCCAGAAATTCTCCAACAAGGCTGCTAAAACTCGCAGGCATCATGAATCGCTCAAGACGAGCGATGTCCAGGGTTCTCAACTGGAGGTTCAGAAAACCCAAGAAGCGCAGGAATTCCTCCATGGCTGACTTCACATGCACTATCTCTAGTCCGTAAGGCAGTACAGCAGCGTTATTAAAGCCGGCTGCATTGAGCGGCTCAGGCGTGCAAGCTTCAAGTTCTAGGTCGACCATTAGTGCAGACACTCCCAAGCTAGAAATTACCGATTGTGACTCCAACTACACTTCGCTGCAATCTTCTGCGCTGACGCCCGCTGCCCTTCATTGGCTATCCCTGAGCGCCCTGCTCCGCATCCCAAGGCGCAGCCGCTCCGCAGGACGCGAAGCGCCCTTGACGGTCGGATTCCTTTTCGGGCTGTATTCCTGAGGGCACAGATTGCAGTGAAGATCAGGCAACAAAAAACCCGGCTGCGTGAGCCGGGTTTCAGTACCCCCAACGAGATTCGAACTCGTGTTTTGGCCTTGAAAGGGCCGCGTCCTGGGCCTCTAGACGATGGGGGCGGACGAAGAGGAAGTCTATCAGCGGCGGTCCGTCGCGTCAAGATCGGAACGGCGCGCTATAATGGCGCACATGACGACGAACGCGAAACTGCTCCTGATCTGCTGCCTGCTCCTCGTGCTTTCCGCCTGCCGCGCGGATTCCGTCACGCTCACGCCCACCGTCCCGGTCTTCCCGACCGTCACCGCCGGGCGAGTCGTGCGCGCCGCCATCCCCCCCGCCGCCATGCCCGGCGGTTCCAACCCGGCGACCGCGCTGGCAGCCATCAGCCGCCCGACCGTCACGCCCAACCTGCGAACCTGCCCCGCGCCGAACGAAGCGCTGGCGCTGCCGGCGGAACGCCCGCCCGCGCCCCTGCTGGATTCGACGCTGATCCAGTTTCTCGACGACGGCGGCACGCTGGTGTCGCTGGAGACGACGCTCCGCGCCTGGGGGATGATCGGCGATGATTTCGGCGGCACGCGCGGCGACCTCGACCTAACCGGCGAGGGAACGCCGGAGATACTCCTGCGCTTCGCGGCAGATGGCGAGGGTGTGCTGCTCATCGCCGGATGCCTGGAGGGGCGAATCATCGACCGCTACCGTGCCGCGCTCACCGAACGCGCCCCAGAGATCATCAGCGCCGTCGATGCCAACGTCAGCGGACTGCCCGATCTGCTGTTCGCCGCGCAGACCTGCGACGACGAAGGGGTCTGCGCTTTTCGCGCGCAGATGGCGACCTGGCAGCCGGAACGGGGGCGCTTCGTCAACCTGATCAGCGACGTCTGGCAGAATGACGCGCCACCAACCCTGGAAGACATCGAGGGCGACCGGGTGGGCGAGGTGATCGCCCGCTTCAGCAGCCCCGGCGACGCCACGACCGGACCGCTGCGGACCGGTTTCACCGTCTGGGATTGGGACGGGCAGAGCTACGTCCGCTCGATCACCCAGTTGGACCCGCCGCGCTTCCGCATTCAGGTGATCCACGAGGCGGATGCCGCCTTCGCCGCCGAAGCTTACGATCAGGCGATCCCCCTGTATCAACTGGCGGCGGATGACGCCGCGCTGGAAAACTGGCTGCCCGACGACAACGTCATCCTCAAAGCCTACGCGCTCTACCGGCTGCTGCTGGCGTACAGCTACCAGGATGATCCGCGCCGGGTCGCGGTGCAGGGGCGGCTGCTCAGCGAATATCCAGACACCGCCGCCGCACCGCCCTACGTGCAGATGGGGCTGGAGTTCTGGAACGGCTTGCAGGTGACGAACAATCTGCGGGCGGGCTGCGGGGAAGCCTTCGAGGTGGTGAACGCCCGGCTGGAGGCGGTCGGGCTGCTCAACCGCTATGGGGATCGCGCGCCGGTCTACGACGCCCTGACCTTGTGTCCGTTTTGAGGGAAGGAATGAGGGATGGGGACTACATCCGATCCTTCTGGCGAAGAACAGGGTACGGTCTCGACTTCGGTGCAGGAATCGAGATTGCGATGAAGGAGAACTTTATGCAGCGGACGTACATCGCCCCAACCTTTCAGGCGCTGCTGGCGGCGGTTCTGTTCGGAGCCAGTGCCCCGCTGGCGAAGGTTCTCCTCGGTCAGGTTGAGCCGGTTTTTCTCGCCAGTTTTCTCTACCTGGGAAGCGGGTTCGGGGTGCTTCTGTTCAGGATCGCTGCGGCGCTGCGGTCGCCCGGTCAAGCCCAGGAAGCCCGACTTTCCCGCTCAGATTTTCGCTGGTTGACGGGCGCTGTCGCCGCCGGCGGGGTCCTTGCCCCTATCCTGCTGCTGTTCAGCCTGCGCGAGACGCCTGCTTCCACCGCGTCTCTGCTGCTGAACTTCGAGGGCGTCGCCACCGCCTTCATCGCCGCTGTCGTCTTCAAAGAGGCGATGAGCAGGCGCGCGCTGTGGGCGATCCTCGCCGTGACCCTGGGGAGCATCCTGCTGTCCTGGGATGCGAGCGGCGACTGGGGGATTAGCCTTGGGGCGCTCGGCGTGGTCGGCGCGTGCGCCCTGTGGGGAATCGACAATAACCTGACTCGCAACATCGCTGCCAAAGACCCTTTGACCATTGTTCTCGTCAAGGGACTGGGCGCGGGTACGGTCTCCTTCATCCTGGCGCTGCTGCTGGGGAACAGGCTGCCGGCGCTGCCCGTCATCCTGGGCGCGATGATCCTTGGCAGCCTCAGCTATGGGCTGAGCATCGCGCTGTTTATCCGAGCCATGCGCGGCTTGGGGGCGGCGCGGACCAGCGCCGTTTTTGGAACCGCCCCGCTGGCAGGCGTCGCGCTCTCATTCGCCATGTTCCAGGAAACGGTCACGCTGTCCTTTGCCGGCGCGCTGCTGCTGATGATGGCGGCGATGGCGATGCTCCTCACCGAGCAGCACGGACACCGGCATCGACATGAAGCGATCACGCACGATCACCGCCATCGTCATGACGACGATCATCACAATCATGACCATCCGGGCATGACCGATCGCAGCCTGAGCCATGCGCACGCGCATGCTCACGAAACACTGGAGCATGAACACCCGCACCTGCCGGATATCCATCATCGTCACGCCCACGCCAGCGAGTAGGCGCTGGGGCGTGTCTGCAAACTGACCTCACCCCTTGATCCCCTCTCCGTGCAAGCTTCGCTTGTCTGCAGAGAGAGGGGAAGCTAAGCGCAGCGCAGCAGGGGTGAGGTCAGCATAGGACAGCAGGAAGCGCGTTGCAGTGAATCACGATTCTGCCCTGACTTGCCTGATACGCGAGCGCCGCCGAGGGCTAAAGCCCATCGGCTAGGCGAAGACCCGCGCACTAAAGGCTCTTCCCCTGGGTGAGTCCGTCATTCAGCGAAGCTAAACGTTCGGGCGGATGACCGCCAGCACGCGCCCCTGCACCTGGCAGTTCGCCGCCGGGACAATGATCGCCTCGTAGGTCGGGTGCGCCGGCTGAAGGCGGATATTACTGCCCTCGTGATAGAAGCGCTTGAGCGTCGTCTCGTTGCGGTCGGGCAGCCAGGCGGCGACCATTTCGCCGTTATTGGCAGTCGCCTGACGGCGGAACAGCACGATGTCGCCTTCGTTGATCAGCGCGTCGATCATCGAATCGCCCTTGACCTTCAGCGCGAAGACCTCGGCGGGATCAATCCCGTGCAGCAGCGACGGCATGACCTCGATCGGGTCGTCGATGTTGACGGCATCGTCGAAGATCGGCAGGGGCGACCCGGCGACGATCTGCCCGACCAGTGGAACCTGCACCACCTTCGACGCCGGCGTCGCCTTGCGGGTCGTCTGCGCCTTGGCGGTCAGCCGCAGCCCGCGCGCCGCCTGCGCCTCGCGCATCAGATAGCCCGCCGTCACCAGCTTGTTCAGGTTGTAGTTCACCACCGACGTGGACTGAATGCCGATGGCGTTGCCGATCTCGCGGATGGTGGGCGGGAAGCCGTGCAGCTCGATGTACTGCTCCATAAAGCGAAGAATACTCTTCTGTTTTTCCGAAAGCTTGGTTTTGTCTCGCATGATCCTTGTACCCCTACCCAGGACGGGTCTTATTGTTGATGTTAAATTAACATTCTAGACGAACGCATTTTCTAAGTCAAATGTTCGTCGGACATTTGTCCCTTTTTTGAGCGTGTTCAGGCGGACGGCGGGCTGCCGCGCTATAATCGGCGCAAATGATCAGACGAGACTCCCGCCCATGAACATCCTGCAAATGCTGCAAGGCAGCGAACCCGCGCTGCTGATCGCCCTCGCCGACGTGTGGGGTGTGCGGCTCGACCCGCGCGCCGATGTCGCCCGCATGGTCGATGGCTTATTTCATGCCATGACCGATCAGGCACGCGCCGAGGCGGTGTGGGACCTGCTCGACGATAAGGCGCGCGGCGCGCTGCAAATGCTGATCGGCAGCGGCGGCAGCATGCCGGAAGCCAAGTTCGTGCGCGTCTTCGGCGAGATCCGCCGCATGGGCGAGGGCAAGATTCGCAGCGAGCAGCCGCAGCGCAGCCCCACCAGCCCGGCGGAAGCGCTGTTCTACCGGGGGCTGATCACCTTCTCGTTCGACAATTCGGACGTGCCGCGCTCGCTGGTCGTCGTCCCCGCCGATCTGGCGGCGGCGCTGCCCCTCAACAAGACTGCCTATTCCAACCTGAAAGACGATGCCGACGAGGCGGAACCGGTCGAGGAAGCCGACGACAGCGGTGAGGGCGCGATGCTCGAACCGCTGGACCCCGCCCGCGTCAAAAGCCTTCGCCAGGCGGATACCTCGCTGGTCGATGATCTGACGACGCTGCTGGCATACCTGCGCATCCATAACCCGTTCCTGGACGGCGACCGGCTCGCCCTCCAGGATCAGAACGCCCTCGCCAAACATCTGCTGACCCAGGGCGAGGCGCGGCTGCGCTTCATGCTGGCGCTGGGCGTCAGCGCCGACCTGATCGAGGTGACCAACGGGCGGGCGGCTCCTTCTCGGGCGGGCGCGCCGCGCTGGCTGGGCAAGCCGCGTCATGATCAGGTGCGGGCGCTGGCGGAAGCCTGGCGCGTCTCGACCCTGCTCTACGATCTGCTCTTCGTGCCGGGACTGCACGTCGATACCAGCGCCGGTTCGTTCCAGCAGTACAATCCCACCGAGGCGCGCGCCTCGCTGCTGGAATACATGGCGCACATGCTGCGCCCGCTCGCCGCCGGCGACTGGTGGTCGATCGGCGAATTCGTCGATCTGGTGCGGGAGGACAGCGCCGATTATCTGCGTCCCAACAACGATTTCGACAGCTGGTACATCTCCGACGATCACGGGACGATGCTGACCGGGCTGGATCACTGGGACGCGGTGGAAGGGGCGCTGGTCGAATATACCCTTGCCGGGCTGATGCACTGGCTGGGCTTGATCGACCTGGGCGAGGACGCCGCGCATCTGACCGCTTACGGGCGCGCCTTCCTGAAGCTGAGCGCTCATCCTTCCGGCGCGGATCAGGTCGATCCCATTGATGTTGGGGCAGACGGCGTGATCAGGGTGTCGCGCAAGGTCAGCCGGGCGGACCGTTATCAGGTGGCGCGATTCTCGTCGTGGGTCGGCGCGTCGGGCAGCCTCTACACCTACAAGCTCGACCGGGCGGGCTTGGGGCAGGCGGAGTCGCAGGGGATCAATGCCGGGCACATCAGCGGCTTCATCAAGCGGGCGCTGGGCGACAAACCGCTGCCCGACGCCCTCAGCCGCCTGCTCGAACCGCGCAGCGCGGGCGAGACCGCCGCGCACAACGCCACCGTCACCGTCGAAAAGCTCCTGGTGCTGCGCACCACCGCGCCGGAGACGCTCGATTTCATCGTCAATGAGCCGCGCCTGCGCCGTTTCACCGGGGCGCGCCTGGGCGACATGGCAGTGGTGGTGCTTAAGTCTGCCAGCCTTCAGGAATTCGCCGACGTGCTGGCGGAACACGGCATCGGCGCGGAGTTCCTGGGCGGGTAGCGCCGGAAGAGCGAGAAACAGGCATCCACTCCCAACTACCGCTGGCGCCTCCCTGCGCGTAGATGCCGCACGGACCGTGAAGGCTGCGGCTGCACACTAAAGCCATGTCTCGCATCTTTTCAACGGACGAGCCGCCGACTCGCCCCTACGGGGTGGCGTCCGTATAGGTCCCATCGAGTATGGGGCGGACTGCCTCCGGCGCACAAGCCAGGGACCGCGCACCGCTCCCGCCGAGTCTGCGCGCTTTTCGGGGCGTCGAAAACAGGGTATGCTTGCACCGGCGTGACGCCCAAAAGCCGGCGTCGGCGCCACATTTCGTGTGATTTTCCTGGAGCACACTCGACTATGGTAAAACCAATCGCGACGGTGAGCGTCGTCCCGAAGCTTCCCGAACCGCTGGAACGGCTGCGCGAGCTGGCGTACAACGTACGGTGGTCGTGGCATCACGACACCATCAACCTGTTCCGCCGCCTGGACCGCGACCTGTGGGAAGAATCGGGACACAACCCGGTCATGATGCTGGGCAGCATCGATCAGCGCCGTCTGGACGCGCTGGTCGACGACTCGGCATTCATCTCTCACTTCAAGCGCGTCTGTAACGATTTCGATGCCTACATGGCAGCGGAAGACACCTGGTACAGTCGCAAATATGGCAAGACGACCACGCCGAACCTCGCCTATTTCTCGATGGAATTCGGCTTGACCGAAGCGCTGCAAAACTACTCCGGCGGTCTGGGCGTCCTCAGCGGCGACCACCTCAAGAGCGCCAGCGACCTCGGTCTCCCGCTGGTCGGCGTCGGTCTCCTCTATCAGGAGGGGTACTTCCGCCAGTATCTCAGCGCGGACGGCTTCCAGCAGGAACTCTACCCGATGAACGATTTCGCCAATATGCCGGTCACCACCGTGACCGACGCTGACGGCGACCCGCTGGTGATCAGCGTGGCGCTGCCGGGGCGCGATCTGTACGCCCACGTGCGCAAGGTGCAGGTGGGGCGCATCCCCCTCTATCTGCTGGATTCCAACGTGCCAGAAAACAGCCGCGAGGAAGACCGCAACCTGACCGACCGGCTGTATGGCGGCGACAAGCGCACCCGCATCCGCCAGGAACTGCTGGTCGGCATCGGCGGCATCCGCGCCCTCAACGCGCTCGGCATTCGCCCGCAGGTCTGCCACATCAACGAGGGGCATTCGGCGTTCCTCACGCTGGAGCGCGCCCGCCAGTTCATGAACGCGCACGGCGTGGATTTCTGGGAAGCCCGCGATATCCTGTCGCCCTCCAACGTCTTCACCATCCATACGCCGGTCCCTGCCGGTCTGGAACGCTTCGGGCTGGACCTGATGGCGGAGCATTTCCGCGAATACAACCAGCAGTTGGGCATCAGTTGGGATGAATTCCTCAGCCTCGGTCGCGAACACGTCGGCGGCAGCGATGTCTTCGCCCTGCCGGTGCTGGCGCTCAATATGTCCGGTACATCCAACGGCGTGGCGAAGCTGCACGGCGTGGTCAGCCGCAAGATGTGGCAGTGGATGTATCCCAACGTGCCAGAGTCCGAGATTCCCATCGACGCCGTCACCAACGGCATCCACACCCAGACCTGGCTCAGCGCCGACATGGGCGAGCTGTTCGACCGCTATCTGAACCCCCGCTGGCGTCTGGATGAGACCGACTCCGCCGTTTGGGCGGATGTCGAACACATCCCGGATACCGAGCTGTGGCGCACGCACGTCCGCCGCCGCGAACGGCTGATCGCTTTCACCCGCGAACGCCTGCACAAACAGCTCGCCCGCCGGGGCGCGCCGCACCATGAGATCGAAGAAGCGGAACAGGTGCTCGACCCCGACGCGCTGACCATCGGCTTCGCCCGCCGCTTCGCCACCTACAAGCGCGCGACGATGGTCTTCAGCGATATGGATCGACTGCTGCGGCTGGTCAACGATCCCGATCGCCCGGTGCAGTTCGTCTTCGCTGGCAAGGCGCACCCGCACGACACCGCCGGTAAGGAATTCATCCGCAGCATCGTCAACCTGGCGCGCACGCCGGAACTGCGTCACCGGCTGGTCTTCCTGGAAGACTACGACATGAACGTCGCGCGCTATCTGGTGCAGGGCGTCGATGTCTGGCTGAACAACCCGCGCCGACCCAAGGAAGCCAGCGGGACCAGCGGCATGAAGGTCATTTACAACGGCGGTCTGAATTTCAGCATTCTGGACGGCTGGTGGGATGAAGCCTACTCGCCGGAGGTCGGCTGGGCGATCGGCAGCCGCGAGGAATACAGCGAGACACAGGAACGGGACCAGGATCAGATCGAGAGCGAGGCGCTTTACAATGTCCTGGAACACGACATCGTGCCGCTCTTCTACGACGACCGCACCCGCGACAACCTGCCGCGCGGCTGGATTCGCATGATGAAGGATTCCATCAAGCAGCTTGCGCCGGTGTTCAACACCCATCGTATGGTGCAGGAATACACCGACCACATGTACATCCCCAGCCGCGATCTCGCCGAAAGCCTGATCACCCCGTCGCTGGAAAAAGGGCGGGCGCTGTCGTCCTTTCAGCGCAAGGTGCGTCGCGAATGGGGCAGCGTCTCGGTCCGCGACGTGCAGATCAGCGAATCAACGGTCGCTGTGGGCAGCCAGCTCGTGGTCCGCGCGGCGGTGACGCTCGGTCATCTGACGCCCGACGAGGTGCAGGTGCAGATGTATAGTGGACGGCTGACCACGCGCGGGGAGATCACCGGGGGTGAATGCCACGCCATGAGTCTCGCCGAGTCGCTGGGCGGCGGCGCATACATCTTCGACGGCGAGACGATCTACCAGACCAGCGGCGAACGCGGCGTCTCGGTGCGCATCCTGCCGAAACATGAAAGCCTGCTCACCCCATTCCTGCCGGGACTGATCCGCTGGGCGGGCGATTCGCGATAGAAGGATTTCGATCTCATACCACAACCGTACTTTGCCCTCACCCCCAACCCCCTCTCCGCTGCGTGGAGAGGGGGTGCGAGCAAGGCTCGCCTTGGGGTGAGGGGAACTCCTGCCGCAGAAGTTCATAACAGCCTCTAGAAATATCCGGCGACGAAACACCACGCGCCCCTGCCCCCACAACCGAATGCACCGTATCGCGTCCGGCGCTTTGAAGCGGAATCATTTTCAGGCTATAGTTAGGCGTCAGAGTCCGACGCCCTTCATCACGTGTTGACGCCGGGTTTCCGCGCCAGGGACCGACGGGATGAGCCGTTATCAAGAGGATGCCGCGCCATGAACGAGGATCGCGCCGCCGCTATCGAACAGATCGCCGCCCAGGTGCGCGCCTGCACGCTGTGCGGGCTGCATAAGGGCAGGACGCGCGCCGTCCCCGGCGCGGGCGACCCGCATGCCGAAATCATGTTCATCGGCGAAGGTCCCGGCTTCAACGAAGATCAGCAGGGGCTGCCGTTCGTCGGGCGGTCGGGCGATCTGCTGGTCAAGCTGCTGAAGATGATCGGCTTGGAGCGCGATCAGGTCTTCATCGCCAACGTGGTCAAATGCCGCCCGCCGGATAACCGCGACCCGCTGCCCGACGAGATCATCGCCTGCAAGCACTACCTCGACGCCCAGGAGCGCGCCATCGACCCGCTGGTGATCGCCACACTGGGGCGCTACAGCATGGCGCGCTACTTCCCGGAGGGCAAGATCAGCAAGATTCACGGTGAGCCGGAATACAACGAGCGCTGCGCCTACATCCCCCTCTATCACCCGGCGGCGGTGCTGCGCAACCCGACGCTGATGCCGCAGATGGAAGCCGACTTCCTGCGCATCATCAACGTGCTGAAGAAAGTGCGCGAGATGCGCGCCGCTGGCGGCGCGCCGGTCAGCGCGCCGCAGGTGTCCCTCGAAGCGCCGCCCGCCGCGCCAGAGACGCCGCCCGCGCCCGCCGAAGCGCCGCCGCCCGATGACGAACCGCCGGTGCAGCTCAGCCTGTTTTGATTCATCCGATCCTCGCCCTGCTTCCTCGTCCCTCCGAAATGGGGCAGCAGAACGAGGCGCAGTCCAGAAAGTGAAGCCTATGCCCGCCCGACTCTACCTGTCGCTCGTCTTCCACAATCACCAGCCGGTGGGGAACTTCGAAAACGTCTTCGCCGAAGGCTTCGAAAAAGCCTATCTGCCGCTGGTAGCGCTCCTCGAACGTCACCCGACGGTGCGTGTCGCCCTGCATTTCACCGGTCCCCTGCGCGACTGGCTGATCGACAAACAGCCGGATTTCCTGAAGCGTGTGCGGGCGCTGGTGACGCGCGGGCAGGTGGAAATCCTCGGCGGCGGCTACTACGAACCGGTGCTGGTCATGCTCTCCGACGAGGACAAGATCGGGCAGATGAGCATGATGAGCGGGTCGGTAGCGGCAGATTTCGGGGCACAGCCGACCGGCATGTGGCTGGCGGAACGGGTGTGGGAGCCGTCGCTGGCGCGCCCCATCGCCCAGGCGGGGTTGAAATACGCCATCGTGGACGATACCCATTTCAATTTTGCCGGCTACAAGGACGACGACCTGTTCGGCTACTACGTCACCGAGGAGCAGGGCTTCCCGCTCAGCCTTTTCGCTTCATCCAAGGACCTGCGCTACCTGTTCCCCTGGAAGCCGGTCGAGGAAGCGATGCGCTGGCTGCGCAGCAAAGCCGATCAGCTGGGCGGCGACCCGGTCGCTCCGCCGCCGCTGGCGCTGATGGGCGACGACGGCGAGAAATTCGGTATGTGGCCCGGAACCTGGGACCACTGCTGGAAGAGCGGCTACATGGACCGCTTTTTCGAGGCGGTGGCGCAGAACGCCGACTGGCTGGAGACGATCACCCCCGGCGCTTATCTGAGCCGCTTCCCGGCGCGCGGGCGGGCGTATCTGCCGACCGCCAGCTATCTGGAGATGACGGAATGGGCGCTGCCGGCGGAACGGATGCACGAGATCACCGCGCTGCGCCGCGATGTGGAGCGGGAGATCGACATCAAGCAGTGGAGCGACGCCGGGCGTGCCGATTATCTGCGGACGCTGCTGCGCAACCTGCGCGGCGGCTTCTGGCGCGGCTTCCTCGCCAAGTATCCCGAAGTCAACCAGATGCAGAAGCGCGCCGCCTACACCAGTCGTCGGCTGCACGCCCTGCCGGAAAAGAACGGCATCCGGCGCGAAGGGCTGCGGCGCGTCTGGGCGGCGCAGTGCAACTGCGCCTACTGGCACGGCGTCTTCGGCGGCAGCTATCTGTTCCACATCCGCGCCGCCAACTACGCCAACATCCTGGAAGCCGAGGCGCTGCTGCTGGACGACAAGCTGCGCGTCGAACAGGTCGATTTCGACCTGGACAGCCGCCAGGAAGTGGTGGTGACCGGCAGCCCGTTCTCGCTGGTGGTCGCGCCGGCAGCCGGCGGCGCGCTGGTCGAATGGGACGATCTGCCGAGCCGCTGCAACCTGCTCAACATCATGTCGCGGCGGCGCGAGGGCTATCATTTCGCGCTGGAAGCCGCCGCCCGGCGGCTGGACGTGATCACGCCGGAGATGCCGCAGTGGGGCGCGCCGGATAACGTGCATACGACCTGGGTGCGCGCCAAGCGGCTCGGTCTGGAACGCGAGCTGGTGATCGATTGGCACCGGCGCGCCGGTTTCATCGATCATTTCCTGGGTGACGACGCGACGCTCGACGCCTTCCGCCGCGCGGGCTACAACGAGGCGGGCGATTTCGTCCTGGGGGCGTATCAGACGACGATCAGCGCCGCGCCGGAACGGGCGACGGTCACCCTTCAGCGCGAGGGGCACGTGTGGGCGGCGGGCGTGCACCAGCCGGTGCGGGTGGAAAAACGCTTCACCCTGGCGGCGGGCGAACGCGCTTTACAGGTCGAATACACGGTGACGAACCTTTCCGGCGACCCGCTGACGCTGCGCTTCGGCGTGGAGACGGCGTATGGGCTGGAAGGCGGCGATACCGAATCGTGCTATCTCTCGCTGCCCAACGGCGAAGTGACCGGCTTGGGCGGGGCGGCGGCTTCGGAAAGCGTGAGCCACTACCGCGTCGGCACGCAGATTCGCCGCTTCGAGGTGGTGGTGGAATCGGGGCAGAGCGGGGCGCTGTGGCGCTTCCCGCTGGCTCCGGTGTCGATGAGCGAAGGCGGCTTCGAACAGGTCTACCAGGGGACGGTCTTCCTGCACCTGTTCACCTTCACCCTCGCGCCCGGCGCGGCGTGGCGCAACACCTTCCGCGTCAAAGTCAGCGATCTGGCGCTGGGGTGAGCCGGCATGAACAAATACATCCGCAGGCGTCTGCTGCAAGCCATCCCAACCTTTTTCGGCATCACCCTGGTGACGTTCCTGCTGATGCTGTCTGCGCCCGGCGATCCGATCGCGCTGATCACCTTCAACCCGCAGACCAGCAATACCGAGACAGCGGCGCGGATGCGCCGTCAGCTGGGGCTGGACCAGCCGATCATGACGCAGTACGTCTACTGGCTGGTCGGCAACGACTGGACGCTGGTGGACAGCGATGGCGACGGCACCGCCGACAGCCCTGGCACGCGGCGGGGCTTACTGCGCGGCGATCTGGGCGACTCGCTCAAGCACCGCCGCCCGGTCGCCGATCTGCTGCTGGAGCGCGTCTCCGCCACCTTGCAGCTCGCCGTCGCCGCGCTCGTCCTCGGCTACGGTGCGGGAATCCTGCTTGGCGTGCTGGCGGCGATTTATCACGGCACGATCATCGACCAGATCATCCGGGTGATCACGGTGATCGGCAACGCCGTGCCGCAGTTCTGGCTGGGGCTGCTGCTGATCATCGTCTTCAGCATTCAGCTCGGCTGGCTGCCGATGAGCGGCATGCGCAGCATCAGCAGCCGGGGTGAGGTCGATCTGTGGGAGAGCGTCCGGCACATGATCCTGCCGGTGTTCGTGCTGTCGCTCAACACCATCGCCTTCATCTCGCGCTTCACGCGCACCGGGCTGCTGGAAGTGCTGGAGATGGATTTCATCCGCACGGCGCGCGCCAAGGGACTGCGCAACCGGGCGGTGTGGTGGAATCACGCCACGCGCAACGCGCTGCTGCCGGTCGCCACGTTCCTGGGTCCGGCGCTGGGGACGCTGCTGGCGGGGGCGGTGATCGTCGAGCAGGTGTTCAGCTGGCCCGGCATGGGGCAGCTGGTGGTCAACGCCGTCTTCCAGCGCGATTATCCGCTGGTGATGGGGTCGGTGGTGATCGCCAGCGTGATGTTCATCCTGGGCGTGCTGATCTCCGACATCCTGTATGATCTGCTCGACCCGCGCATTCAGTTTCAGTAGGAGGGGCGGCGCATGAGTTCGACCGAGAAAAGTTCCGCCGTCGCCGTACTCGACACCTCCGCCGAACAGCCGCGCTATGCCCGCTCGCTGTGGCGCGACGCCCTGGCGCACCTGCTGCGCGACCGCCTGACTCTGCTGGCGCTGGCGGTGCTGCTGGCGATGACGCTGGCTTCGCTGCTGCTGCCGCTCTACGTGGAAAATGTGCTGAACCTGGACGTGAACCGCACCAACATCCCGCTGCGCTTCAAAGCGCCGGGCGAAAGCGGTGCGCTGCTCGGCACTGACCACCTGGGGCGCGATCAGCTCCTGCGCCTGGTCTACGGCGGGCAGATCTCGCTGGCAATCGCCTACAGCGCCAGCCTGGTGATCATCGTCACCGGCGGCACGCTGGGGATGGTCAGCGGTTATTTCGGCGGCGTCATCGACGACATCATCATGTGGGTGATCAACATCCTCAGCTCGGTCCCGCCGCTGTTCATCCTGCTGGTGGCATCGGCGCTGTGGGAACCTTCGCCGACGGTGCTGATCCTCATCCTGGCGGCGCTCGGCTGGTTCGGGACGTGCCGGCTGGTGCGCGGCGAAGTGCTGTCGATTCGCGAGCGCGACTATGTGCTTTCGGCGAAAGCGCTGGGCGCGTCCAACGCCCGGCTGCTGTTCGTCCACATCTTCCCCAACGTCTTCTCGCTGCTGATCGTGACCGGGACGATCATCGCCGGCAACCTGATCCTGATCGAATCGGGCTTGAGCTACCTGGGCGTGGGCGTGCAGCCGCCGACCCCGACCTGGGGCAACATGCTGACCGACTCGCGCAATTACTTCGTCACCGGCGTGCATCTGGTGGTCTGGCCCGGCATCCTGATCATGATCACGGTGCTGTGCTTCTACCTGATCGGCGACGGGCTGCGCGATGCGCTCGACCCGCGCCGCAAACACGGGATGGACAAGTGACCCGGCGGCAGGCGCGCCTGCGCCGAAGGCGGGTCCTGCTGATCGCCGCCGTCGTCGGGGCGGCGCTGCTGACGGCGCTGGCGCTGATCCAGAGCCAGGCGGCGGGCAGGACGGCGCTGACCAACAGCTTCGAACTCAGCCCGAACACGCTGCGCTTCGACTACCCGCAGGACTGGCAGTACAGCATCCTGGAGACCAACCTGATCTTCCTGGCAAGCCCGGAAGTGCTGCGCCAGGAGCCGGGCGCGTCGCTGATCATCCAGCGCAGCCAGCGGCTCATGGTCGAGACGGACAGCCTGGAAGCGGCGCTGGAGACGTATCTGCGGCGGGGTCCGCTGCTGAACGAGGGGCGCTGGACGATCACCGAGGCGGTTCAGCCGGCGCAGATCGGTGGCAGAGCGGCGCTGCGTGTCGTGCTGGAGGGCAGGGAAAGAGAAGAGGCGGCGATGCTGGTTTCGACGATCACCGCCGCCCGCGCCGACAACGGCACGATCTACGTGCTGGCGAGCAGCGCGCCGCTCGACCAGAAGGCGGCGCTTCAGCCGACGATAGACGCCATCGTCGCCAGCGTGACGATTTTGGAATAGGGGGCGACCTCACCCCTCACGTAGCAACATATTCAAATTGACGGGATGTAGGGGCGAGCCGCTGGCTCGCCCGCTGAAAAGAAGGGAGACCCGCCGGATCTCCCCTACGAGACATCGCGGGAAGGATTGAAGGCGAGGTAGAATAGGGTTGGGGTCCGTTGGAAAACACACAGGCGGTTGGGTTTCTGGC
>JAEURA010000196.1 GCA_016789005.1 Anaerolineae bacterium
GTCGATGCGCTGGGCGCCGAACGCGACCTGTTTCCGCCGCTGTGGGCGGGCGAGACGCGCCTGAACAGCATGCGCGATTTCCTTCAGCAAAAAGAGCAGCAGAAAGAAGGCAAGACCCCATGAGCGACTTCTACCGCACCATCGCCCGCTATTACGACTCCGAGCATGCCGACAAGGTGGAAGACCTGCCGCTTTACGAAGAGTGCGCCGAGGAATTCGGCGACCCGATCCTGATCATCGGCAGCGGGACGGGGCGTGTGCTGCTGCATCTCGCCGACGCCGGATATTCCGTGCATGGCGTAGAACGTGAAGCCGCCATGCGCGAGCGCTCCGAAGCCAAACGGGCGGCGCTGCCCCATTTGCAGCCGGTCTCGACGATCCACGCCGGGGATGTGATGGCGCTCACCCTGACGACGACCTTCAGGCTGGTCATCCTGCCGTATAACACTTTCATGCACTTCCTGACGCTGGAGTCGCAGCAGGCGCTTCTGCGGCGGATTCGCGGCTGGCTGGCGAGCGACGGCGCGCTGGTCATCGACCTGCCCAGCGCGGGCGATGCCTTCGCCGGGGCGGACAGCGACTCGCTGATCCTGGAACGACAGTTCATCGACGGAGAGACCGGGCGGCTGGTGATGCAGCAGAGCGTCAGCAGCCTGGACCGGGCGACGCAGAACATGGATGTGACCTGGATCTACGACGCGGTGGGCGATGACGGCGTGCTGCGCCGCACCGTCGCGCCGACGCGCATTCACTACTACTTCCTGAGCGAGATGTGCCTGCTGCTGGAATCCTGCGGCTTCCGCCTGGAGGAGGTCTTCGGCGACTTCGACCGATCTTCCTTCGAGGACGGCGCGCCGAGGATGATCGTCGTGGCGCGCTGATCGCGGGCGGCAGAACGTGGACGGCCCGCCCCTACGCCCAACACCCAACATGCCGTAGGGGCGAGCCAGCGGCTCGCCCGCCGAGGGATCGTGGCTCACCCGCTTACGGTCCGCCAGTGCGCAGCAGCCGCAGCAGCTCGAACGCCTTGTCGATCTGCTGCGCCGGCATCTCGTGCCCCAAGCCAGGGACGACTTCGGCAGACCAGACCGGCATCTCCTGGGTGCGCATCGCCAGCACGAAGTCGAGCGCCTGCTGAGGGCGGTTGACCCCGTCGGCGGCGTCGTTTTCCCCGACCAGGACGGCGTAGTGGGCAGCGCTGCCCTGGGGCGGCAGGCTGTAGCGGTCGGCTCCTCCCAGGACGACGCCGGGGAAAGCATCCGGGTAGCTCGCGCTGATTGACGACGCCAGGTTCGCGCCCCAGCCGAAGCCGGCGATCACCTGCGCCCGCTCGTGAAGCGGATAGTAGGTCCACACGGCGCTGAGCATCTCGAACAGATCGTCGGTATAGAACCAGTCGCCTTCGTAGGTCATCATGGTCATGCGGTGATCCCACGACGCCGCCACCAGGATGACGCCCTCTTCGGCGGCGCGCTGGGCGTAAGGCTGCATCATGACCAAGCCGTCGGTCAGCCAGTCGTGCAGGACGAGCAGCATCGACCAGCCGCCGGGCGGCGTCTCGCCGGTCGGCTCCAGCACGTAGAAGCTGCTGAAGGGGACGGTCGTGCCGACCCAGAATTCGCCGGTCAGCCTGTCAGGGGCGCTGCCTCCTTCGACGACCGGGAACTGGCGCGGGGTGGCGAGGCGGCTGATGAAATCGACGGTGCTTGCCGCCTGCTGGATCGGCGTCGAGACGGCATTGATCACCGCCCAGACGACCACGCCGACCAGCCCGACGAACAGCGCGCCGACGACCAGCACCGGCAGGACCGCGCTCGACGATCTGCTCGATCTTGAAGCCTTGCCCCTGGCGGCTGGGCGGGGCGGGGGCGAGGATCGCTCCACCTGGGGCGGGGCAGAGTCTCCCGCTTCGGCGGCGGCGCGGGCTTTCTGCGCCCGGCGGATCTGCGCGACGGCGTTCTGTGCCAGATCGCGCAGTTCCTGCGAGGGATCGCTATCGTGGATCGCCCACAGCGCTTTGATGTATGCCGGATCGCCGGACTCCGCCGCCTGCCGGACGCCTTCACGGCGTTCAGCCGGGTGTTCCGCCCTGAGCCGGGCGAGGATTTGATCCTCCATGACGCACCCCTTTCTGCCTGGGCTGCGGAGTCCAAGGGCGACCGACGGCGGCGCTATGGCATGGGCGCGCCGACCTGCCCGAAGGTGGACGCCAGCAGCGAGAAGTCGCTGATGTTCACCGTTCCATCGTTATTGAAATCCGCCTGGGCGTTGAAGGCAGGCATGCCTGTCGAAGCGCCAAACGCTGCCGCCAGACCTGAGAAATCGCTGATATTGACGACGTTGTCGCTGACGGCGTCGCCCTCCGGCAGAATGGTGGTCGTCAGGGTGTTCGTCCCTGGCAGCAGGGTGAGGTTGTGAAGGACCGCCAGGGTATGCGCCCCTTTGAGCCAGAGGACATAGCCCCCCGCCGTAAGACCATTTAGCGTGAAGCTGCCGCTGGTATCGGTCATCACGAACTGTTCCAGGACGGTCGGACCGCCGACGGTGCGCTTGACGATCACCCAGACGGGCGTCACCCACTGGCTGTTTGGCGCGGGCGGGCGTCCCTGCATCGCCACGTTCACCGTGAGCGACGCGACAGAACTCGTCGCGGTAGGTGTGTGAGTGGGTGTCGCTGTGGCGGTGGGCGTACTGGACGGCGTGGCTGAAGGCGTTGCCGAGGCTGTCGCGGTCGCAGTGGCGGTAGGCGTGGGAGTTGCCGTCGCCGTGAAGGTGGCGGTCGCCGTCGGTGTACGGGTCGCGGTGGCGGTCGCTGTGCGGGTGGCTGTTGCCGTTGGTGTGCGAGTCGCGGTGGCGGTCGCT
>JAEURA010000213.1 GCA_016789005.1 Anaerolineae bacterium
CCTGTTGAGCCGGTTCGTCGGCAGATGGCGCGGGACGGGGCGCGGCGGCTACCCGAACATGGCATCATTCGAGTACGTCGATGAGCTGAACATCATCGCCACCCACAAGCCGACCATGCTCCAGTACGAACAGCGCACCTATAAGCTGACGCCGGACGGCGGACGCTCCCCTTCGCACATCGAGATGGGCTTCATCCGCCTGCGCGATGACGGCGCGGTTGAATGGGCGAACGTGCAGAGCGGCGGCAGGGTTGAGGTGCTGGTCGGCGCGATTTCGACGGCGGAGGACGGCAGCGTCGTCGTGGCGCTGAACCAGTCGCTGCTCGGCAATGACTCGCGCATGAAGGACTCGGCGCGCCTCTTCCAGGTCAGCGGTGGCGTGCTGGTCTATCAGCAGGATATGGCGCTGGCGGCGCTGCCGGACCTGCACCTGCACACCTCCGCCTCGCTTCAGCGAATGCCGGAAATGATGATCTGAAGCTGCCCATCATGAAATCACAGCGCCCGCGTCACGAAGACTTGCTTCGCATGATCGCCGTCCGCCGCAAAGCCGAGCGGCTCGCCCCGCTGATCGCCCGGCAGGAGGCGCTGGCGGCGGCGCTTGATGCGCTCAATGCCGTCGATGCGCTCGACGAAGTGCGCCGCACCCGCTTCGCCCGCGATACCTGCTTTGGACCCAAGCCCTGTTACGGCATCAGCCCCGGCGTCTGGGTCGGCGTGCTGATCTGGAAGCGCGCGCCCGGCTATTTCGGCTACAAGACGCTCAACCTTTACGGCGTCTGGGCGCGCAATGCAGGCGATGCGGGCGAGGGCGGCGCGGCAAAGGTCTCCGCGCCCATCGAGATCGTCGTGGGGGCGAAGCCGATCCCCTACACATCGGACTTCTACGACGCCGAAGCCTATTTCAAGCTGATCCGCTCCGGCTTTGAAGACTACTACAGCGACGACGGACGCCCGCCCGCCGCCGCGCCCGCCTTCGTGGTCGATCCGGCGGCGCGGCTGGCGCAGCGCGAGCTGTTGATCGCCGCCCTGGGGACCCTGACCCCCTGAGGCTGCTTATTGGGCGATCCGCCGCAACCTGACAGCCGAACGTGACGAGGACTGAGGGCTGAGAAACTGCGTCCACATTGCGCGTGTTGCCTCACCCCTCATCTCTCATTCCTCACCCCTCATTCCTCATGCTTCAGTGATACGCCGGCATCCAGTCGCCATGCGCGGCGATCAGGTCATCGACCATCGACCAGATTTGATCCAGCGACAGCTCGGCGGCGGTGTGCGGGTCGAGCATGGCAGCGTGATAGATGTGTTCCCGCTTGCCGGTCAGCGCTGCTTCGACGGTCAGGCTTTGCACGTTGACGTTGGTCTGCATCATGGCGGCGAGGTGCGGCGGCAGCGCCCCGATCTTGGTCGGCTGGATGCCGCTCTTGTCCACCAGGCAGGGCACTTCCACGCAGCAGCCCTGCGGCAGGTTGTCGATCAAGCCGGTGTTCGGCACGTTGCCATAGACGACGCGCGGCGTGCCCGTCTCCAGGCTGTGGATGATGCCGCTGCCGTACTCCATACTGCGGTGCACCTCCAACGGCGCGCCGCCTTCCAGCGCCGCCCGCTGCCGCTGCCATTCGGCGATCTGCACCTCGCAGCGGCGGATGTATTCGTCGAGCGGGATGTTGAACTTCTCTATCAGGTCCGGGCGGTCGCGCTTGATGAACCAGGGCGTATATTCGCTGAAATGCTCGCTGCTTTCGGTCACGAAATAGCCCAGGCGGGTGAACATCTCGTAGCGCACGCGGTTCCAGTCGGGCACGCGCCCCTCTTCCACGACCTGGCGGATGCGCGGGTAGAGGTTTTCGCCCTCCCGCTCGAACTTCAGATAGAACGCCATGTGGTTGATGCCGGCGCAGACGTAGTTGATCTCGTCCAGCGGCACGCCGATGTCATCCGCCAGCTGCCCCGCCGTCCCCTGTACGCTGTGGCACAAGCCGACCGTCTTGATCGTGCTGGCGCGGCTGATCGCCCAGCAGTTCATCGCCATCGGGTTGACGTACTGAAGGAACGTCACATCCGGGCAAACCTGCTCCATGTCGCGGCACATGTCGAGCAGCACCGGGATGGTGCGCAGACCGCGCATGATGCCGCCGATGCCCAGCGTATCGGCGATGGTCTGGCGCAGACCGTATTTCTTGGGAATCTCGAAATCGGTGACCGTGCCGGGTTTGTACCCGCCTACCTGGATCATGCAGATGGCATAGTCCGCCCCGTCGAGCGCGCGGCGGCGGTCGGTGGTGGCGGTGATCGTCGGCTTCGCACCGACGGCATCCGCCACGCGGCGGGCGACGATCTCCGAGGTGCTCAGCCGGTCGGCGTCGATGTCGAACAGAGCGATCTCCGACCCCGCGAGTTCGGGGAAGCTGAGGATGTCGCCCAGCAGATTCTTGGCGAAGACGGTGCTGCCCGCGCCGATGAACGTAATGCGAGCCATAGGTGAAAACCCTTTCTGGTGGAAGCAGAGGACGTTCCCGGCGCGCTGCCGGAGTCGCCCTACGAACGAGACACGGTCAAAACAGGGGTGTCGTCGAAGCGCACGACCGACGAGCGGAAACCGTCCGCCCAGACAATGTCGAGCCGCTCCAGGACGCTGCCCCTGGGAAAGCCGAAATGAACGCGCGCCGGGTCGCCGGACAGATAGCCGCTGAGGGCGCGGGCGGTGCGCATGTAGACGCCGCTGCTGGTGTGCAGCGTGAGGATCGCGCCGATCCCGTCCGGGTTGCCGGAACCGGGGTGACGCAGTTCGACCTGGAGGCTGTCCCCGCCGCACAGGGCGTTTTCATAAAGGACGGCGGGCGCGTTCAGGTTGTTGACGACGATATCCAGGTCGCCGTCGTTGTCCAGGTCACCCATGCTCATGCCGCGCCCGCTGGCGGTCCCGCCCAGGTTCCATTCTGGCGCAGGGACGAAGCGGACGCCGCCCTCGCCGCGAAAGGCGAGATTCTGCTCGACCAGCGCATCCTCCGGCAGATGTCCGAACAGTTCGACGGCGATCATACCGTTGACGGCGTAAAGATCGAGGAAGCCGTCCTGATCCAAGTCGCCGAACTTGCTCGACCAGGTCCAGCCGGTGGCGGGGATGCCGAAGTCGCGGGCGCGGTTGACGAAGATGCCGCCCTCCTGCACCTGCAGGAGGTTCTCGACGATCTGCAGGTCGCCGGGGGGCAGTGGGTTGCGCTCCAGATCGTCGAAGACGAATTCCCAGGCGCGCCGCGTCGCCGGGTCGTCCTGCGTGGGCTGCATGTCGGCGGCGAAGAATTCCAGCGCGCCGTCGTTGTTCAGGTCGCCGGCGTCGAAGCTCATGGTGCTGTAGGCGGTGGCGGCGAAGGGGACGGCAGGCGTCCATGCGCCGTCGCGGAAGCGCCATGCCTGATCGGGAAAGCGAAAATCGTTGCCGATGATCAGCTCGACCGCGCCGTCGGCGTCCAGGTCGGAAAGCCAGATCGCCAGCGCCTGCGACTCTTCGGCAAGGCGGGTCGGAAGGTATTCACCGCCGTGATTCTCGTAGTAGACGACGCCCGCGCCGCCGCCGAACAGGAACGAATCGCGCATCAGCCTGGAAAGCTCGGCGTCATATGAAGCGGTCGCCAGGTCGAGATCGCCATCGGCATCGACATCGAAGAAGGCGAGTGTCTGCGCGGGGACGTTGACGCCGGGCAGCGCTGTCAGGTGGAATTCGCGGGTCCCGTCGCTGCCGCCAGTCTGACGCCACCAGGAGGGCGCGCCGAGCTGGGTGGTCAGCACGATGTCGCGCCAGCCGTCGGCATCGACATCGACCAGAGCGACGGCGCGCGTCCTGCCGATCATTCCCGGCGGCTGTTCGGCGCGAAAGGTCAGCCCGCCCTGGTTCCACAGCACGGTATTCGCCCTGTCAAGGTTGCCCAGGACGATGTCCAGCAGACCATCGTTGTTCAGATCGTTGATGCCCAAGCCGGAGCCGTTGCTTTCGTAGAAGCGGACGACTTCGCCCCGCGCCTGCGTGGTGTGCGGCAGAAGATGGGCGATGAAATGACCGGCACAGGGTGGAATGTCGGGGAAATGCGAAGCGGCTGCGACTGGGGTGGGCAGCAGCAGGATCAGCAGAAAGACTCGGCGAATCATGAGATGCACCACCCCGCAGCAAAGGTCTCAGCCTCGCCCCCGACCGCAGGACGGGGGCGAGGCTGAGAGTACTATCTAGAACAGATCGTTGATCTCGGCATTGGCGGCGGGCAGAATGTCCGCAGCCTTCGCCTGTCCGAGGGAGATGGCATCCATCGCCTCGTTCATGATGGTGCTGATCTCGCCGGCGTAGTCGGCGATCGGGAAGAGGAAGGTGCCGCCCTCTTCGTTTGCCTGGTCAACGAAGGCGCTCACATCGACGCCGGCGTCGGCGCGCATCTGCTGCGACATCGCTGCTGCTTCAGGGATCGCCGGGAAGACGACGCCGGATGCGCCGACGAAGTTCTGGCATTCCGCCGACGCCAGGAACTTGACCCACGCCCAGGATTCTTCGAGGTGCTGCGTGCCGACCCAGATCGAGTCCGCCAGACCGTTGAACATCGACTTGCGTCCCTCAGGACCAGCGGGCAGGCGGGCGAAGCCGACCTCGAACTCGCTGGACAGGAAGTAGCCGATCATCCATGAGCCGTTCTGAGTCATCGCGCCCTGTCCCGCCTGGAAAAGGGAGCCTGCGCCGAGGGAGGTGATGTCTGAGAATGCCGGCGAGTAGCCGTATTCCAGCGCCAGGTCCGCCCACCACTGAATGGTGTCGATGAAGCGCTGATCGTCATAGTTGTAGCTGGTCGCCCAGGGACCTTCGTTGAAAGTCCAGCCGAGGCTGGCGGTGTAGGCGCTCCACTGCGTCTGACCGTAAGCGCCGCCCATGCCATCCGGGATGTAGCCGTACTGCACGACGTTGCTCTTGTCGAAGTCGGGGCTGAGGGCGTTGTTGCCGTTGGCGTCGATAGTCAGGGCGGCGATGGTCTGCATGAACGTGCCGCCGTCTTCCAGATTCCAGGTCAGTTCGTTGAGCGACGCGGGATCGATGCCTGCGGCTTCGACCATCGCCTTGTTGTAAACCAGCGCGACGGTGTCCCAGTCCTTGGGCAGACCATAGCGCTGACCATCTTTGACCCACAGATCCGCCAGACCGGGGTAGTAGATGTCGGTCGGCACGCCGTCACGCTCGACGAGCGGCTGAATATCAACCAACTGCTCGAGTGCCACGAACTCAGGATACTTCGCCAGGTGGTTGGTGAAGACATCCGGAGCCGTGCCGCTGATGAAACCGGTGCTGATGCCGGTCCAGTAATCATCCCAACTCAGCTGCTCGATGGCGATGGTGATGCCGGGGTTCGCCGCCTGGAAGGCATCGGCGCACTGCTGGTAGGGCGGAAGCTGACTGGTGTCCCACAGCTGATAGCGAATGGTGACGCTGTCCTGCGCGCTGACGCTGACCGTCAGTGCCAGCAGGGCGACCAGCACGAAGACTAGTACCGAAAAACGACGCTTCATTGAAACTCTCTCCTTGAGCTACTCCAATTGCCGTGTCGAAAGAATCAACGGGTCTGTGTGTGACCCGAATGACACCAAGGGTTATTTGAAGCCGGAGAACTGGATCGAATCCACCACCCGGCGTCCGAAAAAGATGAACAGCAGGATCGTCGGCACGATGCTGACGGTCGTCCCTGCCATCAAGCCCGCCCAGTCTGGCGCTCCCTGCGGCGTCTGCGATTTGAAGACGTTGAGGGCGACAGTCAGCACGCGCACGTTTTCATCGCGCCCAACCAGGAAGGGCCACAGGTATTCGTTCCAGGCGCCGATGAAGGTCAGCAAGCCGAGCGTCAGCAGCGGACCGCGCATCAGCGGGATGGCGATGCGCCAGAAAACGCCGAACGCCGTCGCCCCATCGAGCATCGCCGCTTCTTCCAGGTCCTTGTTCAGGCTGATGAAGAACTGGCGCATGAAGAAGATGGCGAAGGGACTCATCAGGAAGCCCGGCGCGATGATGCCCTGGAAGGTTCCAATCCAGCCCAACTGCTTGATCAGCACGAAGTTGGGGATGAACAGCACGATGCCGGGGATCATCAAGCCCGTCAGATAGACGAAGAAGATCTGGTCGCGCAGCGGGAACTTGAAGCGGGCGAAGGCGTAAGCCGCCATCGAACTGAAGAGCGTCTGCCCGACGGTCACCAGCCCGGCGACGATGAAGGAATTGCGCAGAAAAACCCAGAAGTTAATCGTCCCTGCCGACAGATTCGCCGCGTCCTGTCCGACGATGGTCGATGGGTCGATCATGCCCAGTACACGCTCGAAGTTGAACAGCGTGGCGTTGGTCGGCAGCAGGTCAGAGGCGTGGGCGAAGAGCGTACCGAAGTCGGGGTCGGTCAGCGCTGTGCGCAGCACCCAGTAGAACGGGAACAGGGTGATGAAGACCATGAAACCGACGACGATCCAGGTGATGATCCGTGCGACGTTCAGGCGCTTTGGCTCGCGGATTTCGGTCGCTGTGCCGTTGGTGCGTGAAAGCGTAGCCATGTTTTCCCCCTCCTACTGGTAATCCGCCAGGTCGGACTGACCGGCGCGGAGGTAACGGGTCTGGATGATGGTGACGGTGATCAGGATGGCGAACAACACGACCGAGGCAGCCGTCGCCACGCCCATGTTGATGCGCCGTTCGAAGACCTGTTCGTAGATATAGACGATGATGGTGCGCGTCGCGCCCGCCGGACCGCCTTCGGTGGCGACGGCGATGGTGTCGAAGATCTGGAAGGAGCCGATGACCGAGGTGACCAGCACGAAGACCAGCACCGGGCGCAGCAGCGGCAGGGTGATTCCCCAGAACTGCTCCCACAGGTTGGCTCCGTCGACGGTCGCTGCTTCGTAGAGCGACTTGGGGATGGTCTTCAGCCCGGCGTAGATCAGGATGGCGTTGTAGCCCATGTGCCGCCAGAT
>JAEURA010000214.1 GCA_016789005.1 Anaerolineae bacterium
ACATGGGTTTTTTGAGGTATTCATACTCAGGTGTCACGGGGCGCGCTCTCCCCTTCGGGGGATTGAAACCGATACCAATTAGTGGAAGTTGATCATCCAGTACCGTCACGGGGCGCGCTCTCCCCTTCGGGGGATTGAAACGATAAACAGACGTGCGCGCATTTTGATCCTCCATTTGGTCACGGGGCGCGCTCTCCCCTTCGGGGGATTGAAACTTGATCGCGTCCACGAAGGCTTCCACGTTTTGCACGTCACGGGGCGCGCTCTCCCCTTCGGGGGATTGAAACTCAACGGGTTGAACTCCGTGTCGTGCACGGAGATTTGTCACGGGGCGCGCTCTCCCCTTCGGGGGATTGAAACCGATAATCCAGACGTTGTTAACGTGCGTGCGTTTGGTCACGGGGCGCGCTCTCCCCTTCGGGGGATTGAAACGTTACTGCCCCAGCAGCCATTGATCGTGGTGATCGTCACGGGGCGCGCTCTCCCCTTCGGGGGATTGAAACTCATCAAGTGTCCCGAAGAATCTCACGAACTTTCCAGTCACGGGGCGCGCTCTCCCCTTCGGGGGATTGAAACCGAAAGCTCGCCAATACGATTCTGCGCCGCAACCAGTCACGGGGCGCGCTCTCCCCTTCGGGGGATTGGCTGAATTCGTACTGACACTGCGTCAGGAGCGCTTCATGGAGGCAATTGGATTCATCGCCGATGGCATCGGTATTGCCGGAGCGATCTTCGCGCTGTTCGCCTGGCTTCAGGCGCGGCGGCTCCGCTCTGAGCAGCGTACAAGAGATCGTCGTGACAACGAGATGGTCACCATCGTCCTGAAGCATAAGGATGACGGAAGCACCTACACACTGCCCGGGACGCTGCGACGCAAGGAACTAACGCGAGCTGAGGTATTGGGACGCATAGGCATGGTCCCGCGAGTGGGCGGTGAACAGGACAGGTACAAACTGCCGTACCTGAACGCCGGTGAGTTCCTTCAGAGTATCGACAGAGTTGTTGACGGAGCGGGTGATGCCCTACTCATCGTCACTGTAGATGCCGCTGAATGGGATAGGTTCAAGCTTCCCCAGGCATAGTGGGGGCGAGCCGGCGGCTCGTCCGTCGCCAAGATGCGACACTCTTCTTAAGCCGCATCCACCCCGTCGAGCGCCGCCCCATACTCCCGCCGCACCTCGCTGATCTGATGGCGCAGCCCCGCCTGCCGCGCCATGCTCAGCATCTCGCCGGCATAATAGCGCCATTCCGCCAGCCGTCCCTGCTTCCAGAAGGTCCGCAGGGCGCTGCGCAGGAACATCACCCGCTGCATGGGACCCGCGCCCGGCACGCCATCCAGCCAATCCAGCCGCGTCTGGATAATCTGCACCGCCCGCTTCAGGCTGCGTTTGCTGCCGTAACGGGTGCAGGCGTCGATCAGCGCTCGATCCACCATCAGCAGCAGGGCGGCGTCGCCCGGCTCATCGCGGGAGTCGACGACGGCGCGCACGGCGTCGCCTAAGCCTTCGACTTCCGCCAGGGCGAAGCGCGGCAGATGCCACAGCACGCCGATCCGCTCCTTGTACGCCTGGGGCAGCCAGAACCTCTGCTCGACCGCCGGGGCGGTCTTCAGCAGCGCGAGCGCCTGCTGCAAGGCGAGGTCCGACCGCCGGGCGAGGTTGAGGTTGCGATAGGTCACCGCCTGGGCGTAGGGGATATTGACCCGCAGATGGTGCAGCCAGGCGGTATCGGCGCGCGCCTCTGCCGGGTCGATCTGCTCCAGCACGGCGTCCGCCAGCAGCGTCAGACTGAGCGCATCCTCCCAGCGGTTGAGCGCCATCTGCGCAGCGTGGACGATCAGGCAGGTCTCGATGGTGATCAGCGGCATCGCCCGAGGGTCCAGGCGCGCCAGCAGGCTCTTACCGGCGTCGCGCACGCCGATGATGGGGTGCTGAGCCGTTGTGCTGTTCAGGATGCTCGCCTCATAGGCGCGGCGCAGAGCGGCGTGTGCCGCCCCCATCTCCTGGCGCGACGTCGGGTCTGCTCCGCGAAGCTGGCTGCGGCTGTGGGCGGACTCTTCTCTGGCGAGGATCATGTGTTCCAGCAGCCCCGCGCGCTGATCAGCATCGAGCGGCAGCGCGCCCACGATCCGCTCGGCGAGCGCCGGGCTGGGCGGCGGGTGATCAGGGTCGAGCAGATTGCTCAGGTAGACCGGGGTGATGCCCAGGCGTTCGGCGGCGAAACGCTTCGCCTCTCCATGCGTCAGCAGTCCCTTCAGCACGCTGGTGTAGGTGTGCCGGTGCAGGGCGGCTTGCTCCGCCTGGGTCAGGAAGTCCCCGGAACTCGACATGAAATTAAACAGGTTTCATCGTGCCCGAATGCTACGCTGTTCGGTGTCGAACACGAAGAGTATAGCAGGAGAACCCGCATGATCGAGGATGCGCGGCTGGTGAATTTCTATGTGCACGGGCTGACAGATCGTCAGCGCGACGTGGTAGAACTGGTGATCGAGGGGCTGAACAACCGGGATATCGGCAGCCGTCTGTGCATCGAAAAGAGCGTGGTCGCCGGTCACCTGACCCACATCTACGGCGAGATGGCGACGCTCGACGAACTGGAGCACCTCAAGCCGAACCGCACCATCCTGGTTCGCCTGTTCGCGCCGCTTCTGGACCGCCATCCGGAGCTGCGCAAGGAGGATCGGGCGAATTAGCACCCCCTCATCCCCCGTCCCCTTCACCCACGCAAGCGCCTCGCAAGCAAGCGGGGCGAAGGGGAGCCGATCCTGGAGAGTCGTGATCAGCACAGATCTCCCCGATGGCACAGGGGGTAATCGCTTTTTGGGGGGCGATCATCCTGGTCGCGCGCCGCCGGAGAATAGAATTCTCCGGCTATCCCCAAAGGCGCATGAAACCGACTCAAAGTCGGTTCCGCAGGAGGGAGAGTCGCCAGAAGCAGCACGAGCGCCGCCGGCGAAACCCTCTTCCAGAGGGTTTTTCACGTCCTTGGGGACAGCCGGACATTTTTATTGTTCGGCGGCGGACCACCACGTGCTTCTGCCCCCATTTCCGAATACACGCGGCAGCACAGGATCTCACTGGTCGCTGCGTACGGTGTCACACGGATCGCGCGACGGCGCAATGCGCAGCACCCGGTCCAGGCGGAAGGTGCGGGCGTCGCCGTCCAGGTCGCACCAGGCTTCGACGTAGACCGCGCCGTCCCGCTCGATCCAGCGCAGCGGCGCGATCCGCCGGGTGGTGATCGCGCCGCGCGCCGGGCTGAGGTAGTCGATGGTGACCTCCCCCTGCCCTTCATAGGCATGGCGCAGCGCCGCGCGGACCGATTCGGCGGGCGCGTCGAAGACCGGCGAAGGCGGCGCATCCCCCTGAATGACGCGGTTCAGCGACTCCAGGACGCGCCCCGCCATCCGGTCAAGATCATCCAGTGCCTCCCGGTCGGAGACGCATTCTGCCACCGAGTTGCGCGCCGCCGCAGGCAGACACATGGGCAGCGGCGCGAAGTCGGCAAGACCTTGAAAGACGCGCATCGCCAGATAGGCGTAGGCGGCATTGGCCGGATCGAGCGATCCGCTGGACGCCACTTGATTTGGGACACGTCCATGCCGCACTTCGGAACCCTCCAAAGTCCTCACCCCTGCTGCGCTTCGCTTAGCTTCCCCTCTCCATGCAATGGAGAGGGGATCGAGGGGTGAGGTGTTTCGCCGCTGATCCTCGATCCCCGGACCAGGTGCATTGGCAGACAGAGCGTGAGTCACCGGCTGACCGCGCCGCTCCAGCCGCCGGCACAGCGCCTCGACCTGATCGGCATGGACCGCCAGATGATGCCTGCCGAGCGGCTGATCGATCAGCCGGCGCAGCCCGCGATCGGCGCACAAGGCGTCCAGCGCCGCCGGGTCTTCGGCGGTCAGCACCGGCACGCGCCGCAGCCGCAGCGCCCCGGCGTCGCGTTCCCAAGCCTTCAGCCGATCGCGCCAGGCGATGGGCAGCGGACCGCACAGCGCCGCCAGAATCGCGGCGGCGGCGGAAGCGCTCACTCCCTGAGCGGCGGCGCGGCGCACCGCCTCGGCATCGACGATCAGCGTCCACGCCTCCACGCCGACCCATGCCAGCGCCTTCGCCAGGGCGGCGGGATCAGGGAAAGGCGGCAGGCGGATCAGCAGAGCGGACGGCAGCGCCTCGATCTGCGCCTCCTGGCGGGGCGGGTCCTGCCGCGCCGGAATCTCGATCTGATCGCCGGCGCGGGCGGCGATCCCGGACCAGGCGAAGACCGTATCCAGCAGGGCGACGGCAGCGGCTTCCAGGCGCGCATCAGCGGCATCCCAGCGGTCGGGATCGGGCGGGCAGTACGGTGTCACCGCGTCGATCACCGAGCGCAGGCTGTAGCGCCCCGGACGCAGCCCGCGCAGCAGCCGGGTCAGCGCCTCCCATGCCGCATCGGAGGCATCGGGCAGGCGAAAGCGCCGCCACAGGACCCCGCCCGCCTGACGGTCCGCCGTGAGCGCCGCCCACAGCCCCTCCCACTGATCGCGCGCGGGGCGTTCCAGCCAGTCCCAGGCGGCGGCGGTGGGGATCAGCCGCCCATCCGCCTCGCCGACCAGTCCCGCAGCCTGAGCCAGATAGTGCAGGAAGCGCAGCCGTCCTGCGCCGAGTTCGCTGCGCACGCCTTCGAGCGGTTCCGGGTGCGGCAGGCGTTCGGCAGCCGCCCGCAGCGCCGAGGGGGCGATCCACCCGCCGCGCAGCAGACGCGGCGCGACGGCGCACAGCGCCCCCAGCCAAGCGGCGAGATCGCGGCACAGCGCTGCCCAGGCATCGCCCAGGCGCGCCTTCTGCGGCGGAGCGTCCCACACCGGCAGGGGCAGCGGCGGCAGCAGACGGGCGGCATCCTCGGTCAGGATCACCCGCTCCGGTCTGCCCCGGACGATCTCGACGAAGCCGAACAGCCACAGCCGCTCCGCCGTCGAATAGGGATAGCGCCAGACGGCGCGCTCGCTTTCCGGGTGGCGCTGGCGGCAGGTGCGAATCCTGCCGAAGTGCCGGGTGAAGCGCGCCCGCTGCATCGCCCCGCCGGCAGCCTGAAGGCTTTGCAGCGCCCGCCGGTCGCGCCGAGTCAGCCGGGCGTGACGGCGTTTCAGCTCGCCTTCGGCGATCATCCGCCGGCAGAGACGCTCGCGCGCCTGGCAGCGCGTCCAGCGCGTGTCGAAGGGCAGGCGCAGCGCCTGTGCCGCCGCTCGCAGTTGATACCAGGTGCGCGCCTCAAATGCAGCAACCATCCCGAACCTCCAGAACCGGCTTCCTCCTCAGTATAGCGGCATCTGCCCGACGGCATTTCTCGCTCAAAAGTACATACGCGTCGCAAAGCGCGATTTTGAGGCGATCCAGCGCGTTTATGCGCGATCTGGGGGTGCAAAACGGACCCGATTCGGGGCTGGATCGACCAGCGCTGCACAAAACAGGCGTCTTACAACTCTGGTGCCCGCGAGGGGATCAAGTCGATGCGATTTTGAGGGGGTAGGATGTAAATTTGACGTGATTCGAAGAACCATGTACAGTAGGGTCAGCCTATGGGCGCACCCCTTCGGGGGATTGAAACTTGAGAGGCAGTTTTTGCCAAATCAAAAATGTGCACAGTCAGCCTATGGGCGCACCCCTTCGGGGGATTGAAACCCAGACGGCAGCGGCGCAAAGTGCGATCACCACCAGGTCAGCCTATGGGCGCACCCCTTCGGGGGATTGAAACGCATGTCCGTCGTCACTCATCTTTCACCTCTGTTAAGTCAGCCTATGGGCGCACCCCTTCGGGGGATTGAAAC
>JAEURA010000226.1 GCA_016789005.1 Anaerolineae bacterium
GGAGCGGGCACGCAGATCTTCGTAGACGCCGCCCTGCTGGATGCCGAACAACGCCTGACGCGAGTCGTCGGCGTGCGCGCTTCGGCAGCGGCGCGCCCAGGCGCTCGTGCGTTCGACAGCGGTGCTGGCGACCGCGTAGTCGGTCGGTTTGGGGCATTGGTCGAAGCACATGATGATGTCTGCGCCCAGGTCTTCCTGTATTTTCATAGCGCTTTCCGGAGTTAGCCTCCGCGCGCTGCCATCGAGGTGGCTGCGGAAAGTCACTCCGTCGGCGTCGATGCGGTTGATCTGCGCCAGGCTGAAGACCTGAAACCCGCCAGAGTCGGTCAGGATCGGTCGATCCCACGCCATGAAGCGGTGCAGCCCACCCATCTCGGCGACCAGGTCGGGACCGGGGCGCAGGAAGAGGTGATAGGTGTTCGAAAGGATGAGCGTCGCGCCCAACTCGCGCAGGTCGCGCGGGGGGACTGCTTTGACCGTCGCCTGCGTGCCGACCGGGGCGAATGCCGGAGTAAGGATGTCGCCGTGAGGGGTGTGGATCACACCGGCGCGCGCGCGATTTTGAGTTTTGACGGGATCGAAATACAATGACATTGATCTTGCCTCTATCCAGGCGGCAATTATATCCCAAAGTCGCGACAACAATGATCAGCTTATATGACATCCTCGAAGCCGCAAACGGACAGCTGTTCGGCGAACCGGCTGCCGAATTGTTCAGCGGTTTCGCCTTCGACGCGCACTCGGCGACCGAATCCTGCCTCTACGTCGCTCTCAGGACGGACGCCGGAGACGGTCACAGCGACATCGGCGAGGCGATAGCGCGGGGGGCGACTGGCGTCCTGTGCACGCGCCCCCCGGAGGTCGACACCAGCGGGGTGACCATCATCCTGGTCAAGGATACACAGACGGCGCTGACCCGCTGGTCATACAACATGATCAGAAAGTTCAATGTGCAGGTGATCGCGGTCACCGGTTCGACCGGACGCAGTTCGACCGTTCAGGCGATCAGCCGCGTGCTGGAAACGCGCTACGCTGTGCTCAGCAGCGAGAACTGCCTGCCGAACCGGCTGCTGCTTCCCATAACCACCGCGCGTCTGCGCCCGGAACACCGGATGATGGTGGTGGAGATCGCGCCGAATCAGCCGGGGGAGATGTCGGAATTCCTGCTGTCGGCGCAGCCGCAGGTCGGCGTGGTGCTGCGCACGCCGGCAGCCCCCGGCGATCACTTCGACAGCGCCGATCAGGTGGTCGAAGAGAGCGCACTGCTGATCGAGTATCTGCCGGCGTCGGGCTGCGCCGTCCTCAACTATGACGATGACCGGGTGCGGGCGATGGCGACACGAACGCGCGCCGGCACTGTGTCGGTGGGGATCGACTCCTTCGGCGCGGACCTGATGGCGTATAACCTGGTCGAAGGCTTGAGCGGCACCGGTTTTGACGTGCGCTACGGGTCGCAGCGGCTCGTGGGGCGCTGGACGCCGCTGCTGGGCAGACATCATCTCGCCGGGGTGCTGGCGGCGGCGGCGGTTGGCGGGTACTACGACGTGCCGCTGGACGACGCCCTGCGCGCGCTCACCACCGTCGAAGCGCTGCCGGGGCGGATGTGCCCTCTTAACGGCAGCGGCGGTGCGCTGCTGGTCGATTTCACGCACAACGCCGACCCCGACGGTCTGGTCGAAGCCTTCGCCTGGATCAAGCGGGTGCGCAGCGAAGGGCAGCGGGCGCTCGTCATCCTGGGCGACCTCGACAATCTGGGTGCTTCCAGCCAGCGCGAACACCGCATCCTGGGGCAGCAGGCGGCTGAAGCGGCAGACACCTTCGTCACCATCGGAGCCGATGCCGCCTATGCCGGTCGCGCCGCGCTGGATCACGGCATGTCCCCACAGCAGGTGGCGATCACCCACAGCATTCAGGATGTGATCAGCCAGATGGATCGTGAGACCTGGGCGGGCACGGGTGATATTGTGCTGGTCGCCGGCGGAGCGGGCGCGCGCATGGAGCTGCTCACCCGCGCGCTGCTGGCGAACCCGGAGGACGCCAACCGGCTGACGCGCGCCAATCAGACGCCTGACGCGGATCGTGCGCTGCGCCCGACGCGATCCAACTGGGTGGAAGTTGACCTCGACGCCCTGGCGCACAACGTGCGCGGGCTGAAGACGCTGATCGGCGATGGCGTGACGCTGTTCGCCGTCGTCAAAGCCAACGCCTATGGGCACGGCGCAGTCGCCGCCGCGCGGACGGCGCTGCTGAATGGGGCGGGGGCGCTGGCGACGGCTTCGATTCACGAAGCTGCCGAACTGCGCGCCGCCGGCATCGATGCCCCAATCCTGGTGATGAGCTATACGCCGACTCAGGAAGTGCGTCAGGCGGTGCGCCAGGAAATCACCCTCACCCTCTACGATCTGGAAATGGCGCGGGCGTATGACCGGGCATCGCGCGAGGCGGGCGGCAGTCTTCGCCTGCACGTCAAGATCGATACCGGCATGGGACGGTTGGGGGTGCTGGCGTCCGGGGCGGTCGCCTTTTTCCGCCAAATGCTCAACCTTTCCCGTCTGGAACTGGAAGGCGTCTACACACACTTTTCGACGGCGGACGACGATTTGTCCTACGTGCAGGAACAGCTGACCCGGTTCAAAGGGGTGCTTGCGCCGCTGCGCGCTGCCGGTTTCACCTTCCGCTATGTCCATGCCGCCAATTCCGCCGCCACGCTGCGCCTGAAGGAGACGCATTTCAACGCCGTCCGCTGCGGGCTGGCGCTGTACGGCGTGTCGCCCTCTGATCAAGCGCCCGTCCCGCACGACTTCCGCCCCGCCCTCGCCTGGAAGACCCAGGTGGCGCAGGTCAAAACCCTGCCGCCTGGGCATCCAGTCGGCTATGGCAACACCTACGTCACCGAGGGTGAAGAGCGCATCGCCGTGCTGCCGATCGGCTATTCCGATGGGTTGCGCCGCGCGCCGGGTTACTGGGGGCACGTCCTGGTGCGCGGGCAGGTCGCGCCGATCATCGGGCGGGTAAGCATGGAAAAGACGGTGGTCAATGTCAGCCACATTCCCGGCGTCGCCATCGGCGATGAAGTGGTGGTGATCGGGAATCAGGGGGACCTGACGATCTCCGCCGACGACATCGCCCGACGGCTGGGCACGATCTCGTATGAAGTGCTGACGATGGTCGCGCCGCGATATTTGCGCTAGAACTGCCCGCGAATCGTCTCGATGATCACCTCCGGCTCGGCGGTGAACGAGAAGACCGCGATCATCCGCCCCTCCGGGTCCACCAGGTACGACGGCGTGGTGTGGTCCACCGCGTAGTCGACGTCGTCCGGGGTTTCCTTGCGCAGTTCGTAGTACAGACCGTAGTCCGCACTGATACGCGCCAGCGTCGCCGTGTCGCCCTGCATGAGCAGGAATTCCGGGTCGAAGCGGTCGACATACTCCGCCAGGACAGCCGGCGTGTCGCGCTCGCCATCGACGCTGACGAAGAGGAACTGGAGCTGGTCGGCTTGCGCATCGAGCGCGCGCTTGACCTGCCTGAACTCCGCCAGGGTTGTTGGGCAGAAATCGGGGCAGTGGGTGTAGCCGAAGAAGATCAGCGTGAATTTGCCGCGCAGGTCGCTGAGCGCCAGCGGCGCGCCGCCGCGCCCTGGGAGCGTGAAATCGATCAACGTACGCGGCGGATCGATATAGGTGACGCCGCTGGAAGGCGTCGGCGTTGGCGTGGGCGCATCGAGCTGCGACCGAAAAAAGAGCAGCGCGCCAATGCCGAACAGGAAGATGATGCAGACCAGCACGCCGACGACGATCATCCGCCGCTGCTGAATCGCTCCGTCTGAACTCGCCACGAGAAATCCTCTCTCAACCGAACGGTTTCAACGTACCAGGAAAGGCACGATCAGCGCCGTGCCCTCGTCGAACAACAACGTTGCCAGGAAGGCGCTCCCCGCCGGCGGCAGCCCTTCGGCGGCGAGATCCGCCGCGCGCAGGAAGTAGCCGTTCGGCTGAAGCAGCAGACGCGCCTGAACCGGGACCGGCGCGAAGGGGATCGCCCGGCTGGTGATGATGCCTTCCTGCATGTAGGACTCGCGCACTTCGACCGCGCCGGCGAAATCCAGCCGCGCGCCGATCAGATTGACCGTTGGCGCGCGCAGATTGATGATCGTCAGGTACAGCGCCAGCGCCATATCGGCAGCCTCCGGCGTCGCTGCGACGGCGAGTCCCGGCGTGACCTCCTGAGGGGCGGGCAGCGCGTAGGCGTCCACCGCCGCGATCAAGCCGAGTTCCGGCAGGCTGTCGGTGACGAGCGCCGCAACCATCTTTTCCAGAGTCGAGCCATCGTCACCCCGGAAGGTCAGGCGCAACGCCACCGCCGAATCGGCAGTGATGTCCTGGGTCACGCCCAGCAGCATGGCGTGATAGCCGCCTGGTGTCAGCTCGGCGAACGCCCCGGCGGGAATCGCCATTCCTGTTTCAAGCTGGCGCATCTGCATGAGATCGCCGTTCATCACCGTTTCGTGAAACTGCGACTCGGCACTGAAGGAAGTCGAGACGCTCACCAGCGTATAGCCGACGGTAGTCGTATTCTGGATCAGCATGTAGGCGGCGCTCGTCCTGCCGGCATCCTGGTCCATGCCGCTCATGCCTTCGGGAGCCGCTTCAGCGCCTTCGGAAGGCTGTGGGGCGGTCGGGCGGACCCAGGCATTGAAGATCAGCAGTTCGCCGCCTGCCTGTTGTGGACCGACGCCGCCGCCGCGTCCCTCCTGCGCAGCAGCGCCGCCCGCGACCAGGAAGACCGCCGCCAGCAGCGAGAATGCCAATCGTCTCATCATCATTGAGCGCCTCTGGTGTGGGTTGACGAATCTTGTGAGGATTATAACAGACAGGGGACCGTTCCAGACGGCATGGAGGTACAGGTCAGATATGAAATGAGCGGCAGCCCGTGCGCTGGCTGCCGCTCATTGTGTTGAACTTGGAAGCGAGGAACGCCGGCGTTACCGTCGGCGTGACCACCGCCAGCCCCAAATGCCGGCGGCAGATAAGAGGGAGAGGGTACTCGTCAGCACCAGCACCGGAAGGACGATGCCGTCCTCGCGCGGTGTGCCGCAGATGAATGCCCAGACTGCCTCAGGAATTTCCCTAAGCAGCCGGAGGTCGCGCACGTAGAAGAAGGTAAAAACCAACAGCGTCAAACCGAAGCTGAAGAGGAGCGCAATGGTCAGCGTTGTCCATAGGCTGTCATGTGCTGGTGCTTTCGATTCCGCTGTCGGATTAACCACGATGTTATGCTCCATAACCCATCAAGACCTGACTTTCGGGTTACTGACGATGCTCAGGGGCATGGCGCGCCACGCCCCTGTTGGAGACCACGATTAGTTCATCGGATAGCCGACGGACCAGAAGCCGTTGACGAAGTTCAAGCCTTCGAGCAGCACCGGACCCCACATCACGACATTGCTGATCACGATCAGGGCGATCCACAGGCTCCAGCGTTCCGTCCAGAGCGGCGCGCCGCTGGGCGCGACGGTGGTGATCGGCGCAGGGTCTTCAGGGTCACCCTTGGAGAAGAACCAGGTTCCGATGACCACGATGAACAGCAGCACGACGCTGATCAGCAGGATGGTTCCGGCGATGGCGGTGACGTTCAGCCAGGGCGCCCAGTATTCGCTGATGACCTGCGCGCTGCCGACATCGGTGCGGCGCGCTGCGCCTTCCAGACCGGCGCGTCCCATCGAAATGCCGAACAGGAGCATGCCGATGAACCAGGTGTACGCCTGCGCCGTCGCCAGAGGACGGCTGAACAGCTTGCGCCCGCGCATGATCGGGAGCATCCAGTAAAGGATTCCCATGTAGGTCATGAAGACGCCGCCCGCCAGGGTGGTGTGAAAGTGCCCTGGGACCCAGGTCGTGTTGTGCAGCGCGATGTTGAGCGTGAACGAGGCGTTCATCAGACCGGTGACGCCGCCGATGATGAACATCATCATGCCGAGAACCTGGCTGACCATGACCGGATTGCCCCATTCCAGCTTGAGCATCCAGCCGAGCAAGCCCGTCCCGCCGCGTGCCCTGCCGGCGCGCTCCAGCGTGGCGGCGATGTTGAACGCCGTCAGGAAGCTGGGCACGCTCACGACGAAGGTCAGCAGGGAATGCATGACTTTGGCGACCTCGCTCACGCCCGGATCGACGAACAGGTGGTGCACGCCGATGGGGATGGAGATGATCATGATCATGATGAAGGCGACGCGCGCCAGGGTGTCGCTGAAGACGGGAACCTTGAACTGGATCGGCATCATCGTGTACCAGGAGGTATACGCCGGCAGCAGCCAGAAGTACACCAGCGGGTGACCGAAGAACCAGAAGAGGATGCGCGAGACCTGCGGGTCGGTCGTCTGCACGATGCCCAGCGACAGCGGCAGGAGCATGGTCAGCACTTCGATGGCGACGCCGAGCGATGCGCTGATCCACATGATGAAGTTGGCGACGGTGGCGAAGACCGCCAGCGGCACTGCCTTACCAGGATTGGCGCGGCGCCACATCATGTAGGTGACGAAGATATTGCCGCCGGCGACCCACGACCCGACGATGACCAGCGCCAGCCCCAGGTAGAACGTCCAGTGGGCGAGCATCGGCGCGTAAAAGGTGTAGAGTACGTTCGCCTGACCGGTGAGCATGGCAAAACCTGCCAGCACCACGCCGATGAACATCAGGACCCAGGCGATCCAGCCGACGGTGACGCTCGCCAGCGCCCGCTGAAGGCTGCGTTGGACGACGAAGTAGCTGAAGCCGACGATGAAGAAGGTCGTGAAGACCAGGGCGTTGAGCACGCCGTGAAGCGTGAGCGCCTGATAGTAGTATGAAAAGACCGGGATTTCCCACTGAAGCGCGGGGGCGCGGCGGTACGCCTGCGCCGGTCCGAGCAGCAGCCCGATGCTGATCGCCAGCAGGGCGACCAGGATGTGCGCGCCGATCAGCGCGCGTTCGCTGCTGAGCATGCCCAGGCGAGGGAAGGTGAGGATGTTCGCCTCTGACTTCGGGGCGGGTGATACTGCCTGCATGATCGACTCTCCCTGTAAGATTACGCCGGCGCCTAGGCGGCAGCATCCTCGACAATAATCGTGAAGAACATATTGGCGTGGTCGCGCCCGCAGTACTCGTGGCACTGAACATGGTATTCACCAGGGCGGCGGAAAGTAACTGTCTGCCGCGCGACCTGACCGGGCACGATTTCCATGTTGGCGTTGTGGAATTCGATCATGAATCCGTGCGTGATGTCGCGGCTGGTGATATTGAACGTCACCTGCGAATTGACGGGAACGCGCATGATTTCATGCCCGGTCTCGCTGAATTCGTTGGTGCCGACCTGGAAACGCCACATGCCCGCCACGATGACGGCTTCATACTTGCCATCGCCGAGATCGCGCAGACCCGGATTGGCGAACTGGGTATCTGCCAGCGCCAGCGGGTTGACGAAGGCGGTGGCGGTCGGGAGACGGACGCCGAAGACCAGCGCCCCGGCGATGAGCGCTGCGAAGAACACGCCCAGGACGAGCGCCACCGCGATGAGATAATTTCGCTCTAAGCGATCAATGTGCATGGTCGCGTCATCCTCTCGACATCACGGTGAGCCACATATAGACGAGGTAAATCACATAGCCGATCAGCATCAGCGCCGTGAAAGCGGCTGCGCCGCGCGGCGCGCCCCAATCACGCTTGTCTTCCTGCTCCACCGCTTCAGCCGGCGGCGGAGCGACATCCTTCATATTCGACTCAACAGCCATGTTTAACCCCCAAGCGAAAGAACGTACGCTGCCAGATCATCCACATCCTGCGCCGAAAGCAGTTCCGCGTAGTTCTGCGGCATCAGGTTCGGCGGATAAGCGCCCCCGGCGTCCGCCGGAACGATGAAGTCGTTCGGATGCAGAAGCGAGTTGTGCACGTAATTTTCAATCGGCTCACTCGCGCCGTAGGTCGCAAATCGCGCCCGCAGACCGCCCAAACCGGGACCGACGAGTCGCTGATCGGTGGTGTTGTGGCACAGATTGCACGACCAGGGACCCTGAGCGGTGGTATAGGTGGTGGTGAACAGCGTCGCGCCGCGCGCAGCGTCGCCGAGCGGGGCGGTGGTCGCCTCTACAACAGGTGGCGCAATCTCGTCCGTCGCCTCAGTGGTCGCCTCGCCGACAGCTTCGGCGGTGGCGTCCGCGGGGACGTCAGTCGGCGCGAGAGCGGCGGCGGCCGGGTTCTCCACCCGTGTTGGGACCGGCGTCATGCTGATGTCAGTCCGCCCGCAGGCGGCAAACAGCAGGATGACCAGGATGAGCGGCAGTGCACGAAGTCGTCTCATGGCTGATTCCGTTTGTGAAGGTATGTAATTTGGCGTAGTCTCACTCTTCACCCATCTTACAAACTGGATCGTCAATGGTCATGTGACAGACGACACGGGAGACTGTGCAATTTGTCACATCCTACGCCATCAGGAGGGTCGCGTTATACTTACCTAAACGTTCTGGAAAGGGAACTGCTGTGACCCGTACATTTGCTTTGCTTGATGAATCCGCTGTAGATACGACCACCGGCATCCTGACTCTGCGCGGGCAGATTCAGGACAGCTTTGCCCCGGAGATCTCGATGCGTCGCGAGGGGGCGCAGATCGTCATCGCGGCGGGGACCGGGGTGATCGAGGTTGCGCTGCGGCTGCGCTACGATGAGCTGCGCCAGGCGATGCTGCATCTTCAGCCGAACGACGGGCTGACGACCTCTCGCCAGGTGGGGACGGGGCAGGCGTATCTGGGGATCGGCTTGAAGACCGACGATACGCTGGTCCTGCGCCCGGTCATCGTCGGAGATGCGACCGGGCATCTTCGGCTCAATTTCCGTCTGACCTCCCCCGTACGGGCGGTGATGGCACGCTGGATCGAAGACTGCGCAGGGGCGAAATAGGGCAGCGCGCGCTCAGGGCTTCGCCGCCGGACTCAGCGTCACCCCCAGGTGTCCGTGATCGCTCAGCCGGCGGCTTCCTGCCAGATAGTAGCGAATCACGCGCCAGACAATACCGGGCTTGAGCAGGGTGGTCGGGGCATCCAGCAGATTCATGACCCGGACGAACTGTCTGAAGACGACGGCGTCGGTGTCCGTCACGTCGATCAACGCCCGGAAATACAGCCCGATCTGTTTGAGCGCCCAGGGCTGCCTGGGGATGTCGCCTTCGACCGACGGCTGGCGCAGGTCGTCCGCCGTCGCCAGGGCGAAAGGTATGCGCACCGCTTCCGCCAGACCCTTCTGGAAGGATTCGGCGAAACCGGTCAGTGGGTGATTCCCCCAGCCCCGCAGCAGATCATCCAGCAGCTCGGCGTCCATCGCCGCCACGCTCATGCCCTGCCCGTAGATGGGGTTGAAGCCGCAGGCGGCATCGCCGGTGACGACGAATCCTTCAGGACGCCGCGTCAGCTTCTCGTAGTGGTTCCAGACGTTGTTGGTGTTGCGGTAGCCATAGACCTGTGAAAGCGGCTTGGCGTCCCTGATGTAGTTGTAGATGAGGGGTGATTGCAGCGAGCGGGCGTATTCCAGGTAGCCGTCGATGTCAGAAGGCGGGTAGTCGCGGTTCTTGCCCGTCAGGATGACCGTCCAGCGTCCGCCCTCGACTTCCAGGATCATCCCGGCGCGCCCGCTCTGCGGGTCGGCTTTGACCAGCATGATCGGCACATCAGGGGGCATGTAGTCGGGCTTCTCGAACCAGCAGGAGGCGTAGCCGACGTGGGCGTCAACCATCGTCCGGGGCGGACGCTCATAGCCGAGCGCTGCCAGCCATTCTGGCGCGTCGGAACGGCGTCCGCCGGCGTCCACCACCAGATCGGCGGCGAATTCGACGGTTTCGCGAGTGATGCGCTTTTCGGCGCGCACGCCGGTGACGGCTGTGCCGGTGGAATCGGTCAGCAGCCCGGTGACGGCATAGCCCCCGCTGAATGTAACGCCATCGCGCTCCGCCACGCGCCGGCGGATCAGGGCTTCCAGCGCCGGGCGCGACACCGTATTGCTGCGCAGACCGGTCGGTTTGGGCGGGGTGAAACCAGCACGCGTGGCGACGATGCCGTTGATGCCCCATTCCAGGCTGGGCGCGCCGATGGCGCGCAGGTCGTCGGGCAGGGTGGGAAAGCGCCGTTCCATGATCTGCTGACCGCGCATCAGCAGTTGATGCAGGTGGCGCGACTGCGGCACGCCGCTGCGGAACTCGGCATCTTGCGACAGGTCATCCCGGTCGATGACGGTGACGCGCTGGAAATGGTCGCTGAGGACGCGGGCGGCGAACAATCCCGCCATGCTGCCGCCGATGACGACGGCGTGATTCCGTAGGGGCATAATTGTCCTCACGATGGCTTTGCCAGTGATTTCAGGTATAGACTGATACCATAACACCTATTCGCCCACCAGGATGAAACAGATGACTGGGTTTCCTAAGAAGGTTATGAGAACGGTTCTTCCGGCGCTGATCCTGCTTCTTCTGTCTGCCGCTCCATTGCAGGCGGGATGGGCTGCGGCGCAGGTGGATTCGCCGCTGACCAGCGATCTCGACCCTGCGCCCATCGTGGAGTGGATGGAACTGCTGCGCCAGCGCATCTGGCAGGAGGCGACGAGCGCCCCGGCTGCCGCGCGCATCTATGGCTACACCAGCATCACCGTCTACGAATCGCTCATCCCCGGTATGCCCGCCTTTCGGTCGCTGGTCTTCCAGTTGAACGGCTTGGGCGACCTGCCGTACTGGGACGACGAAGAACTGTATGACTGGCTTTCGGTCAGCAATGGGGCGATTCACACCGTGCTGCACGGGCTGATGTTCGACGCCTCGAGCGAGACGCTGGATGCTTTCGACGCCCTGCGCGCTGAGCAGGCGGCGGCGCGCACCACAGAGGTCGGCGAGGAGGTCGTGGCGCGGTCGCTGGAATTTGGCGAAGAACTCGGCGCCGGGCTTCTGGATTGGATCGCCAACGACAACTACAAGCAGGCGCAGCAGGCGGCTGCCGAATACAAGCTGCCGACCGCTGAAGAGTGGGGGCTGTCGGAACCGGAAGACTGGCTGTACGTGCAGACCAACCTGGAAATGCCCCTGGTCGAGCCGACGTATGGCACGGTGCGCACCATCGGCGTGGAGAATCGCTATGACTGCATCGTCCCCAACAACATGGATTTCAGCATCGACCCGGAATCCGCCTTCTACCAGCAGGCGATGGAAGTCTTCGAGGTCGGCAACAACCTGACCGAAGAACAGCAGGAGATCGCCCAGTTCTGGATCGACACGCCCGGCGAATCGACGACGCCCGCCGGTCACTGGATTTCGATTGCCAACCAGATGGTCGATCACCTCGATCTGACGTTGGATCGGGCGGCGATGATGTACGGCATGCTGGGGATGGTGCTGCACGACTCGTTCGTGGTCGGCTTCGGCATCAAATACGAGCTGCCGCTGCTTCGCCCGGTGACCTACATCAACCGGCACGTCAGCCGGCGCTGGCAGTCGTTCCTGGTGACGCCGCAGTTCCCGGAATATCCGTCGAACCACTCGATTGTCTCGGCGGCGGCGGCGGACATCCTGACCTTCCTGTTCGATATCGTGCCTTTCACCGACATGACGGCGTCGGAATCGCTGGGCATCGTGCGTTCGTTCTACTCGTTTGAGCAGGCGGCGGACGAAGCGGCGATCTCGCGGCTGTACGGCGGCATTCACTACCGCACGGCGATTGAAAACGGCAGGCGAATCGGGCACTGCATCGCCGAAAGCACGCTGGATCGCATCGTCATGCTGCCCATCGCCCAGGGGGAATAGCCCGGTGGAATAGGGCGCATTCGGAAATGGGGGCAGAAGCACGTGGTGGTCCGCCGCCGGACATTTTTAATGTCCGGCTATCCCCAAGGACGTGAAAAACCCTCTGGAAGAGGGTTTCGCCGGCGGCGCTCGTGCTGCTTCTGGCGACTCTCCCATCTGCGGAACCGACTTTGAGAGCCTGTCTGATAATTGCCCTTGGTAGGGGCGCGTCGCGACGCGCCCGCCGTAACCGTGACGATCTTTCAGGCAGCGCGGGCGGCTCGCGCGCCGCCCCTACGAGAGCGTTGATGAATTATCAGATACGCTCTGAGTCGGTTTCATGCGCCTTTGGGGATAGCCGGAGAATTCTATTCTCCGGCGGCGCATCGACCAGGATGATCGCCCACCCCCAAAAGCGATTACACACCTGGAATAGGGCAAACGCATCAAATTTCCCGATGGGGTCACAACAGACATGCTGGGTCTTGTAGGGGCGGTTCGTGAACCGCCCGCGATTTCGGGCGCATCGCGATGCGCCCCTACAACACGTTCTGGCTGCTTATGAGCCAACAACC